>JBBAVM010000021.1:0-41204 GCA_040397685.1 Pirellulales bacterium
CGGTTCGACGACAACTGGATCTACATCCACGAGCCGGGCGTGAAGGTCGGCCGCGTGCAAAACTTCGGCAGCTGGTCGCCGGAGATGGTGCCCGATCCGAATCTCGCCTGCTACGGACTCGAGTATTTCTGCTTCGAGGGGGACGGGCTCTGGACGAGCCCCGACGCCGATCTCGTCGCCCTGGCCACGCGGGAGCTCGAATCGCTGGGGCTCGTCGCGCCCGGCGACGTGCTCGACGGCCATGTCGTCCGCCAGGCGAAGGCCTATCCCGTGTACGACGACGACTACGCCACGCACGTGGCGACCATCCGCGACACGCTCGAACAGCGGTATCCCGGCCTGCACCTCGTGGGTCGCAACGGGATGCACAAATACAACAATCAAGACCACGCGATGATGACGGCCATGCTGACGGCCAAAAACATCCTCGCGAGAGAGCGGCTCTACGACGTTTGGAACGTCAACCAAGACGCCGAATACCACGAGGCAGGAGACCGCGGCAGCCACGTCGCCGACACCGGCGGCCGGCTGGTGCCGGTCGCGGTGCGGCCATGAGCCGGCGGGAGATCCTCTTCGGCCTGGTGCTCGGCATCGCCGCGGCGGCCCACGCGCTCGACGCCGCACGCGGGGGCGAGGGAGTCGATTTTTTTCACTACTGGATGGTGCCTCACCTGTTCGCAGTCGGCGAAGGACCGGCGGTGTACGACGGCGACGGCAGCGGCCGGCTTCGTGCCAGGCTCGCCGAGGCGCTCGGCCGCGACGCCCCGCGTGATCCGTACCGGGACCGCGCTGCCTCCTATTGGCAGGAATTCCAAGTCACGAACACGCCGCTCTGCTACCTCCTGCTCTCTCCGTTCGCGACGCGGGATTTTGCCACCGGCTACTTCGCCTTCCAGCACCTCGGCATCGCGTGCCTCTTCGGAGGCGTCCTCGGCCTCGGCCGGCTCTGCGGCCTCTCCTGGCTCGACGGGGTCGTCGCCGCGGCGACGGCGACCCTCTGCTTCGAGTGCGTCGCCTCCGATATCCGGGTGGGCAACCTCAACCGGCTGCTTCTGGGCTGGATCGCGGCCGCGGCCTGGCTGGCATCGCGGCCGGACGCCCGCCCGTGGGGCATCGTCGCGGGCGGCCTGCTCGGGCTCGCCGCATGCTTCAAGCCGATCGTCGGGCTCGTCTGCCTGGTCGTGCCGGCGTACCGACTCGCACGCGGCGATCGCCAACGGGCCATCGACGAGACCAGCGGCATCGCAGGCGGGCTCGTGGCGGGCGTCTTGATTCCGATGCTCGCCATCGATGGTGGCATCTGGCAGGCATGGCTGGCACGGATTCGCAGCTTCGATTGGCTCACGCACTCGCGGGTCTCGGCCGGGAACGTGTCGTTCGTCGAGTTCGTGCTGGAGCGCGGCGGGCCCGATCTCGGCCTGCCGCTGCTTGCGGCGGTCGCGAGCGTCGTCGGCATCGGCCTCGTCGTCCGACACGGACGCCGTGACCGTGCACCGGAGGCCGCACCCCCGGACGACGGCCTGGTCGGGGCGATCGCCATCGGCCTGCTCGCCTACCTGCTCACGGCGCGGCTCGCCTGGCTGCACTATTACGTGCTGGCAATCCCGTCGCTGCTCTTTCTCGCCGGGAGGATCCGGCGCGGCCGTCCGGCATGGTTCGTCATCGCGTCGCTGGCGGCGGCGGTCGCGATCGCCGTCAGGCCCGTGCTGCAGGCGACGGCCCTCGACGATCCGGTGCTCACCATGGGTATGATGGTGGCCGGCGGCTGGGTCGCCTTCGGCCTCGTGCTCCGGGAACTCCTGGTGGCGGAAGCACCATGCGGCGCCTGACAGCTGGTGCCCCGAGTCGGTCCCGCCATGCCACGATCGTGGGCGTGTTCCTCGTGGCGGTCGTCGCCGGGCTCTTCGGCGACGCGCTCGTCGGCGATCGTATCTTCGCGCTCCGCGACTCGGCCCACACCTTCCCATCGCTCTATCGGATCGTCCGCGACGAGTGGCTCGCTGGCAGGGCACCGCTCTGGAATCCCCTGCTCAATGCCGGCCAGCCGCTCGCCGGCACCGGGGTCGCTGGAGCGTTCTACCCGCCGCAGATTCTGCTCACGGCGATCCTGCCCGAAGGGCTCTCCTTGAACGCGCTCGTCGTCGCGCACCTCGTTCTCGCCGGCGCCGCGGCCGGCCTCATCGCCCGCGACGCAGGGTGTTCGCCGCCCGCGGCTGTGCTCGCGGGGCTCGTCTACGCGTGCTCGGGAAGCGTGCTGTTCCAGATCTACAACCCGATCATCGCTGCCGGCGCCGCTTGGTTCGCCTGCGCCCTCCGCGCCGGCCTGCGGCTGATCCAGCGATTCGAGGCCGGCGATTTTCTGGTGCTTGCGGCAGCGCTCGCGCTCGCCGTGCTCGCCGGCGATCCGCAAGCCGCCTTTCACGCGGGGCTCGTGCTCGGGCTCTTCGCCCTGTGGCACGGCCGCGGCTCGGTCACGGGACTCGCGAGCCCGATGGGCAGGCTCGCGGCCGCCGCCGTCTTCGCCGGCGCCCTCGCGGTCGTCCAGATCGCCCTCTCGGCCGAATTCATGCGGGACACGACGCGGTTCACCGACGCCTGGCCGATGTCGATCTGGGACGTGCCGAGGTTCCTGCGAGAGGCCGACGCTGAGTCGCTGCGGGCCGCTCCCTGGTATGCCGTAATGATCGGAAGGCCGCCGGAGTCGGTCAGCTTCTATCACGACGTCTACCGTTTCAGCGTCGCGCCGTGGCGATGCGTGGAACTGCTTTCGCCCACGCTCGGCGGGCCGTCCTCCCGTCGGTGGCCGACCGCCATCGGTCTCGAGCGGGACGCGTGGACGGCGACGCTCTACGGCGGCGCGCTGCCGCTTGCCTGCATGGTCGCGGCCACGTGGCGAAGGGGCGATCGGCGGACCCCCGCGTGGGCCATCCTGCTCGTGCTCGCCTTCCTCGCGAGCCTCGGTGGATTCGGGCTCGGCGGGGCGACGCGGCATGCGGTTGGGTGGATCGGCGGCGATCGTCCGCCCATCCCGTACGTTGTGGGCGACGAAGTGGGCGGGCTCTATTGGTTGATGGCCACATTCCTGCCGGGATACTCGGGCTTTCGGTATCCGGCGAAGTGGCTCACGCCCTGCGCCCTCGCGTTCGCGCAGCTTGCGGCGATCGGCTTCGACGCGCTGACGACCAGCTCGTCGCTTGCCTTCGTGCGTCGATCGCTGATCGGCATCGCCGTTCTCGCGGCGGCATGCACGGCCGGCGCCGTCGTGGTCGCCCCCGCGGGCGACGCCCTGTTCATCGGCGTCGGAGGAGCGATCTCGGTCGCCTCCTGCGTGGCCTCCTTGCTCACCCTGCGGTTCGCCCCTGCAGCCTCGTTCGCCTGGCCACTCGTCGCCGTTGCGGCTGTGGATCTCGTGGCCGCGGGCAGGCTCCACACCTCCGTGTCGTCGTTCTCGGCGCTCCGGGAGGGGGCGAGCGTGCTCGAGGCCCTCGCGGAAGACCGGCTGCCGGCCTGCCGCGACACCGGGCGCCATCCCCGCCTCACGGCGATCGATGGTCTCATGGCCGACCCCAATCCGGCCGACCTTGATGCCTGGGCACGATCGATCGGGGCGATCATGCGGGGCACCACGCCGCTGCTGCACGGCTGGGGAAAGTTCGGCGAGACGGGCACCGCGATGGAGGCCGACGTGGAGCTGCTCGCGTCACCGATGGATCCCGCGCGGATGGCCGGGTTTGCCCGCCGAATCTTCGACACTTCGTCCGTCGAGTTTTTCGTCCTGCCGGCAGGGCAAGGGGATCGCGATCTCCTGCCCGAGTTCCAGCGCGACTGGTCTGCAGGGCAGCGGGCCGGAGAACTCCTCGGGAGGAGCCCAGAAGGCCCGGCGATGCCGACGGCCGCGGAGGCCCCGTCAAAGGGACCCGCCGCCCGCTTCGTCCGCAATGAGTCAGCCCTGCCGAGGGCGAGGATCACCCGGAGCGTGCAGCAGGTCGATCCCCTCCCTCGAAGACCCAGGAGCCGCTGGGTGGCAGGCCTCGCGACGATCGCCTTCCCAAGTCGCGACCTCCCCTGGCTCGGTGACACGGCTGTCGTGGAGTCGATCGACAACCTGCCGCCGCTCGGTGCACCGATCTCGCCCGATAGCGCGGCCGAGTCGTGCCGGATCGTGGTGGACGAGCCGCGGCGCGTCGTGGTCGAGGCCACGCTCGCCGCCCCGGGGCTCTTCGTGCTCGCCGACACGTTCCATCCCGACTGGAGGCTGCGCGTGACGACCGATCCACGACAGCCCCGCGACGCCGAGATCATGCGGGTCAACCGGATTCATCGCGGCTGCCTGTTGCCGGAAGGCAGGCATGTGCTCGAGTTCCGGCATCGCTCGCCCACGTTCGAGTGGTCGGCCGCCGTCAGCGGCGCCGCGTGGATCGGGGCGATCGCCTGGGCCGCGGTTCTTCTTGGGAGAAAGAGCGTCCCGTGACCGAACGACCACGGCTCGAGCGTATCCGACGATGGATGGGCGCCGTCGCCCTCGCGGCGCTCCTCGCCGTCGCCTACGGCAACACGTTCCGCGCGCCGTTCGTCTGGGACGACATCGCCGAGATCGAGCGCAATCCCGCGCTCGACACGCTCTGGCCACCGAACGTGCCGATGTTCGAGGGTGGACGCCTGCCCCACCGGCCGCTGCCCTACTACACGTTCGCCCTCAACCGGGCATTCAATCGGGCGGTCGGGCTGCGGCCCAACGATCCGCGCTCGTTTCACGCGGTGAACCTGGCGATCCATGGTGCCGCCGCCCTGATCGTCTGGTGGCTCGTCGCCCGCACGCTGCGAAGGCTCGCCTCTGCCGACGCGCCTGCCGCGGCCGCCATCGGCTGGTGCGTCGCCGCGATCTGGGCCGCGCACCCCCTCTGCACGCAGGCCGTCACCTACCTCTATCAGCGGATGGAGTCGCTCGCCGCGCTGCTCATGCTCGCAACGCTCGCCTGCTTCGTCGCGTCACTCGATGCGAAACGGTCACGGGCCTGGCTCGCTGCATCGGTCGCATGTGCCGCCCTCGCGATGGCGTCGAAGGAGACGGCCGCGGTGATGCCGCTTCTCGTGCCCGCGTACGCGGCGCTCGTGTCCGCCGACACGCAGGACCGGCGACATGCCCTCCTCCGCCGGCACGTCGGCTTCTTTGTCGCCCTCTGCGGCACCTGGGCCGTCGTCGTCGCGATCCTGCTCGCGCAGCGCGGCATGTATCCCGAACTCGACCGGCTCGGGGCCGAGCGGCTCTCCTACGCGGTCAACCAGCCGCTCGTCATCCTCCACTACCTGCGGCTTTCGATCTGGCCATGGCCGCTCGTCTTCGACACCGACTGGCGGCGGACGCTCGACTGGCGGCCGATCGCGGCGGGGCTCGGCGTCGTCGTCGCCACCTTCGCCTGGCTCGCGGCGTCGTGGCGACGTCGCCCGGCCACGGCGTTCCTCGTGCTCGCGTTCCTCCTGCTCCTCGCTCCTTCCTCCTCGATCCTGCCGGCGTCGGCGAATCGACCGTGTGCCGAGTACCGGATGTACCTGCCGCTCGTGGCGGTCGTGACCGGCTGCGTAGTCGCGGCGGGCTCACTCGCACGAAACGGAAAATCCCGAACCGTCGCCTTCGTAGCCGCCGCGACGATCGCGGTCGCCCTGGCCGCGGCCACGCACGTCCGCAACCGGGCCTACGCGACCGGCCCGACGCTCTGGGCCGACACGCTCGCGAAGGAACCCTGGAATCGCCGTGCGCTCGGCAACCTCGTGTCGCTCCTGCTCCGCGAAGGCCGCGACGATCGCATCCTCGCCCTGTACGAGAGCCTCGGGGATTCGCTCGCCGACGACCTCGATTCGCAGGCCCGGCTCGCACTCGTGCTCGCGCGGGCCGGGCGGGCCGATGAAGCAGCCGCGGCTCGCAGCCGGGCCCTCGCCCTCGCCCGCGCCGCCATCGAGGAAACTCCCGACGACGCCGACGCTTGGTTCCACCTCGGCAACCTGCTCCGCCAGACCGACCCGGTCGGGGCGATCGACGCCTTCCGCCGCGCGACCCGTCTCGACCCGCGGCAGGCCGACGCCCGCGCGAATCTCGGCGCGATGATTGCGAAGACGTCGCCCGACGAAGCGGAAGCCCTCTACCGCGAAGCGCTCGCCATCGACCCCACGCATCCCGATGCGCACGCCAACCTCGGCGTGCTCGCGGCCCGCCGCGGCGACATCGCCACCGCACGGCGACACCTTCTCGAGGCCCTCGAGCACATGCCGACGCACGCCATCGCACGACGCAATCTCGAGGTTCTCACGAGCCCATGACCGAAGATCCCAGGCGCCACGCTCATCGTGGGGCAGCTGCGCCGTCGAGAAGCCGCTGGAGCCGGGAATCGGGCAGGGCTCCGAGAGCGGCTGCGGCCGCGGCGTCGTCGGCCGCACCCCGCATGTCGCCTGCCTCCAGCCGCGCGGCGGCGCGGTTCTGCAGCGTCGGCGGATCGTTCGGCTCGATGTCAAGCGCGGCCCCATAGCACTCGACCGCCTCGCCATGCCGGCCCTGGGCGAAGAACGCGTTGCCGAGCCCGACCCAGGCGGCATCGTCCCGCGGCTCGGCTGCCAGCCGCGCGCGGAACACGCCGATCGCCTCGTCGAGGTCTCCCAGCCGCGTCAGGGCCACGCCGAGATTCGTGGCCGCGTGTGGATGCCGCCGATCCCTGTCGAGCGCCAGCCGGAAATCCGCGGCTGCGGCCGCGGCGTGCCCGTCACCGAGCGCGGTGCAGCCGCGGTTGTAAAAAATCGTGGCGATGTCGTCGTCCGTCATCCCCAACCGGTGCAGCCGCATGAAGGCGTCGTTCGCCGCGGCCGCGTTTCCAAGCCGCGCGTGGCCCGCCGCGAGGTTGAGCCAGGCGATCCGGTTCTGCGGTGCGATCGCGATGGCCCGGCGGGCGCTCTCGATCGCGGATCGCGGATCGCCCTCAACGAGCCTGTGCGCCGAAAGCAGCGTCCAGGAACCAGTGACGCCGGGCGCCACCGCGACCGCATGGGCCGCGAGCGTGCCGGTGTCTCGCCAGAAGCCCGCCTGCCGCCACGCGAGCGCCGCCAGGCACGCGATCCCAGCCGCAGCCACCAGCCGCCGAAGCCGATCGGTGCCCGCGACCGCTCCGAGCCAGCCCGCCACGGCGACCGCCGGCCCGAGCATCGAGAGGTAGGCGTAGCGGTCCGCGACGGTCGACTGGTTCTGGAACACGAACGGCACGAGCCCGAGCACGGGCGCGAGCGGTACGAGGAACAGGGCCGTCGGCAACCGCCAGCTCCGCAGCTGTGGAAGGACTGCGATCGCGGCGATAGCCGCGGCCACGCCCGCCGCAACCCACGGCGTCGCGGGGTCGGCGAGTGCGACCTGGGGTGTGCGGCCGTAGGCCACGCACAGGTTCCAGGGCATCACGAGCCTCGCCGCGTAGAACGCGATCGCGTCGGCGGCAATGAGGAGCCGCCCGACAGGGGAGACGGTCGCTGAGGTGAGGTCGGCCGGCTGCACCACACGGGTGAAAATTCCGACGGCGACGGCACAGGCGAACCACGGCGCGAGTGCCGCGAGGGTCGTCGTTCGCGACGATGTCAGCCGGTCACGGGAGAGGAGAAGCGCCACCAGCGGTGTCACGACGCTCGTCGGCTTCGCGAGCAGCGCGAGGATGAACGCCGCGAGTCCGACGGCGTATTCCCGCCATGACGCCGTGCCCTCGGCCCGTTTCTCCGACCACTCCAGAAATTGGTCGACCGCCAGGAGCGCAAGCAGCCCCGAGAGCAGACCCCGCTGCTCGGAGATCCAAGCCACCGACTCGACCTGGAGCGGGTGAATGGCGAACATCGCAGCCCCGGCGGCGGCGGCCCAGGGGCTTCCGCACCGCTGCACGAGAATCCGCCGCACGACCAGCGTGGCGGCGACGTGCATCACGAGGCTCGTGACGTGGAAAAGCCACGGGGCCGGGGCCGCCGTCGGTGCCGCGGCCGCCAGCCACCGCACCGCGACGGCCTCCACCGCAAACAGCGTGTAGCTCACCGGGATGTAGAGGTGCTCATACCCCTGCGTCCAGAAGCCGGCGAGGCCCCGCCACGTGACGGGCGCGAGGCTCGGGTTCTCGACGATGTGGAGCAGGTCGTCGAACTCCACCCAGTCGTGCGCGACGATGCGGCCGAAGACCAGGCACACGAGGCCGACGACTGCGATCGTGGCAGCCGCAGGATGTCGGGTGATGCCCATGACGATGGCCTGCGGAGGAGCGGCGGAGTGCGACCACCTAGCCGGCCGCGGGCTCGGAGGATGCGGACTTCTTCTCGGCCGCCCCGTCGGCCTCTGGCGGCGGCGGAAACGCCCGCGCCGGGTCGAGCCCCGCCTCGCCGGCCTGAGCCGCGAGCGTTTCTCCGAGCCGGGGCCAGATGCGCTTCTTCATCTCGTCCGGTGCCCATGCCCAGATCCGGGCGCGAACGAGCAGTGGCGTCGAGCCCTGCTTCATCGCACTCTCGAACGACGCATCGACCACCTGGGGAAACGGCGGCAGCTTCGCCTCCTTGCTCACATGCACGGAGCCTGGGGCGCTCGCGCCATACCGCTTGTCGTAGATGGAGTAGGCGAGCCGGATGAACCGATTGAACGTATCGAGCCGGCCTTTCGCGAGGCCGTCCATCATCGCTCGCTGCACCATCGCATCGATGAACTGTCGGGTGTTCGAAAGATCGACCTCCATCACCTCGCCGAGCCGCAGGGCCAGGAAGCCCTCGAGGCCCTCCGTATAGAGCGGCTGATCACCCCGCCCGGAGTCTTCGGCGATCCGGCAGAGCTTGCCGAAGCAGCCGGCCGCCTCCTGCTCGTCACCGTAGAGATAACTGAACACGGTCGCCTGCTGGAGGAACGACTCGTAGCCCGTCAGCAGATCCTCGGCCGTCGCCCGGCCGAATTCGGCTGCGGACAGCCCCTTGTCGGATTGGATCAACCCGATGGCATCCTGCATGCCGCGTTCGTAGCCCTCGATGAACCGGGGGTCGGGAAGGATGTCGATCCGGTCTGAGAGCGGATCGAATTCGATGCGCCCACTCCGCATCAGGTGCTGGAGATTGCCCAACCGCGTGCGGATGATCGTCAGCTCGTTGAGGCGATCGCGATTGAGCGTGTCCTGTCCGAGCGCGACCCCCTTCTCCGACCAGTAGATGCCGTGGGCATGCGGATGCGCCCAGTCGAGCGGCCCGAACTTCTCCATCTGGGCGAGCATGAAGGCCGGGTCCATGTGGTAGCGGTCCACGAGCACCCGCTTCTGAAGGTGCGGCACGATCCGCTCGAAGACGGCGGCTGCCAGCCGCTTGTCCTCGAGAAGTGCCGCAACGAGCGGGCGATTCGTGCCGGTGGGCAGCGACTTGCCGGCGAGCAGCTTCGTGTCGATCGAATTCGTGTAGAGGATCACCCTGCCCAGCATCCGCAGAAACTTCTCGTCGGGCCGTTCGCCATGCTCGGCAAGAAGGGCGAGTGCGTCCTTCACGTCGGCGTCGTCGAGGTCGGTGAGCGTGTCGGCGGCGGCGGCGATCTTCCGAAACCGCTCGATCGCCTCGGCCGTGGTCCGCCCGCCGGTCGTGTCGCCCAGGAACTCACGAAATTCGCGGGCCAGCCGCACCTTGTAATACCAGTGCTCACGATCATTCTTGCCGCCGATTTTGTGGAAGAAGATCCAGGCGAGCTCCATCGGGAGATTCGCGTCGTCGGGATTGAGCACGATTCCCTGGGAGCGGAGCAGATTGATGCCTCTGTTCACCCATCCCCACCGCTCTTCGGGCACCTTCGTGCCGACGGAGATGTTGTAGGCCAGATTCCAGGCCTGGAAGCCCCACACCTTCGGAAACCTGGGCTGCAGCGCCGTGATCCATTGGCTCAGGGTCTGAGCCTCGAAAAACTCTCCCTTCGTCTGCAGCGCGTCGGCCCGCACCCAGAGCACGTCCACCGCCAGCCCGCGAAACGTGCCCAGCGCCGCGGTGGTGAGGGCCACGTGCGGCGGCATCCCCTTCGTGCCTTCCGCCGACATCACGAGCCCGAGTTTCTCCCGCTCTGCGGCGATCGGCCGGGTCATGAAGCCGGCCCCGGCGAGGCAGGCCACGAGCATGGCCGTCGCCACGACTTCGGTCATCCGATCGCTCATCGTCGGGGCTCCTCTGCGATGCTCATGTCGACGACCGAATCAGATCACGACGGTCGAACACGACCCAGCCGAGCAGGCCGATGACCACGGGATAGACGATCCCGATCTTGAAGAGGCAGGAGAGCACGCTGCCCATCGGCACCGCGATGCCCGTGGCCAGCTTCGCCACCGCGTCGTAGTCGGAGAAGGCGGGCACCAGCCAGAGCACGAGGTCCGAGATGAACCCGAGCAGCATTCGCCCCGCCTCATAGAAGCGAAACTGCACAGCGAGTCCGGCAGCGGCCACGATTCGCTCCGCGACCGACCCGAGTGCCGAGTCGGCGACGACGTTATATTCGCCGAGCGCGTCACGCAGGAAACCGCTCCCGAGCGCTGCGAAGTAGACGACCATCGCCAGCAGCACGGCCGTTGGAAAGCCGAGAAACGTGGCCGCCGCGACCGCAGCTGCGGCTACCATCGCGAGCTTGAACCAGATCACGAGCAGACAGCGGACGAAGTTGCCGTCGAAACCTCCGACGCGATGCAGCACCTTCATGCCATCGCCCGGGGAAAATGTGATCGCCGTCGGCCGTGTCTCCCCCGCCGGTACGAGGTTGCGATTGGCCACGGTGAGCCGGATCGTGCCGGTGTCGCCGGAGGCCTCGGCCGGGATCTCGAGCGTGGTCACCGCCTGGCTCGGGAGCGTCTGCTCGACGTGCTGCCCATCCACGATCGGCCACGGCCGGTCGTTGATGGAGAGCACGAACCGAACATCGGCCAGATCGATGTCGACATTGTTGGCCCTGGGCTTCACCTGGAGCTGCACCCCCTCGCTGCCGGTGGGCAGGCCATGAAACACGAACGTGGAGACCATGTCGGGGGTGACGGTGTGCCACTGCCAGTCGTACTCCTGGCGAATCCGCCGCCGGGCGGCTGCCGGATTCCGCCGGAAGGCGTCGGGCTCGTCCTGTTCGAGCTGGCGAATCGCCGCATCGATGGCGGCGTCGTATTCCTCGGGCTTGTCGTGCACCGGCAGCACCTCGGCCCGGGCCGTGAGCACCTGCCGGTCGACGGCATCGCGGTCGGCATCATCGGCGGCGAGCGTGCCGCCGAGCACTTTCGTGAACGTATACGTCCCCGCGCCCGCGAGGGCGACCATCAGCAGGTTGAACGCCACGATCCCGAGCCACTTGCCCACGAGATATTCCCAGCGGTCGAGCGGTTTCGCGAGGGTCATGTGGATGCGGCCGGAGTCGATGTCGCCGCATACGCTGCCACACGCGAGGAAGATCGTGAGCAGGCCGAGGATCAGCCCGGTGCCGCCGAGCGCCCAATTCAGGAAGAACTGCACCCGGTAGGCGAGCCGCTCGGAATGGTCGAGCAGGAGCGGGAGCGTCGGCACCATCACCACAAGGAGCACGAGGAGTGCCACCGACACCCGCATCCGCACCGCCTCGTCGAGCACCGTGCGGGCCACGCCGGGAATGCCCGCCGCCCCGGAGAGCGCCTGCCGCAGCCCGGCCAGGCCAAGCACGCACCCCACGGCCATGCCCGTCACGCCCGCAAGGCCGGTGGCGGCGACGGGCCAGTCGTGCCGCACGAGAAACCATACCACCGCCGCCGACGCGATGGTCGCGGCAGACCACACCGCTTGAACCCGCCACCGCGGTGCCCCGCGAAATACCCGCCATGTCCACCAGGCGGATGCCGCGGCAGCGATGACCTGGAGCGTCAGTCCGAGCCCGAAGCTCCCCGCGAAGCCGACTCGGGCGACCAGCTCCGCCACGGCGGCCCCGCCCGCGAGAAGGGCGGCATAGCCTGCCGTCGCCGGCCACGGCCCGGCGGGAACGGCGATGCGAAACAGGCCACTGGCCGCCCAGATGATCGTTGCCGTCAGCGTGAGCAGCCGCAGGACGCCGGCCACCTGCCCGCTTCCCTGCGATTCGAGGAGCCACGCGGCGCCGAGGCCGATGACGACGATTCCCACGAGTGCGGCCAGCCACGCGCCCAGCGCCCGCTGCCCGTCCGATCCACTGGCACGCTCCGGCCTGGGCGTTCTGGAGATGGGTGAGGCTGCCATGATCGCGTTCTCGTCCCGCTTCTGCCGTCGGTCAGCGGTTGATCAGGCTGTCGATGAGCCCCGTATCGACCGGTCGAGCAGTCTCCACCGGGGCGTCCGCGACGCCGGCTCCGACGGCTGCCGGCACGGCAGGGGCGTCGCGCCGTGGTGCAGCCTCGTCGCCACGAAGGAAGTCGGCCACCTGCCCGCCCGACCGGGCGCCACTGGTTTCCGTGCCTTGGGCCCGCGCCCTTTCGACGATCTCCAGAAACAACGACTCCATCCGCCGCCGCGGCCGTTCGACGTCGAGATGCCCGATTCCATGGCGGGCGAGCACTCCGCGAATCTCATTCACCACGCCGTCTGGCAGGCTGTCGGTGCGGATCGTCGTGCTGTCTTCCTGGACGAGCAGTTCATCGCACCTGCCTTCGGCGTGCACCCGGCCGCCGAACATGATCGCCACACGGTCGCACAGGTCTTCCACGTCCGACAGTTGGTGCGTGCACAGCAGCACCGTCTTGCCGCGGCGGCCGAGGTCGGCGATCAGGTCCTTGATCTGCCGCGCGCCGACGGGATCCATGCCGCTCGTCGGCTCGTCGAGAATCAAGAGCTGCGGGTCGTTGATCAGGCTCTGCGCCAGCCCCACTCGCCGCTGCATGCCCTTGGAAAACTCCCCCACGGGCCGGTGCTCCACCGCCTCGAGGCCCACCATGTCGAGCAGCATGTCGATCCGCTCGCGCCGCACCGACGCGGGCAGCCGGAACAGCCGGCCGTAGTAATCGAGCGTCTCGCGGGCTGACAGGAACCGATAAAGATAGCTCTCCTCGGGAAGATAGCCGACGTGCTTCTTCGTGGCCACGTCCCGCGGACGTCGCCCGAGGACGGCGATCCGGCCCTTCGTCGGCGACAAGAGCCCGAGGAGCATCTTGATCGTGGTGCTCTTGCCCGAGCCGTTCGGCCCGAGCAGCCCGTACACCTGCCCGCGGCGCACCTCGAGATCGAGCCCTTCGACCGCCTTCACGCGGGGCCTCATCCAGAAATCACGAAACGTCTTCGTGAGCCCGACGCACTTGATGTCGATGCCTTCCGTGGCGGTCACTTGCCGAACTCCGCTTGCCGTTCCTTGAGCGACTTCATCTGCTCCTTTTGCCGTTCCTTCTGGATCTCGGGGTCACGGTTGAGTTGCAACTCGAGTTTGCCCGGAACGGTGTAAAAGGTCTCGACATCGCCGGTGA
This sequence comes from Pirellulales bacterium, assembly GCA_040397685.1. GTDB lineage: Bacteria > Planctomycetota > Planctomycetia > Pirellulales > UBA1268 > RGVT01. Next base: position 13,446 of record JBBAVM010000021.1, read on the forward strand.
GAATCTGCTCCCGCGCGTCTTCCCAGAGCCGCGAGAGGATGATCCGCGGATTCTGCTCGTACTGGGGCAGGAGGCGGTTGAACGTTTCGCTGTCGGCCTTCACCCGCTCCACCACCTGCGTGCGATGGGTCTTGGCCGTGTTGACGATCCGAGCCACGTCGCCGCCAAGCGCCACGCCCTCGATCTTCAGGTCTCCGATCGCCGCATCGATCTCCTGCTCGGCCGCGCGGGCCGCTGTCACATCGCCAGTCTCCGCGGCCCGCTCGAAGCGGTCGAGCGCCGCGAGAAGTTTCTCGCTTCCCTCCCCTGCCGCCTCGCCCAGAATCCGGGCCTGATCCTGCTGCGCCGCCACGATCCGCTGGTCGCGGTCGCTCTCAGCGGTGGTGACGGCGTCGAAGCTCCCGATCACGCTCACGGGAGCCGTGACTTTATCGAGCGTGAGCCGGTCGATCGTGAGCCCCGTCGCCATCTCGGTGAGCCGTCGCTGGGCGACGCCCGTGGCGACCTCGCGGTTGACGACGCCCTTGAGCAGGTCGTCGGCCGAAAGCTGGGCGACGGCCTGCACGATCCCCTGCTGCATGGCACACCGCACGAGGTCTTCGGCGAGGGGCCGCGTGCCCACGTTCGTGACGAACGCCACTGGATCGGTGACGCGAAACGTGACGGTCCAGCGGGCGTGGGCGATGTTCATGTCGCCGGTGAGGAGCGAGCCGTCGAGCACCGGATTGAGCGGCCCGGCGTGGGCGTTGCGAATCTGGTCGCGGGTCATGCCCGTGTCGCGATTGCCGGTCTGATACCAAAACTCCTTGTCGAGGCTGAGCGTCATCGGACGCGTGTCCACCTTGATCACCTGCTCGATCGGAAACGGCGCCGCCAGGTAGGTGCCCCGCTCGAGCACCCGTTCGCCGGGCGCTCCGACATAGTCGCCAAACCGCAGCCGCAGGGCGACTTCGTTCGAACCCACGCTGAACGTGCCGCTGAAGGCATACGCCACGAGCGCTGCGAACATCGCGTATTTCAGGATCCCGAAGCTCACCCGCAGGGCTTCGGCCAGCGACTGTTGGGCCGGATCGAGGGCGCCGGCGACGTCGTCAGGGGCGGGTGCTGGGCGGTCGGCGGAGCTCATGGCGTCTGCCTCGCTGCGGGCGCCGGACGGCCGCCGGCCACAGGCGGCGTGGCCGGCGCCGACTGGCCTGGATCGCGGCTGAACCAATCGAGAATGCCCAGGCTGTCGGCCGAGAGTACGAACGTGGTGTTGTGGTCGAGCATCTTCTTGAGCGCCTCGACCTTCCGCAGGAAGATGGCGAAGTCCTCGTTCTTGGCGAAGCTCGAGTACTCCTGCGAGGCCTCGCGATCGCCCTGCGAGCGAATCGTCTGCGCCCGCCGCTCGGCGAATGCCAAGATTCGGTCACGGGCGCTCTTGGCCTCGCTCCGGATCGCCGACGCCTGAGCCTGCCCTTCCTGCAGGGCGTTTTCGGCAAGCCGTTCGCGGGTCTTGATCATCGTCTCGAAGATCTTCTCCGTGGTCGCCTCGGGCAGCACGATTTTGTAGAGCCCGATGCTCTCCACCTTGAGGCCGTAGCCCGAATCGGCGAGCGACGTCTCGAGGGCCCGCTTCGCCTCCTCCTCGATCTGGGCCAGCTTGAGCTTGTCTTGATCGAGGTTCACGAGCTCGTCGAGCCGATAGCGGCTGATCACGCCGCGAATCTCGCGCAGGCGGCTCGAGAGCTGCCGCGAGGCCTCGGCGGGATCCTTGAGCGTGACGTAGAAGTCGAGAGGATTCTCGATCCGCCACGTGAGATATGTCCGCACAATCACGCTCTTGCCGTCGGCCGTCTGCAGTTCCTCGATCTTGTCTTCGAGCAACTGCAGCCGCTTCGAATAGTGCGTGACCTTGTGGATCGGCCAGGGGAGCCGCCACTTGAGGCCGGGCGTGCTCTGCACGCTGGTGGCGTCGGCCTTGTCGAAGGTGGTGCGGACGGCCACCTGGTCATACCGCACCTGGTAGAGAAACATGTACGACAGGAGCACGGCGGAGATCACCGCACCGATCAGGAGCGTAAACGAGTTTTTCATGACGGAATCCGTGCCTGAAAGTGTGCGGGCAGAGAGGAAACGAGGTTCGCTCACTCGCCAAGGAGGGTGTCGATCGCCGAGGTGGGGTCGCTGAAGTCCATCCGGAGCATGGGCAGCTCACCGTGATCGCCCGCGATCACGAACTTTCTCCGATCGGCCAGCCCGTCGGCGAGCACCTCGAAGAACCGGCGGACGCGGTAGTAGTCGGGCGATTTTTCGAACGCGAGCAGTTCGCCGGCAAACCGCTCCTGGGCGCTGCGTTCACCGACGGCCCTCGTCCAGCGATAGCCACGCGCCGCGTAGATCATCTCGGCCGCCTCGCCGCGGGCCTCGCCAAGGAGCGTCTCGATCTGCAGTTCCTGCTCGGTAAGCTTGCGCGCTGCCTCGCGGTCGCCGGCGGCTGCCGCGCGGCCCACCTCGCTGCGGAGCGCGTCGAGGGCGAGAATCGCCTCGTTGATCCGGCCGCTGTGCTCCACCGACCCCGCCACCTTGGCGAGCGTCGCGACGGCATCGCGGCGGCCGGTCTGGATGAGCGACTCACGCTGCTGCTGGGCGCCGATCTGGCCGTGGAACGCGCGGGCGACCTTGCCGCCCGGCGGCTTGAGCGACGTGACCGACACGCCGACGACGTCGAGCCCGAGGCCGAGGGCGTCGATCCGCTCCTGGATGGTCTTTTCGAGTTCCGCGCCGCCGCTCGTGCGGCCGTTCGACAGGAGGTCGTCGAGTTCGTGACTGGCGAAGTAGCGGCTCGCCTCCTGCTGGGCGATCACCGTGAGTGCCTCCCGCGGGGCGAGTGAGCCTTCGATAAACTCGATCAGGTCGCGCACGCGATATTGCACGACCACGTCGGCGGCCACGAGCGCCATGCCGCCCCCCGTGGTGCGATCACTGCGGGTGTCGAACGCCGTGGGAAAATATTCCATCCCGAGCTTCGCGAGGTTGTCGTCCCCCGTCGTCCACAGGATGGCCTCGTCGTCGGCACCGCGGCCTGCCGGGTCGCTCGACACGGTGATCTGGAGCACCTTGCCCACCGGGTAGGCCATGGCCGTTTCCAAAGGCCAAGGCAGCTTGAAGTGGATGCCCGGACCACGCGCCTGGCCCTGCACCGCACCGAAGCGGAGCACCACCCCCTGCTCGTCCGGCCCCACGATCACGAGCGTCGAGAGAGCCAGGAGCACACAGCCACCGAGCAGTGTGAGCGGCGTCACGGCCCGCCCCAAGAGCCGATAGAGCCAGCTGCGGGAGACTTCCACGCCAAACTGATAGTTGATGAGTTCGCCGACCACCTGACCGAGCGATTCGGGCGTGGTGAGCAGGCCGAGCAGCCGGCTGTCGAACGCCGGCCGCGGCATCTCGCCGGGCCGCTTGGGACGGTAGGCGGCGAGCAAGCCATTGAGCAGGATCTCGATGCCGATCAGGATCATCACCACAGGCACGGCAGCCGAGATGATCCTGAACAGCGATGTGTCGTCGAGGACGGCAGCCGCTGCCGCTCCGAGCGCCACGAGCCCGGCGAGCACGAAGCAGCTCATCAGGTAGCTCGCCCCGCCCCGCAGCAACTGCCACTCCTTCACACGCGTGTAGCCGCTGATCCAACGGGCCGCCACGAAGGCCACGAATGCGATCGCCCCCGCCACGAACAGCAGGCCCACGGGGTTCACCCCGGGAGCGATCGTCGTCACGGTCGCGGGGTCGGCGGCGGCCAGGAGACTGGCGTTGCGCCACACGAGCGCGATTCCGGCGGCGATGAGATAGGCCGCCACGAGGAAGCTGACGATTGGCAGGCCGTACGCCAGCAGGTTGGCCAGCCGTTGCCGAGCCCGCTGGAGCTCGTCCGACAAGTCGCCGAACAGCACGGCCGAGGCTGCGTCTTGGGCAGCCAGCTTCTCCGACGCCAGCGTCTCCCGCCGCTCCGTCTCGAATTGGGAGTAGATGAGGGCCAGGACGACCCAGATCGGAACGCCCCCGAGCATGTGCCAGGTGGCGGCCTGGATCGCCGGGCTCTGCGTCCACAGGCCGACGAGCGCCGTGGCCACCGTCAGCGCGAGCTGGATCACGAGCCCGACGGTGGCGGCGGTCGTGCCGCGGCGGTAGGTAAGCTGGTCGCCCTTCACACGCGCTACAATGATCGGGGGGATGCGGCCGCCCGGCGGCATCCGGCCGGAGGCTCCGGACGTCCTCATCCTACCCTCGGGCCGGCCCCGGTCGCCGGCGGCGGTGTTAGTTCTTCATGAGGGCCCACGGGCGGGTAGGTTATGGACGGCATGACCGTTCTCGCCGTCGCCCGCAACGCGTTCCTCGAATCGATCCGCCAGCCCGTCTTCGTCGTGCTGCTGGTCGTCGGCATCCTCGCGCTCGTGCTCAATGTGAACCTGGCGGCGTTCGCCTTCGAGGACGACAGCAAGCTGCTGATCGACTTGGGCTTGAGCACGTTGTTTATCGTCGGCATCCTCCTCGCCGCGTTCAACGCCACGGGCGTGCTCTCGAAGGAGATCGAGAGCAAGACGGTGCTCACCGTGGTGAGCAAGCCGGTGTCGCGGGCGGCGCTCGTCATCGGGAAATATCTCGGCGTCGCTGCGGCGATCGCCCTCGGCTTTTGGGTGTTGGCGGCCGTGTTTCTCCTGGCGGTGCGGCACCGGGTGCAGACTGGCGTGCGGATGGAAGACACGTTTGACCTGCCGGTGCTCGTGTTCTCGCTGCTCTTCGGCGGCTTGGCACTCCTCGTCGCCGGCCTCGCAAACTACCTCTACCGGCGGCCGTTTCCCAGCACGTTTGCCGTGAGCCTCGCCGTGGCCCTGACGGCGGCGATCGGAATCGTGTGGTGCGTGAGCCGCGACTGGGCGTTTCAGAATCCACGCGTGGAGTGGGATCCGCAGTTGATGATCGCCCTGGGGCTCGTCTTCGAGGCGGTGCTCGTGCTCGCGGCAGTGGCGATCGCGGCCTCGACGCGGCTCGGGCAGGTGATGACGCTCGTGGTCTGTCTTGGCGTGTTCCTCGTGGGGCTCGTGAGCGAGTATTTTCTGGGCACCGTGGTGGCGGCCCCCGGCCCCGAGGGCGGGCCGTCTCCGCTCGCCAGACTGCTGGCCTGGCCTCTGTATGCGGCGATCCCGAACCTCCAATTCTTCTGGTCGGCCGACGCCCTCACGCAAGGCAACCCGATGACGATCGGCTACTTTGGCGCCGTGAGCCTCTATGCGGCCCTCGTGGTCGGGGCGGTGATCAGCCTCGCCGTGCTCCTCTTCCAGCACCGCGACGTGGGCTAGGTCCGATCTGAATCGTCACCGGGACTGCCGCAGCCGCCGAATCGCATGTTCGACTTCCGTGTTTTGCGGGTCGAGTTCGGCCGCTCGGTCAAGGCATCGCGCCGCCTCGGCTGGCCGGCCCGTGTCGGCCAAGGCAATGCCGAGCGCGAGCAGGATGTCGGCAGCGTCGGGCTCGATCTCGTGGGCGATTTCGAGATGAAAGATCGACTCTTCGTGCCGCCCGTCCTTCCGTAGCTCGAAGGCGAGATTGAGATGGCCCGTGGCGTTCCGCGGCGAGCAGGCGAGCGATCGCCGCCAGAACGACTGCGTGTCTCGCCAATGCGTGGCCTGGAACCACGAGATTGCGGCGAGTGTGAGGAGCACGGCAGCGGCCATGGCGATGCCGGCTACCCCCCAGCGGCGGCGGCCCGCCGCATCGCCGGATCGGGCCGCCATCCCGCCCCAAGCCTCGCTGGCGATGCCCGCACACGCCCACGCGAGGCCGATCTGCGGCAAGTAGGTGAAGCGGTCGGCGAGATTCGCCCGGCCGACCTGCACGATCCCGCTGACGGGCACGAGCACGCCGAGGAACCAGAGCCACCCAACGAGGAGCCGCGGCTGCCGGTTGCGAACCGCCACCGCGACCGCGGTCACCGTGACGACGACAGCGAGGCTGAAGCCCGTACGCATCGGCGTGAGCCGAGTTGAATCCCACGGATAGAACCCCGCGAGGTTCACCGGTGCGAAGAACATGCCGAGGTAGTCGGCGACGTTGATCACCGCGCCGGCGAGCCGCAGCCGCAGCGGCACATCGGCGACCGAAGCAATCGCCTTCTCCTGCGACCAGACGGTCATACAGCACGCAGCGGCAGAAATCGCGAACAGCGGCAACTTCTCGAGCACGAGCCCCGCGATTCTCGCTGGCGGTCCGGCCGGCCCGCCGGGCGACCACGCAAGCCTGCGCAGCGGCCACCAGTCGAGCAGCAGCAGCACGCACGGCAGCGTCACAATCATCCCCTTCGACAGGGCACCGAGAGCCATCGCCACCGCGCATGCCGTGAGGCCGGTTCTCCGAGGCAGGCCGCCCCGCACGGTCGCGGCATGGATCCAGACCGCCAGGAGGAAAAACGTGCCGCAGAGCAGGTCTTTCCGCTCGGCCACCCAAGCGACCGACTCGACCCGCAGCGGATGCATCGCGAACAGCCCCGCGACGAGAGCAGCGACGCCACGGGTCTCCCCGAGCGACCGCATCAACCCCATGACGAGCAGGGCATTGATCGCGTGAATCAAAATACTCGTGAGATGGTGCCCTCCAGGCCACATGCCGTAGAGCGAGCAATCCGCCATGTGGGATATCCACGCGAGTGGATGCCAGTTCGACGCGTGGCGGGCCGAGAGGGCCCAGAGCACGTTCGTCGCCGTCAGGCCGCCGCGGACGTGCGGATTGGCGGCGATGTAGGTGTGATCATCGAATTGGAGGAAGCCATGCCTGAGCGTCTGCCCGTAGATCGCGGCCGTCGCCGCGATGAGCAGGCCGGCTGCCATCCGCGCCTTCATGGCCGCGAGCGATCAGAAGCCGAAACCGCGCGATCCGCCTCCTCCTGCTCGATCTCCTCGCCGCAGCGCACGAGGCGGGCCGAGTTGAAGATCACGATCAGGCCGCTCACGATGTGGAGGAGCGCCGCCGTCACGGGAGACACGTAGCCCGCCCCGGCCAGACCGAGGAACACGATGATGAACAGGGCCCCGATCACCATGTTCTGCCGGATCACGCCGATCGTGCGGCGGGAAAGTTCGATGAGGAATGGGATCCGATTGAGGTTGCTGTTCAAGAGCGCGATCGAGGCCGAGTGGATCGCCACGTCGCTGCCGGCCGCCCCCATGGCGATCGAGATGTCGCCCGCGGCGAGCGCGGGGGCGTCGTTGACGCCGTCGCCGATCACGGCCACGCGGTGCCCCTTCGCCTTGAGCTCATCCACCATCTCGAGCTTCTCATGCGGCAAGACCTCCGCCTTGAACTCGCTGAAGTGCATCTGCTCGGCCACCCGCTTGGCCACGCTCTTGCGATCGCCCGTGAGGATCACGAGCCGCTTGAGGCCCAGATTCTTGAGCCGATCCACCGCTTCGGCCGCCTCGGGGCGGGCATTGTCCTCGAGGCCGATCCAGCCGGCGAGCCGGCCGTCGGCCACGACATAGAGCACGCTCACGCCGTCGGCCTCGGGGCTCGCCTGGATCGTTTCGATCGCGGCCACTTCGGCCGGAGCGAGGCCTGCCTCTTGCGCCGCCAGCCAACTGGCCCGGCCGACCATGATCCGCCGGCCATCGGTCGTGGCGATCACGCCCCGGCCGGCGACTTCCTCGAATTCCTGTGGCCGTGGAATCGACAGATTCGCCCGTCGCGCCATCTCCGTGACCGCGCGGGCCACGGGGTGCCGGCTGTCTTGCTCGGCGATGGCGGCCAGCCGCAGGAGTTCGGCCCCCTCGACGCCCTCCACGGGTGCCAGGCGGCTCACCGACAAGATGCCCGTCGTGAGCGTACCCGTCTTGTCGAACACGATGGCCGTGAGATTGCGGGCGGCCTCGAGCGTGACCACGCTCTTCACGAGCACGCCCAGCCGGGCCGCGGCCGACAGCCCCGCCACCATCGCCGTCGGCGTGGCCAGGATCAGGGCACTCGGGCAGGCGACCACGAGCATCGCGATCGCGCGGCTGAAGGCCGTGTCGGGGTCGCTGCGGAGGGCGAAGAAGAGCACCACGCCCACGAGCATGAGCACCGTCGGCGTATACCACACGGCGTATTGATCCACGAGCCGCATGATCGGCGTGCGTGTGCGCTCCGCCTCGAGAATCAGGTCTTTCACGCGGCCAAGCAGCGTGTCGCCGCCCGCCTTCGTGACCTCGATGTCCATCGCGCCCGTGAGGTTGATCGTGCCGCCGAAGACCTCGTCGCCCGCCACCTTGTCGGCCGGGAGCGATTCGCCCGTGATGCTGGCCTGATTGACGGTGCTCGTGCCGGAGAGGATCCGGCCGTCGGCGGGGATGTTGTCGCCGGGACGGACGCGCACCACGTCGCCAGGCCGAAGATCCTTGGCCTCCACCAGTTCCTCGCGTTCGGTCGCCTCACCCGCTGCAGGCAGGATGCGATGCGCCTTTGTGGGCGAGAGTTTGATCAGCGACTCGATGCTCGCCTGGGCTCCGATCGCGGTCCGCTTCTCGATCAACCCGGACACGATCATAAAGAGCGCGATCGCGGCGCTCTCTTGATACTTGCCGGTGGCCGCCGCCCCGACGACGGCGAGCGCGACGAGGGCATTCATCCCGGCTTCACCGCGAAGCAGGTCACGGATCGCCGCGAAGACGAGCGGCGCCCCGAGCAGGAGCACGGCCAATGCCGCCGGCACGGCGGGATAGAAGTCTTTCGTCCAGAGCACCTGGGCTACGAGCGAGCACACAAGCAGCGTTGCGCCCACGAGCGTGGCCGCGATCTGAAATCGCAGCGACCGACCCGCCGCTGCGTCGGCGGCAGCCCGAGACGCGTCGTCGGCAACTTCCCGCGAGGCATCGATATCAATTGGCAGCGTCGCTGTAGCCATGGCATCGATGATACATCGACTTGCCCCGGCAGTTGTTACGAAACCATGAAAAAACCGCGGCCGCCCGAAGGCGGCCGCGGCACGAAACCTCTACGTGATGAAGGGAGCAGATCAGCCCTCGTTCACGCTGCCCGCAGCCGTCTGGCGGTTGCGGAGCCGCTTGACCCAAATGAAATCCGAAATTTCCTGGTAACCATTGGCACCGATGATCTGGGCAGTGATCTTGCCCGTCGAATCGCGGGTCACGCCGTTGCCGATGTAGCCGTCGCCTTCGGACGTCTTCTCGGTCGAGCCCGACGTCACGGTGTCGAACACCTTCTCGACGTGCAGATCAGCGAACAGGATCGGCGCAAAGCCGCCCGTGCCCGACCGATCCTTCGGCTGATGAAGGGGCTCGATATCGTTGAACTCGTGAATCTTCTGGCCGGCCGAACCGCCGAGAGCGGTGTCGGACCAATTGACGGTCATTCCGTCGTTGAAGCTTTCGACCAAGAGGTCGTTGGCCTTGACGATCGTGTTGCCGGCGAACGCATTCATCACCGGAGCCGAGGCACCGGTCGTCTGCCGCCCAGCCGTGCTCACGACGAGGGCATCAGCACCGTCACCAGCCCGAGCCGGGCCCATGAGCGCCACGCGAGCGGCGGTCGTGAGACCCTGGTTGAGGTGGTTGGTGTTGAGGGGGCCGTCGCCGTCGTTCGGGCCCTTCGCACCGCCGGCATAGCCGTCGGAAGCCGACGGATCGCCACGGCTGAAGTGCCAGGTCGTGGCGTAGTTGCTGTTGTAGCCCTCATCCCAGACATCCTTCGCCTTGGCATCACCGCCGAAGAAGGCTTCGCCGGAGTTCGAATCATCGTGAGCAGAGACGCTCACCGCCGAGCCGCTGTCGTTGGTCATGTCGCTCGTCCACCGGCCGGCCGGTGCACCAGAACGGGTGATGTCCGAGGTCTTCGTGGTGGCACCCATGTAGTCGCCCACCTTCTCGTTGATCTTGTTCCGGCTGCCCAGATCGAGGGCCTTGCCCGGAGCCGAGACCTTCGACGAGATGAGGTCGGCCACCCAGCCGTACCTCCGGATGTCGCCATCGCGGCAGTGATCGAACGCGGAAGACGTGTACACGCCATTGTTGTTGGTCGCATACAGCTCAAAACCCCGGCCGAAGCCAGACATGTTGTTCGCACTGCCCGAGGCATTCGCAGCAGAGCGAGCGGACGACAGAGCCGGCAGCAAGAGCGCCACCAGCACACCGATGATCGCGATCACAACCAGCAGCTCGACGAGGGTGAAACCCTGCCGGCCCTTGGCTTGAATAGAACGCATGAAAAAACTCCTTGAGATCACACGCAGAAAAACCGTCTCTGCCTCCGGGAGCCGAACACTTCGACTGCCTCGTTGACGTCGGGCAGGATAGAGGCCGTCGATGAGCGGCTGATGAGTCGTCCGTGAGAATCGCGCGAAATCGTGGCGACAATCGCTCGATTTCATCGAAATCTCACACCCCGAACGCTTGCATCCGGATATCACGGTGTTCCGCGCCGCCCAACCAATCACCCGGAGTGCAGCACCGTGGACCTTTCCCAGCAGATTCCGAAGCCCGTCGCTCTCGGGGCGATCGCCGTGGCGGTGCTCGTCAGCGTCGCGTTGGCGTGGGTGCAGCTCACCCGCGTGCCGGAGCCAACCGCAGAAGACCTGAAGGCCAAGTGGGTCGAACTGGCCGACAACGTGCGCGACCTCCGCAAACGCGGACGCCAGGCCGAGGCCCTGCGAGCAGCCACGATGTCGGTGGCCCTCGCCGAGCGGGCGTACGGCCCGACGCATCCGGCGATGGCCGAGGCCCTGAACGAGCTCGCCCAGTTGCGGATCGCGGCCGCCGACTACACGGGCGTGGGCGAGATGCTCGAGCAGGCGATCGCGATTCAGGCGCGGATCACTGGCCCGGAGAGCCCGGAAGTGGCAAGCACCGTCCTGAATCTCGCCCAGGCGATGGAGAAACAGGGCGATTTCCCCGCGGCTCGCACTGCCTACGACCGCGCCCTCGCGATGTACGACAAGACCGTTGGCTCGGAGCACCAGCTCACGGCCCGCGCCCTCAACAACATCGCCTGCCTCGAAGATGCCCGCGGAGATCACGCGGCCGCCGAGCCGCTGCATCGCCGGGCGCTCGCCACTCGCCAGACGCTCCTCGGCCCGGCCCACATCGACACCGCCGAGTCACTCGGCAACCTCGCGGCGAACGCGCGGGAGCGTGGCGATCTCCGCGAGGCGGAAACGCTCGCCCGCCGGGCCCTCGCGATCCGGGAACGGTCGAGCGGGCCGTCGCACCCGCTCACGGCCGCTTCGCTCGCGGGCCTGGCCAACATCCTCCGCGAGGCGGGCCGCACGGCTGAGGCCGATCCCCTGGCCCTCGCGGCCCTCGCGATCCGGCAAGATACCTATGGGTTTCGTCACCCCACCACCGCCGCCTCGTTCGAGACTCTCGCCCTCGTCCGCCGCGATGACGGCGACGTCGACACCGCGCGGCAGCTGCTCGAGAAGGCCCTGTCGATCCGCCGCCGCATGAACGGTGCGAATCACCCGAGCACGGTGGCCGCGCAGGAGCTCCTCGCAGCGCTGCCGGCGGCGAAAGCGGCCGACGAGCAGCCGGATGCACCGCCGCCGGGCAGGGGTGTTTCTCCAGCCAAGGCCACGAGCGAGACAGCCCCTGGCACACCGCCAGCGTCCGCGAAGGGCTCGTGATCGGGGCCCCCGTGCTGAAGCTCACTCGACGACGGTCGTGCCGTCGTCGAGCGTCGCCATCCGCAGCCGCTTGAGCCAGATCTGGTCGGCCGCCTCTTCGTAGCTCGGCCCGTCGATCACGAAGCCGCTGATCGTGCCAGACGTGGTCGTGACGCCGTTGCCGATGAAGCTGTCGCCCTTCGATGGGCCGGCAGACGCACCCGCCGTGACCCTGTCGAATACTTTTTCGACGTGCCCGTCGGCGAACAACAGCGGCGCGAATCCGCCCGCCCCACCCGCCTTGGGCTGGTGGAGCGGATGGATGTCGGAGAGTTCATGAATTTTACAACCCGGACCGCCGCCGATCGCCGGGTCGGTGAACACCACGTTCATCCCGTCGGTGAAACTGTCGAGGAGCAGGTCATTGGGCCGCACGAGCCGAAAACCAACGAAGCCGTTGATCACGCCATCGGCCACCCCGGTGCGCAGCCGGACGGCCCCCGGCCGGACGACGAACGACGGGCCGTCGGTCGCCCGCGCCGGCCCCATGAGCGCGACCCGGGCCGCGGTCGTGGCGGCCCGGCCGAGCGCGGCGATGTCGAGCGGGCCGGCACCCTCGATCCGCGAGCCGCGGACGCTGCCATAGCCGGGATAGGCCGCGTCGATCGTGGTCGCCGGATCGCCGCGGCAAAAATGCCACGTCGTCGTGAACGTGGCGTTGTAGCCGTCGAACCAGACATCGTTCATCGCGACGACGCCGCCGAAGTAGCTGCCCCCCGAAATCGCCGCATACGAAGTCGTGGTCCAGCCGTGATCCGATCCATCGAGCACCACCGCCGTGCCCTGCCGGGCGGCGCCGGTGTAGTCGGCGACAGTCTCGTTCACCTGCCAGCGATTCGCAGGATCGCGGGCCCGCCCGGGCGTGGCAGTCTTGAGGCCGATGAGGTCGGCCACCCAGCCGCGGGTGCGGATATCACCGTCGAGCAGGTGGTCGAAGGCCCCTGAGCAATAACGCCCCCTGGCATCCTGCTGGGCGAAGAGTTCGAAGCCGCGGCCAAACGAGGAGAGATGACTCGAGGCAGACGCAGCGTACGAGGCACCCCGAGCCGAGGAGAGAGCGGGAAGCAGGATCGCAACCAAGGCGCCGATGATCGCGACCACGACGAGCAGTTCGACGAGCGTCATGCCTGGACGGCATAGGCAACGCCCAGCGTTGTTGCGCTCTGAACCATTCTTCGAGGCCATGCAACTGAAACTCCCGGCACCCAACGACGGTGGAGCGAATCGCCCCACCGTCGGGTTGCCCGTGGGGCGAATCGCCCCAGCGAACGGGCTCGTTCGCCCAGCCGATGGGGGGGGGCGATCACAAAGACGGTACTGAACGTACGACGCGACCGCAACCTTTTTCGACCCAAACTCCCGACGGTTGCCCGACCCACGCGTTGGGCCAATGCGGCCTCACACATTTCTCATGAGCTTTGGCACACGTTGTGCGGATTGTGCTGCTTGATTCCAGCCTGGGGTGATCGAGCGGCCCGTCACCGCCTCGTCAGCCTGGTAGCCACGCGTGATGAACATCCTGACGTTACCCAAAAAGGCTCCAATGTCCCACCGCCAGATCAGAACCCGACCCCGGCCCCAGGGGTTCACCGCAGCCCTGGGCCTGACACTGCTCCTGGTCGCCGCATCGGCGACGGCTTTTGGTTCGAGCTTCGTCTGGTTCACCTCACAATCCGCCTTCAACGCGCGACTCGAGGCCGATTACGCCGGAGCCCTCGAAGGACTCGGCGCCAACCCCGTTTCCGATCCTCTTTCATTCTCGGGAATCACCACGGGAACCGGATCGTTTTCCTATCAAGCCACGGCATCGGGCGGACTTTATTCGGTCTTCAACGGCCCCCGCGGCCTGACTCCCGGCGAACTTCAGACTCCCCTGATCTTCCAGCAGTTCAGTCCGGGGGTCCGGGCGTTCGGGGGCCTGTTCTCGCTCACGGACTTCGATGAACTCCGGCAGTCGGGGTCCTTCAATCTCATGATTTACACGGGGTCGGGTAACGCGCAGACGCTCCTGACGAGCACGAGCACGACGGTGACGTCATCCGGTCCGTCGTTCCTCGGGCTCATCGATTTCAATCCTGCGGTTTCATTCAGTCGGATCGAACTCAGCACCCCCGCCCCCGCACTCTTCCCGACTGCCGAACAAATCACCGTCGGTGTTCCCGAGCCGACCGCCCTTGCCGGGCTGACGACGGGCATCGTACTCGCCGCGATCGCGTGGCAGGTCCGCTCCCGGCTCAGGAAAGCAGCCATCGCCCTCGTCGCGACGGCGGCCTTCTCAATTCCCGCCCATGCCGCTCTGGCGGCGATCCCGCTCGACCAGACGCCGTCCGCGGCGGGTGGGGATCGGCCGTCGTAGTCGGGGTCGGCATCTGGTAAGACCACGGGCATGACTCGGTTCGCGACCGGATTTGTCAGGCTGCTTCCCCTCCCCCGCTTCGGCTGCGCAACCGCAGCTTTGGCGGCCCACCTGCTCGTGTCGGCTCCGGATCTCATGGCCGCGCCGCCGCAGCCGAAGCCGCCCGCCAAGAAGGCGGCCCCCGATCCGACGACCGTCGCGCTCGAAAAAGCTGCGGCTCTCCGCAAAGCCGGCAAACCCGAGGAGGCGCTCGAGGTCCTCCGCGTCGCCACCCGCGACGTGAAGAAGCGGCGGGGCGTCGGCCACGCCGACCTCCTGCCGATCTACGACGCAGCGGGCGAAATCCTCGTGGAGACAGACCCCAGGGAGAAGGCCGAATCGCTCTACGAGAAGTCGATCGCGATCCGGGAACGCCTCAAGAAGGAGCGCCGCCTACCCGACGAAGCGGCCCTCGGCCGCACCTGGTATCTCCTCGCCCGTGCCCAACTCGCTGCCACCAAGGTGGAAGCCGCCCTCGAATCCGCGACGAAGGCGGTCCGCATCCTCGACGCCGCCCGCGGCCCGGCCCACGACGAGACGCTCTCGGCGTGGGAGGTGCTGGCCCGCGCGGTGGCCACCTGCGAGGACCTGCTCGGCCCCGACGACCCGGCATCTCGCCGGGCCCGCGAAGTCTTCTCCAGCCTCAACGAGGCGTGCGGTCGGTTCGCCGAGGCGATCGAATCCCGCCGCACGATGCTGGCCGCGCTCGAAAAGCGTCACGGCCCCGACAGCCGCGAGTCGATCGAAGAAGTCATGCGATTGAACCGCCTGCTGCTCGACAGCGGGCGGCCTGGCGAAGCCATCGCCGCGCACGAGCATCTAGCCGCAGGCGAATCGACCGATCGCGCGGCCACGGAAGCCCGACTCGCCGCCCTACGGCTGCTTGCAGACCTGCACCTCGCCGCCGAGCACTTTACGGCGGCCACGGAGGCCTGCGAACGGGCTCTGGCCACCAGCGAGACGCTGTACGGGAAAAATCATCCGGAAGCCCGACTCGACAGGGTCGCCGCGATCGCCGTCGAGACCAGGCGGGGACGGGGGCCCGACGCTTCCGTGATCGCAGACGTCGTGGCAGGGCCCGAGGAAGAGGACTTCTCTCCGGCACTCGTGCGGGCCCTGGCCCGCGCAGCGGACGCGCTGCTCGAACGCGGCGATGCCGAGGACGCCCGCGTGTTCGCGTCGCGTGCCGTCGAGAGCGAGGAGGCGTGGAAGGGCATCCCGGCGACCGCTCGCTTTGAGCATCGGCTGCTGCTCGGACGCAGCCTTCTCGCGCTGAAAAATCCCGAGGCCCGAGGCGTGCTCGGCGCAGCGGCCATCGAAGCCCGCTCGACGCTCGGCCCCGGCGCCGCGCTCACGTCGCTTCTCGAATTGGCGTTGGCCGAGTGCGGGCCCGGGGAAGATGACGACGGCAACCCGCTGCCGGATCTCGCAGTCCCGACGGTTCAACGGGTCCTCGAACGCGGGCTCCCGCGCCGCGACTCGACGCAGGAGTTGGCAATCGCCCGGAGCATCGCCTCCGTCGTCTCGCGCGCGTCCTCAGCCCAGGACAACGCAAAAGATCCTCCGCCCGCGACGCTGTGGGACGCTTGGATCGCCTCTCGAGCGCGGCAGTTCGGGGAGGAACACCCGGTGACTGCGACCGCCAAACTCCTTGCAGGCGGCACCCGGCTCGCGGCCCGCGACCCCGAGGCCGCGCTGCCGCTGCTCCGCGAGGGTGCCGCAATGCTCGAGAAGCGACTGGGGAACGACCATCCCGACGTCGGTGGCGCCCTGCTTCTCGTGGGACTCTGCGAGCGAGCGGCCGGTGACGACGCGGCCGAGCGCTCGCTCGAGCGGGCACTCTCGATCTGGACGAAGGTGGCGGGCGATGAGAACGAGGCTACCATCGCGGCCACGCATGCCCTGGCGATGATGAAGGTTGCCGCAGATCGCACCACCGAGGCGCTGCCGCTGCTCGAACGACTCCAAACCGTCTATCAGACGCAGGGCACGCATGATGCCTGGCACACGGCCGAGGTTCTCGTCCCGCTCGCCGTGGCCCACCTCGACCGCAAGGACAAGGATCGGGCCCTCGCCGTCGCTTCAGCCGCGGCCAAACTCGACTGCTGGCAGCCTCGGGGCTTGCACGCGAGCGATCTCGAGCAGCGGGCGCTGACGCTCGCGAGCCTCGCGGGGGTGCTGCGGTCGGTCGGCGAGGAGGACGCGGGCACCGATGCCCAGCGGCGGGCCCGCGGCTTGGCGACCCGGCTCGAAAACCCCCGGCCGGTGCTCACCGAGGTCGATCGCCGGGCCACCGGCACGAACTGAACGGCACACGCATCGGGCACACGGTCGCCCGTTGCCACGCGCGGCTCAGGGCAACGACCGGATGAGCGGCATCACCCGCTGGGTCGCAGCATCGACCGCATCGGCGACGGCAGGATCCTGCGCCTTGCGGACTTCGGCGGCGGGAGCGTTCTTGGCCACCGCGGCGAGCGATGCCCGCCACGGCCACGACTCTTTGAAAAGTTTCTCGTGCTTCTCGAGCAGGGTCTTCGCCTCGCCCGCAAGCGTCGCCACGCGTTTCGCCAACTCGCGGGCCGGGAAGGTTCGCCCGGCTGCTTCGCTCGCCCGACGCCGTGCCTCGGTGATGCCCGCGGCGAGGATCGTCGGCTGCAGCCGGTCTGGATGCATCTCATCGAGCATCGCCTTCTGGAGGGGGCGGGCCCTATCGATCGTCTCCTCCGCCACGTCGGCGGACCCTGCGAAGAGTTGGGCCTCCGCCAGGCAGACGAGCAAATCGACGCGGATGCGATTCGCTTCCAGCAGCACTTTCCCCCCGGCATCGTCTTGTGCCGCCCCGCTGTCGGCGACTGCGGTGAGCATTTCCTCTGCACGCTCCACTGCCTGCGCGAGCTGCTTCACGACCTCCGCCCGAACCTTCGTCGCGCCACCGCGGCCGGCGGCGTTGCCGCCGTCCTTGTCCGCCGCCGGGAGGCGCGTCTTCGCGAGCGCGAACATCGCCTGCAGCTTGATCAATTCGATGTCGCTAGCCAGCAGGCGCGCACGTGGCGACTGGGCCAGCGGAGCCCCCGCGCCCTCGAGTCGCTCTGTCAGCCCCTGCCGGGCGGCCGCGGCCTGCTTGGAGAGTTGCTCGAACTGCGCGAGCCAGCCGGCGAGTTTCTCCGGCTCTGCGGAGCCGCCATCCTGCCTGAGCCGATCCACGACGAGCCCCATCCCCTGGTCGAGCAGATCGACGAAGACCAGTTCGAAGGGTACCAGCGCCGCCGCAGCCTGATCACCACCCGCCCGCACCGCGAGTCCGAGCCGCCGCTGGAACTCTCGGTCTGTGTAGGCCTTGTAGGCGACGCCGAGCGACTCTTCCGCCGCATCGAGATCGCCGATACGGCGCTGGAGAACCGCCCGGGTGAGCAGGAGTTCGACCATCGCCCGCGTGCGCGGCACGAAAGCGTTGTCCTTGGCCTTGGGGCGCGCCTCCTCCTCCAGGGCTCCAGCCTCGGCGATCGCGGCCCGATAATCGCCGCTATCGACAAGCTGGGCGAGTCGCTTGGTGTCGAGGCCAGTCTCCTGGGCGGAGGCAACCACGCACACGACCGCGAACATCCCGGCCGAAAGTTGGCCCGCACGACGACCGCGTATCCATCCCCCGCGTGCACGATCAAAAATCATCCTCGAACTCCTCCTTGGTCGGCGGCGGTCCGGCCGGGGCCGCCGGGCCGCCTGCGTCCGCGATCTCTTCGGGCACGGGCTTTTTCACGTCCGGCCGCTCCCGGGGCGATGAATAGAGGGCCGAATCCCAGCAGCCCGTGATGTATTTGTCGAGGACGCCGATCCGGCGGCTCCCGTCGCCGTCCACATCGACGAAATACAGATCCTTGGTGTAGGTGTCGTTCCCGTCGAGGTCGCGGTAAAGGTCTTTCTCCGTCTGCTTCGAGTCGCCATCCATGTCGCACCACGGCTCATTCGTGAGTTTCGCCGAAAGCGACGTGCTCCGCGATGCAGGCTCGCCATCGAGGACGAGCGACCAGCCCCCCTCGGGCGTCTCGTGCGTCTCGGGCGCGAGCCGCCCCACGGCCCGCAGGACGAGGCTGCCGACATCGAGAAACATGCTCCCTGGCGCCGGCTTGAGCAGGCTGGGCAGCGGAACAATCGACAGCGTGACGAGCACGCAGCCGGCGATGACGATTCCCGCCGCCCCACCGGCCACAGCGCCGCCGATCCGGTCGGCGAGCGGATGGATGTCGAGCGAGCCGTCGTCATCGCCGCGATGCAGGAAATAGATCAGCAGGCCGAACGGCACCCAGCAGGCAACGAGAAACGCCACGAGGATCGCGAACCACTGGTAGTCGGTGCCCTGCGGCAGGAGCGGCTCAACCGTGAGCCGGATGAACTCCGCGACGCCGGCGGCGACCGGCTCGTGTACGAGGAACGCGAGGCCGACCGCCGCGAATATCTCCAGAGCGATCGACGTCGCCCAGTGCAGCCCCTTCGTGGACCCGAGCCAGGCGGCCCCGAGCACTGCGGCGATGACGAGAAGGTCGTACATGGGCTCGATCGTTTGGGATCAGGTCGTGACGCGCAGAATCTCGCTGACGCTCGTCTGGCCCTTGATCACCTTCATCAGGCCGTCGATCTGGAGCGTCTGGGTGCCGTTGGCGATCGCCGCCTTCTTGAGGTCGCCCACGACGGGCTGTGCGGTGATCAGTTCTCGGATCGGATCGTTCATCACGAGAAGTTCGTGGATGCCCATCCGGCCCTTGAAGCCCGTGCCGCGGCAGTGCTCACAGCCTTTTTCGCGGTAGATGTGATCGATCTCGCCGCTCCGGAGTTTGAACTTCTTGAGGAGCCCCGGCGGCGGATCGCACTTCTGCTTGCACTTCTCGCAGAGTTTGCGGGCCAGCCGCTGCCCGAGCACGGCCGTGACGGCGGTCTGGATGAGCGTGGGATCGAGGCCGAGATCGAGCATCCGGGTGATCGTGGCCACGGTGTCGTTGGCGTGGAGCGTCGAGAACACGAAGTGGCCGGTGAGGGCGGCCTGGCAGGCGATCTCGGCCGTCTCCTTGTCGCGGATCTCGCCCACGAGCAGCACGTCGGGATCCTGCCGGAGCACGCTCCGCAGAATCTTCGCGAACGACACCTCGGCCTGGCTGTTGACCGCGATTTGCGTGATGTTTTCGAGGCGATACTCGACCGGGTCTTCGATCGTCGTGATGTTGTGCTTGTGGGCGTCGATCTCGCTCAGCGACGCATACACCGTCGTCGTCTTGCCGGAGCCGGTCGGCCCCACCACCAGAAACATCCCGTACGGCTTATGGATGATCTCGTTGAGCCGCTTGAGCACCTGCGGCCGGAGGCCGATGTTGTCGAGGCCCGACTTCATCACTCCGCCCGACGATTGCAGGAGCCGCAGCACCATCTTCTCGCCGTAGCTCGTGGGCGTGGACGCGGCGCGGATGTCGTATTTCGCCGCGTCGAGGGTCGCAGCGAACGTGCCGTCCTGCGGCCGGCGGCGCTCGGCGATGTTCATGTCGGAGAGTACTTTGAGCGTGGACATCACGCCCCGGCCCACCTGGATCGGCATCTTGTCGATGTCCTGGAGCACGCCGTCGATGCGGAACCGGACGAAGTACTGCTGCTCCTGGGGTTCGAGGTGGATGTCGGTCGCCTCGGCCCGCATCGCGGACATGAGCATCTTGCGGGAGTTGCGCACGTTGTCCGACATCGCCTCCGGATCGTCCGTCGCGATCGCCGGCGTGCCGTCCTTCTTGAGGAAGGTGAACACGCCGTTGTCCGCGGCCGTTGCCACGCCCTCGGCCGCTGCCGGATCGCCGCGCTTCGCCTTCGCCTTGCCGAGGGCCCCGATGAGCGCCTTGAGCCGCTCTGCGAGCGTGGGCGCCGGTTGCTTCTCCGCCCGCTGCCGCTCGGTCGCGCGTTTGGACGCCGCCCGGACTTCCGCAGCGATGTTCGCCATTCCCCCGCGAGCAAGAAATCGGCGGCTTTCCGGCACGACAGCGTCACGCTTCCTCACGAACCCCACGAGGGCCGCCGCCGCCACACCGGCGGCGACCGGAATCGCGATCGGGCCGGCCGCGAGGAATCCACCGAGCAGGGCGAGGCCGCAGGCCGCGACCGCCACCGCCCAGCGATCCGTGCCGGGAATCTCGAGCGTTTGCCCTGTCGCGTGCACCCAGCGTGTGGCCGAAATACAAGCCGCTGCTGCCGCCGCGAAGGCGGCCCATAGTGCCAGCCCAACCCAGGGGAACGCCTGGAACGAGGGGTTGTCGATCGCCGCGATCACCGAGCGCCGCCCTCCGGATGCCCATCTCGGGACTTGAAATCGTTGCCTTCCCGGGTTATCCCCCGCCCTTTCCAGCCTGTAAAGGCTGCATCGATGCCCTCATGGGTTTCTCACATTTCCTCGCTCACTGGTTCCTAACGGGGCCGGTGTAGCCTCCAACCGATGTTTCGGGTACCCGCCTGAGGCAGCCCTCCTGGGAGATCGTGTGGTGCAATCAGCTCACCGTCCGCGCCGAGGTTCCGCCTTCACCCTCGTGGAGCTCCTCGTGACGATCTCGATCATCGGGGTGCTTGTCGGCATGCTCTTGCCGGCCTTGAGCATGGCACGCGAGGCCGCCCGCCGCAGTTCGTGCATGAACAACCTCTCGCAGATCGGCAAGGCGCTGATCACGTACGACGCCGACAAAACCGTGCTGCCCGGCTGGCGGAACCCGCTCGACACCTACACGTCGACGAGGGTGGCCGATGTGTCGACCAGGCCGAACGCGATGGTCTCGTGGACCGTGATGATCCTGCCCTTCTTCGACCAGCGGGAGATCTACGACTGGTACGAGACGTTTACGACGGCCGCGGGCGTTGACGACGTGACGAAGAAGAAGATTCCTGGATATCTCTGCCCGTCTGTGGGCAGCGACGCGTCCACCGGTTCACCGCTGAGCTACATGGGCAACGGAGGTACGGGGGCCGAGCTGCTCAACGGCGGCAACGGCACCGAACAGTATCGCGGAGACGGCGTGTTTCTCGACGCCGCTGGCAATACTGGAGCGTGGTATCTCTCGACCACCGGCAGCTACAACGCCGCGCGGAATTCGTTGACACAAATTGGCGCTGCTGACGGCACGGGATCGACGCTGCTCGTGGCGGAGCGATCGGGCCTCCAAGCCCCTACCGCTGCCTCGTGGGCCGACAATCCGCTGCCAGCCGTTGCCGATGCCAATGCCGTCATCACCACGCATCTCATTCTCCATCCGCCAAAGTTGCGAGTGTCGGGAAGTGCGCCCCTCGTTGCTCCGCCGACCGGCAAGCGTGTCATCAACACCTCGGAAGCCACCCGGCCGCTCAACGAAACCGACTGGGGCAGCCGCTATCCGTCGTCTCGACATCCCGGCGGCACAGGCGTTGTGTTCTGCGACGGACACACGCGGTTCCTCAGCGAAAAGATCGCCCCCTGGGTCTACGGCCAGATGCTGACGTCGAACAAACGAGTGCGTTCATTCCGTGCCCAAGACTGGGAACGCTACATGAAGGGCAGCGAACTGGTGCCCTACATCTTCGACGAGAACGACATCGAGAAGTGACCGTCACTCGCCGCGGCCGGTGGCGTCCAGTGACTCCAGGCGGAGCAGGTTCTTCTTCGCGTCGGCGAGCGCAGGGTCGATCGCGAGCGCAGCCCGGAATTGCTTCGCGGCATCCGTGAGCCGGCCCGTCTGGCCAAGGAGGATGCCGAGATTGTTGTGGGCGACCGCGTAGCCGGCGTCCAGCCGTAACGCCTCCCGATACTCTCGCTCCGCGTCGGCCAGACGCCCCGACCGGTGCCGGGCCAGGCCGAGATTGAAGTGCGCCCGCGGGTAGCCGACATCATGGCCAATGGCCCGCTCGAAGCATTCCGCCGCATCGTCGAACCGCCCCCTGTCGAGCAGGGCGAGGCCCAGGTTGTTGAGCGTGTCTCGCGTGCCGCCATTGATGGCCAGCGCGTGGGCGTTGAGTGCGAGCGAGTCGCGCCACACGGGCACCTGGCGGATCGAAGCGGCGGCGAGCATGACGACGATCGCCGTCACGACGACGCCGACCCAGCGACTCCGCCACGTATCGCAGACCGCGGCGACGGCCGCAGCGGGCCCGAGCATGGCCAGATACGCATAGCGGTCGGCCACGTCCGAGATCGCCTGAAACGAGAACGGGACGAGCCCGAGCACCGGCAGAAGCGGCACGACGAACAGCGCGAGGGGAAGGCGGCACGCCCGGAGCGCCGGCACCATGCAGATGGCGGCGACCACTGCGGCTCCGGCGAACGCCTTCGCGACGGAGGCCGGCACCGCCGCGAGCGCAGCCGGCGTCAGCCCGTAATCGATGCAGAGCCCCCGGGGCAGCACCGCCTTCTCTGCATAAAACGCGAGCGCGTTGCCGGCCACGATCGGCCGCAGCGACCACGGGCCGGCGACTACCGGATCGACCGGCTGAAGCGACTTCGTGCCGATGGCTGTTGCGACCGCGAGGGCACACCACAGGACGACGACGGCGGCCACCCAGCGCGACAGCCGGCGCGTTCCCGCGGCCATGGCGATGACGACCGCAAGCACCGGCACGACCACCGCCGATGGTTTGCAGAGGAGGGCCGTCGCGAAGCATCCGGTAGCCGCCACGTCCCGCCACGGCTGCCCTGATGAGCCGTGTTCATCGTCACGCAGCACGACCAGATCGAGCGTCAGCAGGGAAAAGAATGCCGCCAGGAGCCCGCGCTGCTCCGAGATCCAGGCCACCGATTCCACCTGGAGCGGATGGACGGCGAACAAGGCGGCGCCCGCGGCCGCCGCCCACGGCGTCGCCCGCAGCCCGCCGAGCAGGCGATAGACGAGCCCCACGCATGCGGCGTGGAGGATCAGGCTCACGCCGTGAAACACGACAGCCGCCGGGGTGGCTGCCCCGGACACCACCCGCCCGGCGACGGATTCCGCCGCAAACACCGTGTAGCTCACCGGCACGTACAGGCCTCGGTAGGGCCGGATCCACAGTTCGCCGAGCCCGCGCCACGACGCCGGCGCGAGCCATGGGTTCTCGAGCACGTGCAGCGGGTCGTCCCAATTGACCCAGCCATTGGCGAGGATGCCGCCAAACGCGAGCGGAACGAGCGTGATCGGCGCCACCCACGCGAAACGATCGAGATCGCGACAGGTATTCATGGGCAGTGGGGCGCAGAGCGTCCGGCGGCGATCGGGTTCTAGGTCATAGCACGCCCCGACACAACCTGGCGCGCTACAATCAGTCCGTCCTCCGGAGCTTTTCCATGCCAGCCGCCCGCGCCTCGCTGCCGACGACCCTCGCCGCCCTGCGATCCTCCGGCTGGAAGAGCCGCAGCGTGAAGGAGGAGGTCCGCGAGAATTTCCTGCGGATGCTCGCCGGCGGCGACGAGCTCTTCCCCGGCATCGTGGGCTACGACGACACCGTGATCCCCGAGATCAACGTGGCGCTGCTCGCCGGGCATGACATGCTCTTTCTTGGCGAGAAGGGCCAGGCCAAGAGTCGGCTGATGCGGCTGCTCGTGCGGTTTCTCGACGAATTCGTGCCCTATCTCGACGACCCGGCGATCCCGTTTCACGACGATCCCTTCAAGCCGATCAGCCAGGCAGGCAAGCGGCTCGTGGGCGAGCGCGACCCGGCCGATGTGCCGATCGCGTGGTGGCCCCGCGAGGAGCGCTACGCCGAGCGACTGGCCCCGGGCACGAAGTTCGCCGACATCATCGGCGAGATCGACCCGGCCAAGCTCGCCGGCGGCACGAGCATGGCGAGCGAGGAGGCGCTCCACTTCGGCCTCATCCCGCGGATGCACCGCGGCATCTTCGCGATGAACGAGCTCCCGGAGCTCGACGAGCTCGTGCAGGTGGGGATGTTCAACATCCTCGAGGAGCGCGACGTGCAGATCCGCGGGTATCCCGTGAAGTTCGACATCGACGTGATGCTCCTCTTCTCGGCCAATCCCTCGACGTACAACCGCTCGGGCAAGGTGATCCCGCAGCTCAAGGACCGGATCGGTGCGGTCATCCACACGCACTATCCGCGCCACCGCGAGCTCGGGATCCAGGTCGCCGCGCAGGAGGCGGCGATCGACCTGGGCGGCGAGTGGCCCGTGGTCGTGCCGGTCTTTATCCGGGAGATTCTCGAGCAGATCACGATCGCCGCCCGGAAGAGCAAATTCATCGACCAGCAATCGGGCGTGAGCGCCCGATTCTCCATCGCGAACCTGAAAACGGTCGTGGCCAGCGCCCGCCAGCGGGGCGTGCGGCTCGGCGAGAAGCCGGCCGTGCCGCGGATCAGCGATCTCGGGCACCTCTATGCGTCGAGCCTCGGCAAACTCGAGCTCGACCTCATGGGGAGCCACCAGATGAGCGAGCGGCAGGTGCTCGACGCTGTGATCGCCGAGGCGATCGCCACGGTGTTCGAGGAGTATGTCGAGCAGCACGGGCTCGACGAGATCGCGAAGGTGTTCGGCGAAGGCGCGAAGATCGAGGTGGGCGACATGGTGCCGAGCCGCGCCTACGAGGGCATCGTGGCCGACGTGCCCGCCGTGTGGCAGAAGGCCTTCGAGGTGAACGCCGCCCAGGATCCGGCTGTGCGGGCGGCGTGCATCGAGTTCATCCTCGCGGGGCTGTACGCCACCGAGCGGATCTCGCGAATCCAGCAGCACGGCCACACGATCTACGACACGAAAGGCTTCCGCTGATGCCCTCTCGTGACACGCTCGGCGGAATCGTCCACACGTACCAGCGGTATGATCCGGCGCGGATTCCCCCGCCGCGGCCGCCGGCGGCCGACCTCGTGTCGCCGGCGATGGAACACCTGCTCGAGTTCGGCAGCATCGACGAGCTCACCGACGAGCAGCTCGCCGAGGCGGTGATCCTCGATCCAGAGCAGATCAAGGGGCTCGGGCCCTCCATCGACTCGCTCGTGCGGCAGCTCGAGGAACGGCGGAGAAAGATCCTCGAACGCTACGAGACCGACGGCGTGCGGAAGAAGGCGCGCGGGGCGTTTCGCGACGCGGCCCAGCAGGCGAAGCCGCCGGCGAAGGCCCGCGACGCGTTCCAGAAGGCGGTCCGCGAGGAGCAGCTTCGCCAGCTCGAGCGGCTCTGGTACGCCGAGAACAACGATCAGAGTCGGTTCGCGTCCGACCTCGTGGCGCTCATCGACCGGCTCGGCGACGTCTACCAGATCGACGAACTCGCCGCGAAGTGGACGTTCACCGGTCGCCAGAAACTCTCCGTCCAGGAAGCGCTCGAGGTGAAGGAAGAGCTCGAGACGATCGAGGAACTGCTGAAACAACTGGCCGAGGCCCGGAAGAACGCGAGGATCGCCCTCATCGACATGGAGGCGCTCGGGCAGTTCGTCGAGTCGGGCGAACTCGACGAGCTCGACCGGCTCAAGCGGCAGGTGCAGGACATGGTCGAGCAGCTCGCCGCCCAGCAGGGGCTCGAGCGGACGAAACGGGGCTACGAGCTCACGCCCAAGGCCCTGCGCATGTTCCAGGGAAAGCTGCTCGAGCAGATCTTCTCGGCGCTTGCGCCGTCGCGCACCGGCCGCCACCAGGTCAACGTGCAGGGCGACGGCGCGGTCGAACTCGTGCCGACACGGCCCTACGAGTTCGGCGACTCCGTCGCCCACATGGATATCCCCGGCTCGCTCATCAACTGCATGCTGCGCACCGCCGGCGAGCGCGCGGGCGGGCGACGAGACAGCGGGTTGAAACTCGACCAGCGCGATATCGAGGTCCATCGCACGCGGAATACCCCCAAGTGTGCCACGACCGTGGTCCTCGACATGAGCGGATCGATGCGCTACGGCGGGCTTTACGTGAACGTGAAGCGGATGGCGCTCGCGCTCCAGGGGCTCGTGCAGCGGGAGTATCCCGGCGACTTCCTCCAGTTCATCGAGATGTATTCGTTCGCCAAGCCACGGCCGGCGGGCGAGGTCGTGTCGTTCATGCCCAAGCCGGTCACGATCTTCGACTCGGTCGTACGCCTGCGGGCCGACATGAGCGACCCGGCGATCTCCGAGGCCGACGTGCCGCCACACTTCACGAACATCCAGCACGCCCTCGCGCTCTCGCGGCAGCACCTCGCGCGGCAGGACACGCCCAACAAGCAGGTGATCATCATCACCGACGGCCTGCCGACCGCCCACTTCGAGGGGAGCCAGTTGTTCCTGCTCTACCCGCCCCACCCCCGCACGGAAGAGGCGACGATCCGCGAGGCGCAGGCCTGCCGCCGCGAGGGGATCACGGTGAACGTGTTCCTGCTCTCCGGCTGGTCGCAATCGCGCGAGGACATCCAGTTCGCCTACCGCCTCGCCGAGACGGCGAAGGGCCGGGTGTTCTTTTCGGCGGGCAAGGACCTCGACCGCTTCGTGGTCTGGGACTACGTCTCCCGCCGCCGCTCGATCATTTCGTAGGACAGCCCGTAGGACAGGCTTCAGCCTGTCTCTTTCCGGCCCTCGAAACGATCTCGATGACAGGCTGAAGCCTGTCCTACGCGGTAGTGATGACAGGCTGAAGCCTGTCCTACGTCTCCCCCCGGACGATCTTGATGACAGGCTGAAGCCTGTCCTACTCGCCGGAAAACTGCCCGCGACACGGGTCTGGGGGTTCTGGTACACCTCCCCCGGTAGTCCCTCAGGGATAGGCACCGTCACTTCCGATATGACGGAAAGCTGGACCGTTTTCGGAAGCTCTCAGGTGCCCTCATGATGCTTGCCCTGCAGATCGTCGCCTGGTTCATGTTCTGGGCCGTGTTCATGTCACTCGTGGAACACCAGGTCCACGCGAAGTTGATGCACAGGAGGCCGAAGTTCTTCCTGTTCAAAAACGTCCGGGCACGCACCAAGATCTTCACGAGCCATGCCCTCGAGCATCACTCGCAATACCGCGAGGAGTTCCACGACGAGCCGCTGCCGCCGGGAGAGGACCGGGGCATCCGCTTGAACCCCCGCGAGGGGCTCATCGAGTCGCTGCCACTCGCGCTCGTGCTCGCCCCGTTCACGACGATCGGCGCCGTGATGTTTCCCATCGTGGTCATTCTTCACCACCTCACGTGGAACTTCGTGCATCTCGAGATGCACCAGCCGAAGGGCCGCTTCTTCGGGCAAACCCGCCTCTTCAAGCAACTCGCCCGGCACCACTACCTCCACCACCGCTATCCCGCGAAGAACTTCAACGTGTTCCTGCTCGTCGGCGACTATGTGTTCGGCACGATGGCCAAGCCCACCGCCGAAGACTGGGCCGAGATGCGGCGGCAGGGCCTGACGGACGACCTGCCCGAGACGGTCAGCGACGAGAAGCCCACTCGCGCCGCAGCATGACGGCCGATCCCGCGGCAGCCGCCCCGGCCGCCGTGGCGAGCGTCCACAGGGGCACGATCCGCCTCGGCGCCGCCGCCTCGCGATCCACCGCCTCGGCGGCGAGGTCGGTCGCATCGAGCCCCGCTGCCCGCCGTGCCCGCTCCTCTGCCGCCCTCTGCCGGCCCAGATACCGCCCCTCGATCTGCCGCTGCCTGACATCAAACTTGGGCGCGATGAGCCCGATGCCCACCAGGCTCATGAGCGAGAACAAGAGCGCCCAAAACCAAGGGCTGTCGGTCAGGCGGTAGGGCTCCATGCGGTGCATCCTAGCGTGATTGTG
>JBBAVM010000022.1:0-25214 GCA_040397685.1 Pirellulales bacterium
GCTTGCCGGTCGTGAGCACGCCGTACATGCCGGCCGCCGAGATGCCGATGCCCTGTTGGCCGCGGCTCATCCGCAGGCGATGGAACTTCGAGCCGTAGAGCAGCTTGCCGAAGATGAGCGGGATCTGCTTGCGCACGATCCCCGGGCCGTTGTCCTGGACGCCCATGCGGTAGCGGGTGCCGCTCTCGCCCACCTGCTCGATGTGCACCCAGATCTCGGGCAGGATCCCGGCCTCCTCGCAGGCATCGAGCGAGTTGTCCACGGCCTCCTTCACGCTCGTAAGGAGGGCCTTGCGCGGCGAGTCGAACCCGAGCAGGTGGCGGTTCTTGGCGAAGAACTCGCTGACGGAGATGTCCCGCTGGCCGGCGGCGAGGGCTTGGGCGGTGGCGCGGCGCTGCGTTTCCTTCGGCTTGCCCTTCGTCTCCTTCGGCTTGCCATTGGCGGCGGCGGGCGGGGCAGGGGCGGTGGGTGCGCTCGCCTCGGACGCCTCCGCCGGTGCGGCGGGCTTCTGGGCGGATTTCGGCTTCGGGCGACGGGTCTTCGTGGGCATCGGAAAAGACTGTGACTGGAGGCGGACGCTCTGGCAAGAGGGGCAAAGTTTAGCGGTTGTAAGGCCGCGGACGGTGGTTCAGATACGGGAAAACCAGAGGGGTAGGCGACGGGGGTCGGCGAACGCTCGAGGAGCATGGGCCGCCGCGGCCCCGCGACGAGACTTTTGCCGCCCCCGAGCCGGCAGCGCTCGGCGGTGGACCTTGCCTCTTGGGCAGGGGCGTCAGAGGCGGAACCGCGGGAGTCATCCCTGCAATCGGCGTGTGCCGAAGACTTCCGCCAGCGGCGGGTGCCGCGGTGCAGCCGGGGAGGAAAGCCGATGTTTCGCCTGAGCCTTGCGGTCGTGGTCGTCGGCGTGTCGCTGTCCATTGCCGTCGCACACGCCGCGCCGATCAACGGCGGGGTCGAGGCCCCGACGCCCGACGTTTTCTACAACTTTTACGTGCCGCCGGTGCCGGCCGGCCCGGCGCCCGGCTTCGGCGCGCAACTCTACGTGGCACCGCGGCCGGTGCCGCCGCGCGTGGGCCACACCTGGTACACCTACCCGCCCTTCATGCCGCACGAGTTTCTCTACAAGCATCGCCGCCACTACGTCCGCCCCGCCGGGGCGATGGGCATGCGGACCGATGTGCATGCCTACTGGTGGTGAGCGAGGAGCAGGAACATCATGCACGAAGCGCGATTGATGTGGCGGTGGGTCGGGCTGGGAGTTGCGGCGGCGGTGCTCGTGATCGTCGCGGGAGCGACGGGCATCGCGGGCGGCCATCATCGGCACCATCAGAGCCATGGCTGCACCGCGTGCGAGGCGTGCGGCCAGCACTGCTGCCGTGAAGGCCTGTGCGGCCGGTGTGGTCACTGCGCCCTGTGCGCCCATGGCCACCACTGCCTCCACCACGACACGATCGAGAAGCGGTACTTCCTGCGGGCGCAGGGAAAGAGCTGGCACAGCGTGTGGTACGACCCGTCGATCGGTCGGCCGATGGCCTTGGTCGTGCCGCCCACGGCCGAGTTCACGAGCGAGTACGCCTGGGGCGTGCCGAGTTCGCGGGTGATGCCGATCTATCACCAATTCCGCCGACCCTATCCGGGAGCGGGTGCCGTTCCCGGCAGTGGCGGGGCGATGCTCCCCACGCCAAACCAGCCGAGCGACACGGTGCAGTTCGGCGTCCACCCCGTCCGCGGCCCCTGGGGCGCCTACTAGCCTTCCTGTTGCGACCGGCTTTGTGAAGAAGTGCCGGCTCGGGATTGCCCCGTACCATTTCGCCGGACGTTCACTGCGCCCTCCGGGCTGCGTTCACTCCGACTGACAGGCGCTACGCCATCCATGGCTCCGCTGGTCAGTCAAGCCGGCTCAACGGTAGGGGCAAACCCTCGCCTCCCTCGGAGGATGAGACGCGCTGGGGATATGCCACGCGTCAGCCGTCGAGCCGTTCGCGGGCGAGCTTGGCCCACGGGCTCGCCGGGGCGAGCGACAAGAACAGGCGGAGGTGCCGTCGTTCGTCGGGCGTGCGGCCCAGGTCGCGAAGTACGCCCGCCATGTGCCAGTGGGCGTCGGCGTAGTCGGGCTGCTGCCGCACCACGCCCTCGAGCGCCGCGAGGGCCAGTTCAGGTTCGCCGAGTTCGGCGAGCACGCATCCCAGGTTCGCCCGCGCCTCCAGATGATCGGCGTCGAGCTCGATGGCGGCGTAATACCGCTCGCGGGCGGCGGTGAGGTCCCCGGCCCGGTAGAGGAGTTCGGCGAGCATGAAGGCGATGTGCGCCGTGGGTGGGGAGGCCTGCAGCGCCGCGCGGAGCGCCTCCGCCGCCTCGGCATACTCGCCCGCAGCCTCCAGGTCGGCAGCGAGATCGAGCAGTTCTTCGAGACAGTCAGGATCGGTGGCATCGTTTCCGGCGATCTCGACATGCGTCGGTGTTGGCACGGCTTCGGGGATACGGTCCCGCGGCACCAGCGGCATCAGGATCGTCTCGTCCGCGGCGGCCAGGTCGTCGGCATAAAAGCCGAGCTGCAACTGCCCGCCGGCTCCCACGAGCCGGTTGCCGCGGCGGATGCTCAGGCGGCCGCCATCGGCGACGATCCGCCCCGCCGCCCGCGCAGCCTCGGCGGCGCCGCCGGGCGCGAGCCCGTCGAGCTTGGCGTCGATCTCGCGCAGCGAGAAGCCGCCCGTCAGGAGCCGTGCCAGCCGGCGGCCGACGACGAGCTGCTGGAAGTCAAACCACTCGAGGGCGCCCGCCCGGCGGGTCGGCTCGAGGAGGCCGCCGCGGCACCAATGGCGGACGGCGGCGACCGGTACGCCGAGCACGTCGGCCATCATCGGCACGGTAGAGAGCCGCCGGACGCCGGTGTCCGCCTCTGGATCGCCGCCTGTGGGACGTCGGCTGCCAGCGCGGTCGCGGGGGCGCACTCGTGGCCGCTCGGAGTCCGTGGCCGGACTGAGCGTGTGTGAAGGGTCATCCTTGACCTTGCCGGGCATGCGAAAAGATTCCTGGGGCGGCCAGAATCTACCGCAGCCCGGCCGGAGCGTCCACGAGGCGGGAAGGGGGGGCGCGAATCGAGCCCAGCACGCGTGATCCGCCCGGGCGGCGGTCGGTGCCGGCGTCACTTCTCGAGCGAGAAGTCGAACGTGTTGTCGGGCTTGGCCTCGACCGTCGCCCTGAAGCCCGACGTATCGGAGTTGCCGTATCGTGGCGCAAGCACATTTTTCGGGTCCGGCGGGACGGCCATCGGAGACTCGCTCGCATTGCCGAGGACGACCTTGGTGATCGCCACCTTGTACTCGCCGGGGACCGCGCCGTCGTCGGGAACAAACGTCGTAAGTGCGTATTCCCCCGAACGATTCGTCACTGCAATCGCTCCATTGCCAGCCGCCACCGGATTGAACATGACCGTGGCTTGTTCCAGAGGCTTGCCGTCAAACGTCACCGTGCCACGAACCGGATACGTCTGCGGTCGTTTAGCGCGAGGGCCCCGCGAGCACCCAGTCGGACAGACGAGAACGAGGAATATGCAACCCCATGCAAGCTGTCGAAACGGAAAAGTCATGCGCCGAATCGCTCTTTGGGGGTGTCGGGGCACGCGACGCTTCGCCATGCGTCAGTCATACGACGCATTCTCGCTCGCAGCCTTTGAGCCGAGCGCACCCCAGACGCCGTACGTGGTGGGTGTCACCGTCGTGTTGATCGCCCCTGAATTTGCGGAAGTTGTTTCGATTCCATCGGTCACGAACTTGACGGCCCCATCGGCGAAAGCCGCAATAACACCCCCACCATGTTCGCTCGTGGCAGAAAGCGAAAGCCAGCTGCCATTCGGCGTTGCCCCGCTGTCGTTGCTGCACGAAGGCGAGTTGGGGGGCAAAACCGTCGTGAATCCGATGTTTTCCGCGTTGGCGTCCGTCCAGCGAACGCCCGACGAAATTTTCAAAGTCTCGCCTGTCCGATAGACACCGTCGCTTCCAACCGTGCGGCATGAGTTCGGATCTTTGACCGCTATGGCGAATGGTCGTCGGGTGCTGCCATCGGCAGCGATACCGTTCTGCCGCACATCCATCCCGAGCGGCGATCGCACCCGTTCGCTGAACAGGAGCGTTTTGCTCAAGCCATCTGTACATTCGCGGTAGCGAACACCGCCTGTCATTTGCTGGGGTGGAGTCTTGGTCTTGTCGTAGGCGGCGAAAGTCCACATGCCACGCATGACGTGATATCGCAAGGGATCGCTCGCACTCGGGCCCGCCTGGAAACGTCCAGTATTGTCGCCCAAACAAAAGACGTAGTTGAAACCGGCGGTGTTCAACGTGGCCGATGCCGAATCCGACGGGCACCGAAGGTTTTGCGGCGCAGTGTCCCACACCACCCATTTCGAAAACGCGCTGGGGCCGCCGGCTACCGCACCGTTTCCTCCGGCCTGGATCGCATCGTAGAGCGATCCTCCTTCCATGAATGGCAACAACTCGACGAACGCGCTGCGGCGCCCGGCGTTGTTGCCGTTTTGGCCCGAAACCCAGCAGCACGAGCCAGCCGCGAGGGGCGGCAGCGATTTTTTCGACTCCTGATAACTGTGTGTTGCCAAGCCCAACTGCTTGAGATTGTTGGTGCACGACGAGCGCCTCGCGGCCTCGCGGGCCGTCTGGACGGCCGGCAGCAGCAGCCCGACGAGTACGCCGATGATGGCGATGACGACGAGGAGTTCGACGAGTGTGAAGGCACGGCGATGAGCGCGAGCGTGGTGCATGATGCAAACCTTGATCCACCTGGACTCGATGCTTCCGGGGCACGGCAAGTGAACCCCGCACCCAACCGGATCAATCCTAGAGTTTCCGGATCTTGAGGCTACGCGGAAAACGCCGTTTCGCCGTCGCACGTTTATGCGACGCGCCGCGCGTCACCGCCGCATGGCTGGTGCGTTCGGCACCGCGGCGATCCAGCCCTCGAGCGGATCGAGGTCGCGCGGCAGTCCGTAGCGGGGCCGCGCCATGGCATGCGCCGCCTGCAGGGCACAGATCACGGCATCGAGCAGATCGCCGGCGCCGTCGGCGACGATCCGCCGGCGCCATCCAGCCGAGAGCGCGAGCACGGGATCGAGCCCCGCCGCGCCGCGCTCGAGCGCGGCGAGGATCGCCGCCCGGTTGGCGGCGCGGTCGCGTGTCTGCTTTGCGGGCGTGTCGCTCTTGTAGGAGCGCGTGGAGACGTGTCGCGCCGTGAACGCGGGATAGGCCTCGAGCGCGATGCGGCGCCCTCGGGCCCGGCGGCGCGGGCCGTGGCGGTGGGCCGGAAACACGAGCCCCGCGTCGAGCATCCGCGCGATACCGGCATGCATCATCCAGGCCACCGGAGGATTCGTCCAACGCATCGCCGGGCTCGATCCCGCCGGCTTGTCGGCGTGCCGCCAGGCGAATTTGTCGCCCGGCGGCCGTGCATCGCACCAGCGCTTGAACGCCCGCCGCAGCCGGTCGCGCGGCTGGTTGCAGTAGAACCTGACGAACGCCGGCCAATCGGTCGGCCACCCCTCGTGCTCGATGAGCGGCCGCGGCTGGCCAAATGGCAGATCGAAGCCGCCGACCCAGCCCTCGCCGGCAAGGCCGTCCTCCGCGAGCAGGGCCGAGAAGTCCGCAAGCGACACGAGGCCGCGCACCTCCTCGAGCCGGTAGCTGGTCGTCCCGCGGGCCGGGGCGAGTCGGCCCACCGCCACCGTGATCGGCTTCCTGCCGCAGGGCGCCGACGTGAAATCGACGCCGAGCACCACCGTTCCCGCCGGGACGCTCACGCCGCGGCCATCTTTGCCCGCAGGTTGGCGTCGATCGCCGCCAGGAACTCCTGCGTGGTGAGATGGGGCTGGCTCGGGCCGATGAGGATCGCGAGGTCCTTCGTCATCTTGCCCTGCTCGACCGTCTCGATGCACACCCGCTCGAGCGCGTCGGCGAACTGCGTCACCGCCGGCGTGCCGTCGAGTTTGCCGCGGTGGGCCAGGCCCCGGGTCCAGGCGAAGATCGAGGCGATCGGGTTGGTGCTCGTCGGCTTCCCCTGCTGATGCTGCCGGTAGTGTCGCGTCACGGTGCCGTGGGCCGCCTCGGCCTCGACGGTCTTTCCGTCGGGCGTCATGAGCACGCTCGTCATGAGGCCGAGCGAGCCGAAGCCCTGGGCCACGATGTCGCTCTGCACGTCGCCGTCGTAATTCTTGCAGGCCCAGACGTAGCCGCCCTCCCACTTCAGGGCGCTCGCCACCATGTCGTCGATCAGGCGGTGCTCGTACGTCAGCCCCTTGGCGGCGAACTCCGCCTTGAACTCGGCGTCGAACACGTCCTGGAAGATGTCCTTGAACCGGCCGTCGTAGGCCTTGAGGATCGTGTTCTTCGTCGAGAGGTAGACGGGGTAGCTCCGCGCCAGGCCGTAGCGGAAGCTCGCCCGGGCGAAGTCGCGGATCGAGTCATCGAGGTTGTACATCGCCAGCGCCACGCCCGGCGACGGGAAGTCGTAGACCTTGAGTTCCATCGGCTTTGAGCCGTCGGCCGGCGTGAACGTGAGCGTGAGGGCGCCCTTGCCGGGAATCTTCACGTCGGTGGCGCGGTACTGGTCGCCGAAGGCATGACGGCCCACGACGATCGGCTTCGTCCAGCCCGGCACGAGCCGGGGGATGTTCTTGATGATGATCGGCTCGCGGAAGATCACGCCGCCCAAGATGTTGCGGATCGTGCCGTTGGGGCTCTTCCACATCTGCTTGAGGCCGAACTCCTTCACCCGGGCCTCATCGGGCGTGATCGTCGCGCACTTCACGCCGACGCCGCATTCCTTGATCGCGTTCGCCGCGTCGATCGTCACCTGGTCGGCGGTGGCGTCGCGATGCTGGATCGAGAGGTCGTAGTAGCGGATCTCGAGATCGAGGTAGGGCAGGATCAACTGGTCCTTGATGAACTGCCAGATGATCCGCGTCATCTCGTCGCCATCGAGATCGACGACGGGCCCTGCAACCTTGATCCTGCCCACGGGGTGCCTCCTCTGCTGATGGCGGTTCTGCGGGCGAGAATCGCCCCGAGAACACGCCGAGGAACCTACCGCGTCGGAAGACGGCGGGCAATCACGTCGTGCTGTCGCCGGTGCCGAACTCGATCCGGCGCAGCCCTGACGCAGTCTCGGCGGCGGGCACGTCGCGAGTGTCGGCGGCCGGGGGAGCCGGTTCGACGACCGGTCCGAGCGGAGCCACCGTCGGCTCCGGCGCGGCGGGGGCGCTGGGCGCCGATGCCTCGGGCTTGGCCGGCGGGGTCGGAATCGTTTCGATCGGCTTGAGCGTTGCGTGATCGTCGGCCGGCTTCTCGGCCCGGACGGCACCCGCCTTCGCGGCAGGATCGACATGGTCGAGGTTCGAGCCCTGCCATCCCTCCTGCGGCTTGGCGGGAGCATCGGCCGGCTTGTCGCTGAACGTCTTCACCGGTCCGGCGGGCGGAGCCTGCAGCGCGGGAGCCGGCGTCGTGGCCGCGGTCGGCGCGACGGCGGGCCGGGCGGCGGCGGCAGGAACGGCCGCGGGGATCGGGTTTCCGCACGGATCGAGCGGCACCCGCATCACGACCGTCCGCGGCGACCGCACGGTGTAGGTGTAGGGCGTCTTCTTCTCGACGACCCGCGGCACCTGCATCGAGCGCTCCTCGGTGACGTACTTACAGACCTGCAGGCTCACCGGCTCGACCTTCTCCTCGGTGACGTACTTGCAGACCTGCACGGGCACCTGGCGGACCTGCTCCTCGGCCACCATCTTCATGACCTGCACCGGCACCTTGTTCTCGACCCGCTCGACGACCTTGCGGACGGTCTGCACGGGCACCTGGCGGACCTGCTCCTCGGGGATCATCCGCACGGTCTGCACGGGCACCTGCTGCACCACCTGCTCGTCCACGTAGCGCACGGTCTGCACCGGCACCTTGCGGGTCATGACACGGTTGACCATCGTCGTCTCCGGCACCTGCACCGGCGTGTAGGTCGGCTGGTAGGTGCGATTGACCTGGTTCATCACCACGCCGGGCGTCGTGGCCCACGCGTAGCCGCCCCGCTGCCACGACATGAGGCCGGTGTACGGATTCACCGCCCAGCCGCCCGGCACCCAGCCGAGCTGCGTCGTGCCCGGGGCGACCATCGGCGTGACCGTGTCCACGGCCTGCGTGCCGACCGAGTAGGCCGTGCGGACCGTCGTGACCGGCTCGGCCACGGTGTAGGCCTCCTCCCGCTCGCTCGTCTCGTAGACCGGCTTCCGGACCACGCTCACCTGCTGCTGCATCGCGGTCTCGTAGACGGGCTTCATGACGGTGAACCGCTCCTCGCGGGTGCTCGTCTCGACGACGTCGCGGGTCACGTCGTAACTGCGATCGACGACCTGCGTCTCGTAGACCGGCTTCATGACGGTGAACCGCTCCTCGCGGGTCTGCGTCTCCCACACCGGCTTCTGCACCGTGTAGCGCCGCTCGGTCGTCTGCGTCTCCCACACCGGCTTCTGCACGGTGTAGGTCTTCGTGTCGTAGACCGTCTCGTACGACACGCGGTAGGCGGTGACCTGCTGCTCGTCGTAGACCGTCTGGAAGTCGAGGCGGTAGGTCTGGGTGGCGACCGGCGCTGGAGCCGGCGCGGCTTCGCCGCAGCACTGGGCGAGCGCGGACGCGGGCGTGGCGAGCGCGACGATCGTCACGCCAGCAACGGCGGCGCGAACGTGGCGGCCGAATATCGAGCGGGCCGAGAGGGAACCAAGAACGGTCATGTTTCAACTCCTGAAAATAGACCCTTCGAGACTAATCCCCTGAACGCAGGCTTCAAGCGGTTTGTTCAGTTATTTTTGGGATTTTTCTCGGGAAAAACGGGTGTTTGACCTGCGCGACCGTCGCAACCCATCCATCTTACGGCCCCGGTCCAGCGGCCCGGTTCAACGCAAGCCTGCACGGAAGCCCGAAGCGCAAGCGAGGGAATATGCTTCTCGCTGAACTGAACGAGGACATTTCCTCGCTTGCGCTTCGGGCTTTCGTACGGACGGGCGCTTCGGGCTTTCGTACGCCGGCGCGCACCAACCGGCTGAATGTCCGGTGAAGGGGCGCGAGGGACCGAAGCCTGTCCGACAAACTCGCCTACGCGCCGACGGGAGCGGGGACGTCAGCGTCGAGGATGCGGAGATAGTCGGCGATCAATTCGCCGTACCGCACCTTCACTTCGGGGGCCAGGTGTTTGTAGCCGGCCACGCGGCCGCGGCACGTCGCGGCGCCGCACAGGCACGGGCCCTTCATGTGCTCGACCTCGTACTCGAAGGTGTCGTAGTCGATCAGGAGCTCCTCGCCGGCTGCGATCGGCCGCAGGGCCCGCACCTCGATCTGCTTCACACCGGTGCGGATGATCACGCCGCAGTTCGGCCCGCAGGAGTGGTTGAGGAGCACGGTCACGCCATCGGGCAGGATGTGCGAGTCGGTCTCGACCTGCATCGTGTAGCGCGACCGCTTTGGCTGCTGCGGGCCCCAGGTTTTGAGGATCGTCTCGCCCTGGGCGATGTCGCGGGCCGCGCAGACGGTGCGGCCCAGGCGGCCGGTCCTCACCTCCACCGGCTCATGCGCGGCCGGGGAGCGGTGGCTCGTGTCATGGGCCATGATGCCGGCCACCTCGTCGAACTGCATGTCGCGCAGGCGGGCGCCGTAGCGCGTCGCGAGCCACGGCATCGTCTGCTCGATCGTGTCGGGCTGCAGGAGCACAAGCTCGCCAGGCTGGACCGCGTCGAGCACGAGCGCGGCCGACTGTTCCCAGTTGCCGCCCGATTCGATGACACACGCCGCCCCGGCCGCCACCGCCTCGGCGATGCCTTGCGAGATGAGTCGCGTGATGTCACCGGGCTGACGGCCGCGAATGTAGGCGTCCTCGTAGATCACGACGCGGTCGAACGTAACGCCGAGCAGGCGACCCTGCGCGAGGAGATCGTCGTCGCGGCGGTCGC
Organism: Pirellulales bacterium; assembly: GCA_040397685.1. Lineage (GTDB taxonomy): Bacteria > Planctomycetota > Planctomycetia > Pirellulales > UBA1268 > RGVT01. The sequence continues at coordinate 9,992 of JBBAVM010000022.1, forward strand.
CCGCAGCCGAGTAGACCGCGGTGCGCCGCTCGTGCGGGAGTTTGCGCACCGTCGAGCAGATCTGCTCGAGCGAGGGCACGTTGTGGCCGTAGTCCACCACGATCGACGCCCCGTCGAGGTCGAGCAGGTTGAAGCGGCCGGGCGAGCCGGTCGAGCCGCACGAAAAGCTTTCGAGCCCGAGCCGCACCAGTTCCAGCGGCACGCCCAGGCACCATGCCGCCGCGGCACCGGCCAGCACGTTTTCCACCTGGAAGTCCACCAGGCCCTTGTGGACCAGCGGCACGCGCTCGAGGTGCGCGAGCCGCGTCTCGCGCGGGCCGTCGCAGAGCACGATCCAGCCGTCGCGGACCGTGGCGGCCCGCCCGCCGGCGGCGAGATGTGCCGCGATCACGGGGTTCGCGGGATCGAGGGCGAAGTAGACGATCTGCCCCTTGCACCAGCGTCTCATGTCCACGACGAGCGGGTCGGCCGCGTTGAGCACGGCGGTGCCCTTGGTGCTCACGGCGGCGACGATCGCGCCCTTCACCCAGGCGATCTGCTCGGGCGTGTCGATCTCGCCGATCCCGAGGTGGTCGCCGGAGGCGATGTTCGTGACGACGGCCACGTCGCAGTGGTCGAAGCCGCAGCCCTCGCGCAGAATGCCGCCGCGGGCGGTCTCGAGCACGGCGGTGGTGACCGAGGGGTTGGCCAGGATGCGGCGGGCGCTCGCGGGCCCGCTGCAGTCGCCGGCGTCGATCGGCCGGCCGCCGACCCAGACGCCCTCGGTGCAGGTCATGCCCACCGTCGCCCCGCCGGTGGCGGCGAGGTGGGAGATGAGCCGGACGACCGTCGTCTTGCCGTTGGTGCCGGTGACCGCGGCGACGGGGATCCGCCCGTCGTCGTCCGCGGCGAACAGCGTGTCCACGATGGCCGCGCCCACGTCGCGGGGCGTGCCGACCGTCGGCTCGAGATGCATTCGCAGCCCCGGGCCGGCGTTGACCTCGATCACGACGCCGCGCTGCGATTCGAGCGAGCGCGTGATGTCGGCGGTCACGATGTCGATGCCCGCCACGTCGAGCCCGATGATGCGGGCCGCCTCGACCGCACGGGCCGCGACCTCCGGGTGCACGAGGTCGGTCACGTCCTCGGACGAGCCGCCCGTGCTGAGGTTGGCGTTGCGGCGCAGGAGCACGACCTGGCCCGCGTCCGGCACGCTCTCGGGCGCGAGGCCCTGCTCCGTGAGGACGGCGAGCGCCACGTCGTCGATCAGCATCGGGCTCAGGGCCGTGGCGTGGTCGCCGGTGCGACGGGGATCCTCGTTGACCCGCTCCACGAGGCGGGTGACGGTCGCGCTGCCGTCGCCGGTGACGGTCGGAGGCCGGCGCCGCGCCGCGGCGACCACCTTCGCGCCCACGACGAGCAGCCGGTAGTCACCGCCGGTCACGAACCGCTCGACGACCACCGACGGCTCCTGCTCGCGGGCCACGTGCCAGGCCTGCTCCACCTCGGCGCGGGTCGAGAGATTCACCGACACGCCGCGTCCCTGGTTGCCGTACCGCGGCTTGACGACGACCGGGGCGCCGATCTCCTCGGCCACGCTCCAGGCATCGGCAGGGTCGCTCACCGGGCGGCCTTCCGGCACCGGGATGCCCGCCTCGGCCAGCAGGACGCGGGTGAGTTCCTTGTCCTGGGCGATCGATTCGGCGACGGCGCCCGTGCGGTCGGTCTCGGCCGCGACGATCCGGCGCTGCTTCGCGCCGTGGCCGAGCCGGACGAGCGAGCCGTCGTTGAGCCTCCGCGCCGGGATGCCGCGGGCCGCGGCCGCCTCGACGATCGACCGGGTGCTGGGGCCGAGCTGCTCCTCGAGCAGCACCTTGCGCAACCGCTTGATCTCGCAGGCCACCTCGAACGGCTCGCCCGCGACCGCCGCCTTGATGAGGCGGTGGGCGGTATGGAGGCATTCGATGCCGAACTTCTCCTCCTTGTACTCGATCGCCACCTTGTAGACGCCGCGGGTCTTCGTCTCGCGGGCCCGGCCGAAGCCGACAGTCGTGCCTGCGAGCGACTGGAGCTCCAGCGTCACGTGCTCGAGGATGTGGCCCATCCAGGTGCCGGTGCGGAGCCGTTCGAAGAAGCCGCCGCGCTCGCCGATGGTGCAGCGGTGCTCGACCATCGTGGGGAGCCACCGCATCAGCCGGTCGTTGAAGCCCGGCAGCGTGTTCGACGGGTAGTCCTCGAAGTGGCCGAGATCGACCCAGGCCTCAAGGACGGGGAAGGAAGCCCACTGGTTCGGACCGCGTAGAACCTTGAGCGATTTGATCTCCATGGAACAGGTATGTGCTCTCGTGCCCATTCGCGGACGCGCGCGTGGGCTGGGGTGGTGTGCGCCTCGCCCGGCCGCCGGACATTCCGGCGAACCTTGGTGGGTCGAGGACGGCACATGTCGTCAGTGGGCCACTCGGGCGCGTCGCCCGAATGGCCCCGGTTGCATAGGCGGGGACCCTTTCGGCGGTGGCGGATGGCGGCGTCAGGGCGGCGCACAATCCGGGGCCGAGGGAGAGAGGCCTCTGGGGAAGCACGGCTTCGCAGACGGGCCTGATGGCAACGGCGGGGGCGGCGTGCCGGGGAGGGAACGCCGCAGAGACGACGGACCGGCCAGAGTGGCCATGGGTCGAATGATGTTCCTTGTGGAGCCAACCGTTCGAATCGATCGTGCCCGCCGGCCGGCCGTGACAACACGAACCCGACTTCGCAGCACGTGAGGAAAAGTTTACGCTTCCGTGAGCGGGTTGCGAATTTTTTTTCCCGAGAGATGTGGAGATGCACGTGGCGTGCCGAGCCGCGCCACAATCGCCGCCGCTCCCGGATGCCGCCGCGAGACAGGCCTGCCGACGCGGGCCTTGGAACGGATTCATGGAAGGGATGACAATCCGGAGTGCAATTTCGCGTGGGCGGGGCGGGCAGTCAGGTAAATTTTGCCAGCAGGCGGCGGGTAATCTAGGGGTCTTCGGCAAACCAAGCAATTTTCTGTGTCCCACCAGTTGATGGCCACCACAAACGGCATAAATGCCGGAAAAAACCGGAGGAATGACGGTTTTTGGCGGCTTTTTCCCACCCGTTTATGACTGTCACCACCCCACCGCCGCCCTTCGATGTGGTTTCTGCCGCCCCCCGGCCGCCGGACCGGTTTCCGTTGGAGCCGGGGGAACGGGTGGTGGCCGCGTGCCGCTTCGACCTCGACGCGGCCCTCCACTTCACCGACGGCTGGATCGTGCTCACCGATCGCCGCCTGCTCGCCGATGCTCCGGCGTCGGCCGACCACGCGGGGGCGACGATCACGCACGGCGTCTGGGCCTGGCCGATCGATGGCGCGACACGGTTCGACGTCCGCCTGCGGAATGCCGTGGGCCGCATCGAACTTTCCCAGGGGAGCAACGTGGTGGCGCGGTGGCTGTTCACGCCGGCTCGCGCCAAGAGCGTGCATGCGCTCGAGGATGCCTTCGACGAGCGGGGCACGGGAGGCGGGGGCGGCGCTCTGGCCGCTTCTCCCAGCGACGAGGAGGCGCGGCCCACGGTCGCGTCGGCCCGGGCCGCGGACGAGGATGAGGGACTGCCTCAGGCCGGAGCGGCGTCGTGGCGGGCGCTCCTGCGGCTGGTGCTGTTCGCGCGGCCGCACGCGGGGATGGCGGTGCTGGGGGCCGTCTTGTCGCTGGCGGGCACGGCCGCGGCGCTTGTGCCGCCATATCTCACCATGCCGCTCGTCGATCGGGTGCTCATCCCGCGGCAGTCGGGCGCCGACATCCCCTTCTCGATCGTGTGGTGGTATCTCGGGGGACTGGCGCTCGCCGCGCTCGCCGCGTGGCTCCTCTCGTGGGCGCGGTCCTGGGTCCTCGCCTGGGTGAGCGAGCGGATCGCCGCCGATCTGCGGGTGCGCACCTATGCCCACATGCAGTCGCTGTCGCTCGATTTCTTCTCCGGCAAGCGCACCGGCGACCTCATCACCCGGGTCGGCAGCGATACCGACCGGCTCAACCTCTTCCTCTCGGTCAACCTGATCGAGTTCACGTCGAACGTGATGCTGGTGCTGCTCACCGCGGCGGTGCTCGTGTGGATCAATCCCACGCTCGCGCTGATCACGCTCGCCCCGTTTCCGTTCGTCGTCTGGCTCGCCTATGCCGTCAGATTCCGGCTGCGGCGCGGGTTCGCCAGGGCGAGCGTGGCGTGGGCCGACATGACGAGCGTGCTCGCCGACACGATTCCCGGCACCCGGGTCGTGAAGGCGTTCGCGCAGGAAGACCGCGAGACCGCCCGCTTCCGGGCCGCCAACGACCGCGTGCTCGACGCCAACGACCGCGTGAACGTGGTCTGGTCGTTCTTCGGGCCGCTGGTGAGCCTCTGCTCCGAGGCGGGGATCCTCGTCGTGTGGGCGGCGGGCGCCTGGCTCGTGTTCGGTGGGGCGGTGACGGTGGGCACCCTGACCGCCTTCCTCACCTATATCGCGCGGTTCTACGGCCGTGTCGAATCGATGATCCACATGGTGCCCGCCACGCAGCGGGCGGCCGCGAGCGCCCAGCGGATCTTCGAGATCCTCGATTGCAAGCCGACCGTCGCCGAGGCGGCGCGGCCGATCGACCCCGGCCGTGTGCAGGGGCGGATCGCGATCTCCGGCGTGCATTTCCGCTACGGGTCGCGCGAGATCCTCCATGGCATCGACCTCACGATCGAGCCGGGGGAGATGATCGGCCTCGTCGGCGCGAGCGGCTCCGGAAAATCGACGCTGGCGAATCTCGTCTGCCGGTTCTACGACCCCTCGAGCGGCTCGATCTCGGTGGACGGCATCGATCTGCGACAGCTCTCGATCCGGGACTACCGCCGCAACCTCGGCTGCGTGCTCCAGGAGCCGTTCCTGTTCTTCGGCACCGTCGCCGAAAACATCGCCTACGGCCGGCCCGACGCCGACCGGGAGCGGATCGTGGCCGCCGCCCGGGCCGCCGGGGCCCACGAGTTCATCCTCCGGTTGCCGGCCGCCTACGACTCGCGGGTCGGCGAGCGCGGCGGCTCGCTCTCCGGTGGCGAGCGGCAGCGTCTCTCGATCGCCCGGGCCCTGCTCGTCGATCCCCGGATCCTCGTCCTCGACGAGGCGACGTCGAGCGTGGATCCGGAGACCGAGGCTGTGATCCAGGCCGCGATCGACCGGCTCGTGGCCGGCCGCACGACGATCGCGATCGCCCACCGCCTCTCCACGTTGCGGCGGGCCAATCGGCTCGTCGTGCTCGAGGCCGGCCGGATCGTCGAGATCGGCACGCACGACGAACTCCTCGCCGCCGACGGCGCCTACGCCCGCCTGTACCACGCCCAGATGAAGGCCGCCGAGGCGGCCGCCGCCGGCGTCTGACGCACGAGGATCAACCGCCATGAGCAGCTCGTCCCCGACCCACCCCGCCTGGCGGCTCGAGCGGCGGCCGCACGGCCGGCTCGACTTCATCGCCGCCGACGGCACCGTGCACGCCGACGTGGACGTGCTGCGCGCCTTTCCGGTCTCGGCCCCCGCCGGTCCCGTCGCCGTGGTGGGCGACAACGACGCCGAACTTGTCTGGATCGAATCGCTCGTGGCCGTCGAACCGGAACTGCGCCGCCTCATCGACGAGGAACTCGCGAAACGGGAGTTCCTACCGACCATCGAAAAGATCCTCACCGTATCCGACGGCGAGCCGGCCGAGTGGAGTGTGCTCACCGATCGCGGCCCGCACCGCTTCACGGTCGGCCACGCCGACGACATCCTGCGTCTCGCCGACGGCGGCGCCATGATCACCGACACCGTCGGCCTGCGCTACGCGATCCCGAGCATCGCCCGCCTCGACGGCCGCAGCCGCCGATTCTTCGAACGGGCTGAGTAGGCAGGCTGGCGTGCACCGGCTTCGGGACACGGGCGGCCCGAAGCCTCCTCAACGCAGCTGCCATTCCCTCGCTTGCGCTTCGGGCTTCCGTTCGGGGGAGGCTCGGGGCTGCCCATGCCCTCGAGCCGGGCTATGGGAGCGAGCGCAGCCAGGATGGCGAAGCGAAGCGGACATGCAGAGAGCCGAAGCCAGGAAGGCTGAGGCGAACGTCCGGAGAGGGGGGCTGGGCAGTCACGAGCCGGCTTGTGCCAGCTGAGAACAGCGACAAGCTGAAGCCTGTCCTACTTCAGGCCGGGGCGGCGGTCGAGGGCGCCGCGGACGCCGAGCTGCTCTGGGTGGCGGGCAATCTTGTCGGTGAACACCCGCACGTCGTCCACGATCGGTCGCAGGTCCTTCGTGAGCTTGCTCACGTTCTGGGCGGCCTGCGCGAGATCGTTGTAGACCTGCGGGTCGCGGACGAGCTTGCCGAGCGTGCCCTGCGACTCGTTGAGCGCCTTGGTGAACAGGGCGGCCTGCTGGAGGGTCTGGTCGAGCCTGCCGATCGTGCGGTCGATCTGGGCGACCATTTCCTGGCCGCGGTCGCCGAGAGGCTTGGTGAGTCCTTCGAGGTTGCGGAGATTGCGGTCGGCCGAGTCCACCGTCGTGCCGATGCCCTGCACGGTGGTCCGCAGGTCGGCCAGCACCTCGGGGAGCGCCGTGATCGCGGCCTTCATCTTTTCGCGGGCCTGCGGGTCGCCCATCACGTCGTTGATGTTGTTCATGGCGATGCTGAAGTTGTCGAGGGCGGCCTCGGTCTTGCGCACCATCTTTTCGAACTTGTCGTCCTCGCCGAGGAACATGCGGTCGAGGTTCGAGGCGAGCTTGGTCACCGACTCGCTGGCCTGGGCGAGCGATTCGAGCGTGGCGCCGAACTTCGGCTCGAGCGTTGCGAACACCTCGAACGGGTCGCGCGAGACGGCTCCCGCCAGCACCTCGTCCTTGGCGAGTCGCTGCCGCGGCGGCACGATCCGGCCGGGCACGAGCGAGATCTCGGCGTCGCCGAGGAGCGTGCCTGCGATCCGCGGCTGCTCGTCCTTGTAGATCGGCACGTAGGAGTCGATGTCGGCCACGACCGAGACCCCGCCGCGTTCGTTGAGGGTGACGCTCGCGACTCGGCCCACGAGGATGCCGTTCTTGCGGACGGGCGTTCCCTGGGAGACGCCGCGGGCATCGGCGAAGTCCATCTTGAGCGGATACGTCGCCTGCACGAGCGAGGGCAGGTCGCCGAAGAGCACGATCAGGATGCCGGCGATGATGGCCGTGGCGAGCACCATCACGCCGACGCGAAACTGCATCACGCGGTCGTTCATGCGGCCTCCTCGTCGGACGCGCGGTCGAGCTGCTCCTCGCGCAGTTCCGTGAGCCGCGTGCCCGCCCGGCCCTCGACGAACTGGCGGATCCGCGGGTCGCGGCTCTGCTCGAGATCCGCCGGCGTGCCGTCGAACACGATCTGCGGGGCGTCGGGGACGAGGCGGAATAGCGGGTAGAGCATGATGATCCGGTCCGCGACCTTGCGGGCGGTGTTCATGTCGTGCGTCACCACGACGCTCGTGACGCCCTCGCGGGAGCGCACCTTCAGGATCAATTCGTTGATGACGTCGGTCATGATCGGGTCGAGCCCGGTGGTCGGCTCGTCGTAGAGCAGCACCGGCGGGTCGAGGGCGAGCGCGCGGGCGAGGCCGGCCCGCTTTCGCATGCCGCCGGAGAGCTGCACCGGCTTCTTGCGGGCGGCCGACCGGGGCAGCCCCACCTCGGCGAGCAGTTCGTCCACGATCCGGGCGGTCTCGGCCGCCGTGATCCGGGTGTGCTCGCGGAGCGGGAAGGCGATGTTGTCGGCGATCGTCAGGCTGTCGAAGAGCGCGGCGTTCTGGAAGACGAACCCGTAGCGGGTGCGGAGGCTCGCGAGCTCGCGATCGGACAGTCCGCCGAGCGCCCGGCCCTCGAACCGGACCTCGCCCCGCGTCGGACGGATCAGGCCGATGAGCGTCTTGAGGAGCACCGTCTTGCCGCAGCCGCTCTCTCCCAGGATGACGAGCGTCTGGCCGGGCGGGATGTCGAGGGAGATGTCGCGGAGTACCGGATGGCGGCCGAACGCGACGGACACGGCATCCACGGCGAGCACGGGCTCGTTCGGGGCGTCGCGGCGCGGCGGCTTGTGCATGGCGGTGAGCGTCATGGTGTGACTAGGTTGTTTTCAAAGGAGGCATCGCTGGAGGCGATGCCTGTCGGCCCAGGAAAACCTTGGCTTTTGCTGCGGCCGATGGAGTGGAAAAAGGCCATGGAGGGCTTTTTGCACGGGACACCTAGAGCAGCTTTCGGGGGCCTTCCGGGCGGAAGAAGTCGTGGACGTTGTTGAGCCAGATTCCCAGGAACAAATCGAGGACGAGGATCAGGACGAACGAGTGCACGAACGCGTTCGTGGCGGCCCGGCCGACCCCCTCCGCGCCGTGGTCGCAGTGGAAGCCGTGGTGGCAGCTCACCAGCGCGATCGCCGCCCCGAAGAAGAACGTCTTCGAGATGCCCATCATGAAGTCGAAGGCATCGACGTATTCGCGGGAGTTGGCCCAGTAGTGGTGCTCGTCGATCCCGAGCACGACGTGCGAATAGAGATAGCCGCCGAGCACGCCCATGAAGTCGGCCATGATCGTAAGCGTGGGGATGAGCACGAGGCAGCCGAGGAATCGGGGCACGACGAGGTAGTAGATGGGGTTGGCCCCCATGCTCTCGAGCGCGTCGATCTGCTCGGTGACGCGCATCGTGCCGAGTTCGGCTGCCATGGCGCTGCCGACACGCCCCGCGAGCATGGTCGCCGCGAGCACCGGTCCCAGTTCGCGCACGAGCGAGAGATTGATGACGGAGCCGAGCCGCGTCTCGAGGCCGAGCGCCTTGAACTGGGCGAAGCTCTGCACCGCGAGCACCATGCCGATGAACAGGCCCGTGAGGGCCACGACGGGGAGCGACATGACGCCGATCTGGTAGAAGTTGGGCAGGAGCACGTCGCGCCGCTGGCGGCGCAGGAACAGCCACGCCAGCGTCTTCAGCGAGAAGAGCGTCACGTCTCCGATGCCGGCGACCCGGCTCATCGTGAAGGCACCCAGGTTCGCGATCTGGTTGGCGAACCAGCCGGACACGCCGGCAGCGGGCTCGGAGGTGGATGATGTGGCCATGGCGATCGGGCGGCGCGTCGGGGGCGCAGCACTCCTTGCCGGTTGTTTCGGGAATGCCGGGCGGGTAACTTGAGCCGGTTGTCCGGCGGCCCCGGAAACTGGGCAGGGTGGGCGGCATGGCCCGAGCAGGGACGCGGCCCGGCGGCTTACGGAGCAGGCCGGCGGCGGGCTTCGAGTTCCCGCAGATACTCCGCGAACCGGGCGGCGGCGTCGCCGCCGTGCTCGACCGCCCGGGCCTGCGTCGCGATCGCCTCGTCGAGCCGGCCCTGCATCGCCTGGAGATGCGCGAGTGTGTCGAGCGTGTTCGGATCGTCGGGCGCGACCTCGAGGCTGCGGCCCACGGCTGAAACCGCCTCGGTCACGAGGCCGGCCGGGAGGGATTTGCCGTCGGCGAACTCCACCACGAGCCAGCCCATCTCGTTGAGGTCGGCGGCATCGTCGCGCCGTTCGGCGGCGAACGCCCGCAGGTCGTCGAGCGCCCGCGCGAGCCCAGGGCCGCCCGATTGCTCGACGATCGCGGCCATCCGGGCCCGCACCGTCTCCACCTTGTGCCGCCTGGCCACGAACGCCGCGCGGTTCCATCGGCCCGCCACGATGTCGGCGAGCGGCGGACCCATGTCCACTGGATGTCCGATCCATTCGATCAGGCCCTGCGGGCCCACGATGAACACGGTCGGGATGCCGGTCTCGTCCACCGCCTCCATGTAGTCGCGATGCACCGACTCGTCGGGATCGACCGCCACGCAACACCCGCCCGCGGCGCGCGCGGCCCCGCCGCTGGCCGCGAGAAACCCCTGCACGTCGCCGGGCTCCTCGTGGCTCACGGCGACGACGGTCACCGCGCCCGGCGGGAACGGCTGCGGCGCGGCCTCGAGCAGGGGCAACGCCTCGCGACACCGCGGGCACCACGACGCCCAGAAGGCGACGACGTACACCCGTCCCGGCTCGAAGGCCGTGACGGGCCGGCAGCCGCCGTCACCCGCGTTCGGCCAGTGAGCGACGTGGAGCGGGGGGGCGGGGCGGCCGAGCAGCCGGCAGTAGGCGGCCAGCGGGTAGAGATTGCCGACGATGCGGAGCTCCCCGGAGCCCGGAGCCGCCCGGCGCGCGGCTGGTGATTCGGTGGACGGCGACGGGGAACCGCTGGCCACACGCTCGGCCGCGGGCCGGCAGCCGGCAAGCGGCAGGAGCACAGCCGCAATGCTCAGGGCAGACGTCAGGCTCGGAGGCATGGTCGGGGCTCGGCCGTGGACGGACCGGGATCGCCGCTGCATGCCCGGGCGACCGCCGACGGCCGCCCGACGAGGGTAGTTCGCCGGCCTGCCCGGTTCAACAATCAGCGGGTTCGACGATCAGCCTGCGTTCGTCCCGTCCGCAGGACCGGCCGCGACCGGCTCCGCGGTGACCAGACCCTTGAAGACGAGCTGCTTCTTGCCCGCCACCTCGGTGCAGTCCACCTGGATCGTATCCTTGCCCTCGAACTCGCCCTTGAGGAGTTCCTCGCTCACCGGATCCTCGATGTAGTTTTCGAGGGCCCGGCGGAGCGGGCGGGCGCCGAAGTCGGTGTCGGAGCCCTTCTTGATGAGGAACTTCTTGGCCTCGTCGGTGAGTTCGAGCTTGAGCCCGCGCTCGGAAAGCCGCTCGCGCACCTTCGCCAGCTCGATGTCGATCACCTTCTTGAGGTCGTCCACCGTGAGGTGATGGAACACGATCACGTCGTCGAGCCGGTTCAGGAACTCGGGCCGGAAAACCTTCTCGATCCGCTCGTTGACGCGGCCTTTCATGCCCTCGTAGCTGGCGTCGTCGTCGGGCTTCTGGAAGCCGAAGGCGGCCTCGTTCTTGATCGCCTCGGCGCCCGCGTTCGTCGTCATGATGATGATCGTGTTGCGGAAGTCCACGTTGCGGCCGAACGAGTCGGTGAGCCGGCCTTCCTCCATCACCTGGAGGAGCATGTTGAACACGTCGGGATGGGCCTTCTCGATCTCGTCGAGCAGAACGACGGCATAGGGCCGGCGGCGGATCTTCTCCGTGAGCTGCCCGCCCTCCTCGAAGCCCACATAGCCAGGCGGAGCCCCAATGAGCCGGCTGACGTTGTGCTTTTCCATGTATTCGCTCATGTCGATCTGGATGAGCGCCTCGGCGTCGCCGAACATGAACTGCGCGAGCGCCTTGGCGAGCAGCGTCTTGCCGACACCCGTCGGCCCGGCGAACACGAACGACCCGATCGGCCGCTTCGGGTCCTTGAGGCCCGAGCGGCTGCGGCGGACCGCCTTCGACACGCTCCTGATCGCCGCATCCTGGCCGATGACCTTCTTGTGGAGCTCGTCCTCCATGCCCATGAGGCGGGCCTGGTCTTCGGTGCTCATCCGCGTGAGCGGAATGCCCGTCATCTTCGAGACGACCTCCGCCACGACCTCTTCATCGACGACGCCGTCGGCCTCGCGCGACTTGTCTCGCCAGTCGCGGGTCATGCTCTGCTTCTTCTTCTTGAGCTTGTCGGCCTGGTCGCGGAGTGCCGCCGCCTTCTCGAAGTCCTGGTTGGCGACCGCCTCCTCCTTCTCCTTGTTGAGCTTCTCGACCTCCTCGTCGATCTCCTTGAGATCTGGCGGCTTGGTCATCGCCTTGAGCCGCACGCGGGCGCCCGCCTCGTCGATCACGTCGATCGCCTTGTCGGGGAGGCAGCGGCCGGTGATGTAGCGGCTGGAGAGCTCGACGGCGGCCTCGAGGGCCTCGTTCGTGATCTGGACGCGGTGGTGCGATTCGTAGCGATCGCGGAGCCCCTTCAAGATCTCCACGGCCTCGGCCTTGCTCGCCGGCTCCACCATGATGATCTGGAAGCGGCGGTCGAGGGCCGAGTCTTTCTCAATGTACTTGCGGTATTCATCGAGCGTGGTGGCGCCGATGCACTGGATCTCGCCCCGGGCGAGGGCCGGCTTGAGGACGTTGGAGGCGTCGATCGCCCCCTCCGCGCCGCCGGCGCCCACGAGCGTGTGCAATTCGTCGATGAACAGGATCGTGTTCTTCGCGCGGCGGACCTCGTTCATCACGGCCTTGATCCGCTCCTCGAACTGGCCGCGGTACTTCGTGCCGGCCACCATCATCGCGAGGTCGAGCACGACGATGCGGCGGTCGGCGAGCAGTTCGGGCACATTGCCATCGACGACCCGCTGGGCGAAGCCCTCGACGATCGCCGTCTTGCCGACGCCCGCCTCGCCGAGGAGCACGGGGTTGTTCTTCGTGCGGCGGCAGAGGATCTGGATCGCCCGCTCGATCTCCTTCTCGCGGCCGATGACGGGATCGAGTTTGCCCTGCCGGGCGAGTTCCGTGAGATCGCGGCCGAAGCTGTCGAGGGCCGGGGTCTTGCTCTTGCCCCCCTTGGGGCTCGATTCGCCGCCGCCACCCGCGCCGGCCATCTGTCGGCCGCCCATGCCGGCCCGTTCACCCCCCTCTTCCATGCCGTGGCCGAGGAGATTGAGGACCTCCTCGCGCACGTCTTCGAGCTTGAGTCCGAGGTTCATGAGGACTTGGGCGGCGACCCCCTCCTGCTCGCGGAGGAGCCCCAGGAGGATGTGCTCGGTGCCGACGTAGTTGTGGTTGAGGTTGCGGGCCTCCTCCATCGAATATTCGATCACCTTCTTGGCCCGGGGCGTCTGCGGGAGCTTGCCCATCGTGACCATGTCGGGGCCGCTCTGCACGAGTTTCTCGACCTCCATGCGGATCTTCCGCAGGTCGATGTCGAGGTTCTTGAGGACGTTCGCGGCGACGCCGCTGCCTTCCTTGATGAGGCCCAGCAGGACGTGCTCGGTGCCGATGTACTCGTGGTTGAACCGCTGGGCCTCCTGGTTGGCCAGTTGCATCACTTTGCGGGCCCGGTCGGTGAAACGCTCGTACATGCTGTAGTTCCTTCGCGAAAACCTCGGCGGGACCAGAAGCCGGTCGATCCGGCCGGATGCCAATTCGGCACCGGCGACCCGCAATCCATAGGGAGTGCAAACCTTACGCCAAATCCCGCGGAGGATTCTAGGAGACTCGTGGCCCGATGTCTGCCTGAGCGGGTAGGAACCGCGGAATTCCCGCATCGCAGCCGACCTACGCCGCCCGTTCCTTTGCGTCGGTCACCTGGCCGGCTGCTGGGAGCGGCAGAATCACCGCCGGCGGAGCGTCGTCGGCCGGCGCGGGGCTCGCCTCCGCGGCGGCGATCCGGTCGAGTTCGCGCGCGATGACCGACCGCCACGGGGCGCCCGCGTCGCTGCGGGACAGTTTGTCGAGTGCCGCGCGGGCCTCGCGGTGCCGGCCGGCCCGCCTGAAGAGCGTGCCCAGGAGGAGTTGGGCCTCGCCGTCGGTGGGGCGGAGGACGAGCAGTGAGCGGAGTTTCGTCTCGGCGGCCAGCCAGTCGCGGGCGAGATACGCGTCGCGGGCGGCGGCGAAGAGGGCGTCGGCCGCCGGGTCGTGGCCGGAGTGGAGCGGCGCGGGAAACGCCGTGGCTGCCGACACGGTCGCGATCGCCCAGATCAGGCCCGTCGCGGCCCACAGGCCGACCACGAGCGGCAGTTCGAGAAACTCCGACCAGATCCAGGTCGCGAGAATCGCCATGTCGAGGACGACGGCGAAGGCGAGCGCGAGCACGAGCCCGGCCACGCTGCCGCGCAGCCAGAGCCACGGCAGACCGGGCCAGACGAGGGTGAGGGGGCGGAGCATGCGCATGGAATGCTTCCCCGTGGGGGGCGGGGGAGTGTAGGAATCGCGAGCCGTCGTTCCAAGGGAAGTCTGGGGCGTCTCGAGGCTACAACATGGGGATGGAGAAAGCCCCGGAAACCGCCGCCCAGCCGCCCTTGCCGCCCGCAGCCGCGGGGGTCTGGCGGCTCTGCGACGCAGCGGCCAACCGGGCCGCCGAGGCGATTCGCGTGCTCGAGGACGTGGCCCGCTTCGTCCTCGACGATGGCCATCTCACGGGCCTGGCCAAGGCGCTCCGGCATGATCTCGCCGGGCTGCTCGCCGGATCGGCGTTCGGCGAACGGATTGCATTCCGGAATACGCCCGGCGACGTGGGCACGGGCATCGCGGCAGAGGCGGCGCTTCCACGCCGCAATGCCGGCGATCTCATCGGCGCGAATGCCGCCCGGGCGGCGCAGGCCCTGCGCAGCCTGCAGGAGGTGGCGCTCGTCCTCGCGCCAAGCGAGGCGGCGCGATTCGAGCGTCTGCGCTATCGCCTCTACACGCTCGAAAAGGCCGCGATGACCGCAGCTCGCGCGCGGGAGCGGCTCGGCGGCGTTTCGCTCTGCGTGCTCGTGGACGGGCGGCGCGACGCGGCGGAGTGTGAGCGTCTCGTCGAGCGGCTCTTCGAGGCGGGCGTGCGGATGATCCAGCTTCGCGACAAGCAGCTCACGACGCCCGAACTCGTCGAGCGGGCCCGCCGCGCGGTGGCGATCGCGCGCCGCCGGGCGCCGGGCGAGGCGATCGTGGTCGTCAACGATCGGGCCGACGTCGCCGCGGCTGTCGGGGCCGCCGGCGTGCACGTCGGCGCCGAGGATTTGGCGGTCGAGATGGCCCGCAGCGTCGTCGGGCCCGGGGCGCTCGTGGGCCGCACGTCGCACGCGCTCGACGAGGCCCGGGCGGCGGTGCTGGCCGGCGCCGATTACGTCGGCATCGGCCCCTGCTTTCCATCCGTGACGAAAGCGTTTCCAGCGTTCGCCCCGGCCGGGTTTCTCGCGGAGGTCGCCCGCGACATCGGCCTTCCAGCGTTCGCGATCGGCGGCGTCACGCTCGAGCGGCTCGACGACCTCCTGGCGCTCGGCGTCCGGCGGGTGGCGGTGTCGGCGGCGGTGATCGACGCGGCGGATCCGGGGGCCGCCGCCGCCGCCTTCATCGACCGGCTGAAGCGGGCTGGGACGGCAGGGCCTTGAGCGCCTCGACCACGGCCAGGGCCATGTCGGCCTCGTCGCGGGAGCGGTAGCCCGTCCAGACGCGGACGACGGCGGCATCCGGGCCGACGAGATACGTCGTGGGATAGGCGTCGAACCCGAACGACTCGGCGAAGATCCGCCGCGTGGTGCCGTCGGGGTCGGCCCACGGGTCGATCTCGATCCGTTGCTCCGCGAGGTATTCGAGGGTGGTGGTCGTGATCTCGGCGAGCTCGTCGCGGCC
>JBBAVM010000022.1:25314-40154 GCA_040397685.1 Pirellulales bacterium
GCAGGTGGACCGCTACTTCGCCCATCCGGCCCGCGATTTCGCCGCGACCGACGAGGCCCTGCGGCTGCGGAGCGTGGGCGACGAGGTGGCGATCACCTGGAAGGGGCCGCGGCTCGCCGGCGGCGCGAAGACCCGCCGCGAGATCGAGCTGCCGCTCGGCGCGATCGCCGGGAGCGGGCCCGACGCGCAGCCCGCCACGCTCGACCGCTGGACCGACCTGCTCGAGGCGCTCGGGTTTCGCCGCGTGCTCGAGGTGGCGAAGCGGCGCCGCCCCGGGCGGCTCGTCTGGGAGGGGGCAAACGTCGAACTCGCCCTCGACGCCGTCACCGGCCTCGGCGATTTCCTCGAGCTGGAATTGATTGCCACGCCCGAGCAGGTGCCCGCCGCACAGGCCCGCCTCGAGTCGCTCGCCCACACGCTCGGCTGCGGCGATCCCGAGCGCCGCAGCTACCTGGAAATGCTGCTCCTGAAGTAGGACAGGCTTCAGCCTGTCGGCTACATGACAGGCTGAAGTAGGACAGGCTTCAGCCTGTCATTGAGACGCGACAGGCTGAAGCCTGTCCTACGTTACGGGCGGAAGCGGATGCAGACCGGGCTTGGCACGTCGATCGACGTGCCCGTGAACGCGAGCCGGCCCGTCGCCGGGTCGATCGCGAACACGGTGACCGTGTTGGAGTCCTGGCCGGCCGCGAGCAGAAACCGGCCCGTGGGATCGACGACGAAGTTGCGCGGCGTCTTGCCGCGGATCGGCTCGGTGCCGAGGAACGTGAGCTTCCCGGTCGGCTCGTCAACGGAAAACATCGCGATCGAGTGGTGGCCGCGGTTCGACACGTAGAGAAATTTTCCACTCGGGTGAGCCACGATCTCGGCGGTCGAAAAGCCGGTGCGGTCGGTGACGTCGGCGGGCAGCGTCGAGAGCGTCTGGAATTCCGTGAGCGTGCCTGCGGCCGGATCGAAGGCGAAGCCGGAAACCGTGAGATCGAGCTCGTTGCACGCGTAGCCGAAGCGGCCGCTCGGATGAAACGCAAAATGCCGCGGGCCGGCCCCGGGCTTCACGGCGGCGAACGCATGCGGGCTGAGCGTGGCCTTGGCCGTGTCGAGGGTGTGGACGAGCACCTTGTCGATCCCGAGATCACACGTGATCGCGAAGCGACCGTCGGGGCTTGCATAGATCGAGTGGGCGTGCGGCTTCTCCTGCCGTTTTTCGTTGACACTCTTGCCCTCGTGCTGGATGAAGCCGCCCGGAGAGCCCGCGACGACGGGCCGCAGGCCGCCATCGGCGTCGAGCCCGAGGCAGATCACGCTGCCGCCGCCGTAATTGGCCGCGAGCACGACCTTGCCGGTGCGATCGACCGACACATGGCAGGGGCCTGCGCCCCCCGACGGCTGATCATTTTTTCGCGTGAGCCCGCCGGCATGTTCGTCGATCGTGAAGGAGACGATGCCGCCGGTCGGCTTGCCGGCGTGGTCGCTGATCTCACTCGCGGCGTAGAGCATCGGCAGCGTGGGGTGGAGGGCGAGAAAGGACGGATTCCGCGCCTCGGCCGCGAGCACCGGCGGGGTGAGGGTGCCGGCGGCGTCGTCGAAACGCGACACATAGATGCCCTTCGAGGCGGTCTTCGGGTTCGTGTAGGTGCCGAACCACACGAGCCGATCCTCGGCTGAAGCCGCCCCGCAGGAGAGCGTGGCGAGGTGGATGAGGAACAGCGCAAGCACGCAATCGCAACGCAGTGACCGCAGTGTCATGGACGGCACTCCTGAAAACCCTCATGCTCGCCCGGACGGTCGGGCCACGTGCGTGGCCGGTCGAGCCTGCCAAAGCCTACCCGATGCCCACGCCTCCCCACGACCCTGCCGCCGATGCTCGCGCCGCGGCCCGTCGCGAGGCCAGGAACACCTTCTGGCTCGAGGTCTACCAGGTGATCGCGCGCGTCGGCTGGATCTTCAAGACTGAGACGATCATCATGCCTGCGGTGCTCGACGCCGTGGTCGATTCAGGCGCGCTTCGCGGCCTCCTGCCCGTGCTCAACCGCGGCGGGCAGAGCGTGCCGCCCCTGTTCGCTGCCGGCCCGCTCGCCCGGATGCCGCGCAAGCGGTGGGCCCTCCTGCGCACAAGCCTGGCGATGGCCGCATGGTTCGGGATCCTCGCCCTCGCCTGGCAGCCGCTCGCCGCGCGGCGGCCCGACCTTCTCGCGGCGCTCTTCCTCGTGCTCTACGCGCTCTTCTCGGCGTCGAACGGTCTCAACCAGCTCGTGGTGGCGTCGCTCCAGGGCAAGCTGGTCTCGCCGGGGCATCGCGGCCGCGCGATGGTGGTGAGCGTGGCGGTGGGGAGCGTGCTCGCGATCCTCGCCGCCGTGTGGCTCCTCGGCCCGTGGCTCGAGCAGCCGGACGGGTTTCCCAAGATCTTCGCCGCCACGGCCGGGTTCTTCGCGCTCGCGGCGGTCGCGCCCCTGTTTCTCGACGAGCCGGCCGACGAGCCGCAGACCGCGCACGATGGCGGTGGCGATGCGACGACGAGGCTGCACGTGTTCAGCGGCTGGCGCACGGCGCTCGAGGCCGATCCGGCGCTCGTGCGGCTGTGTCTCGTGGCCGCCTGCTTCTCCGCGGTGCTCATGCTGTTTCCACACTATCAGGCGTTCGCCCGGGATCGTCTCGGCAGCCGCATCGGCAGCCTGCTCACGTGGGTCGTCGTGCAGAACGCCGCGACGGGCGTCGTGAGCCTCGTGGCCGGGCCGGTGGCCGACCGGCGCGGAACGCGGGTCGTGCTCCTCTGGCTCGTCGCCCTCTCGGCCGCGACGCCGCTCGTCGTGACCCTGCTCTCGCTTCTCCCGCATGCGGTGGCCGTGGAGTGGTTTTGGATCGTCTACGCGCCCCTCGGGCTCAATCCGCTCACGCTCAAACTCTTCACGAACTACGCGCTCGAACTCGCCCCGCGGCCCGCCGAGCATCCGCGCTACGTGAGCATCGTGGGGGCGGCGCTCGCGGCGCCGTTCGTGCTCTCGCCGCTCCTCGGCCTGGCGGTGGACGCGATCGGCTTCCGACCCGTGTTCGTGGCGGGGGCGGCCGTGATCGCCGCCGGCGCCGGCCTCGCCGTCGCCCTGCCGGAGCCCCGCCACCGCTGAAGATTGGCGATTGCGAAGGGCGGCGTCGCAGGCGTATGCTGCCACCGCATCGGAATGGGCGCAGAGTCCCGTGCCGGCAAACCTCCGGAGAAGCGTCATGAAGTCGATCCGTCTGGCTGGTCTGTGCGTGGCCGTGCTCTGCTCGGCCGTGGTGGTGTCGGCGGCCGTCAAGGAGCCGAAGGATGCGAAGTGCCCCGTGTCGGGCAAGGGCTGCAATCCCGAGAAGAGCGTGGCCTTCGACGGTGGCAGCGTCTACTTCTGCTGCGGCAACTGCCAGAAGGCGTTCGAGGGCGATTCGGCGAAGTTCGCCGCCAAGGCGCACCAGCAGATGGTGAGCACCGGCCAGCTCGTGCAGAAGGGCTGCCCCTTCAGCGGCGGCGCGGTGAAGGCCGGCACGGAGCTCGCGATCGGCGACGCCGAAGTGGGCTTCTGCTGCAACAACTGCAAGGGCAAGGTCGAGAAGGCCTCGGCCGACGAGCAGGTGAACATGGTGTTCGGGAACATCGCGAAGGGCTTCGCTCCGGCGAAGTAAGTGGGACAGGCTTCAGCCTGTCGAGCATCAGCGGAGCGTACCGGCTTCGGGCCCCCCATATCCCATCGCCGGACGTTCGCCTCCGCCCTCCAGGCTGCGGCTCACTCGGATTTGCCTGCGCCGGCGGGAGCGCCTCCGCTTGGCCATCCATGGCTTCGCTGGTCAAATACGCCGGCTCCCGGGACACGGGGAGCCCAAAACCTCCCGTTGCGCGCCATCACGCCCTTTGGCATCGTGAAAATGGCCTAGGGCGGGCGTCTGGAACTTGAAATACTCCGCCGGGGCCGCAGGGCCCCGCGGAGTTTTTTCATGCGCGTGTTCCTCTCGGCCGGCGAGCCTTCGGGCGACCATCATGCGGCGCTGCTCGTGCGGGCGCTCAAGGCGCGTCGAACAGACGTCGAGTGCGTCGGGCTCGGGGGACCGTGCATGGCGGCGGAGGGCTGCGTGCTCGTGGCCGATCTCACGCAGTTGGCCGTGATGTGGTTTCTGCGGGTGATCCTCAACATCCACCGGTTCGTCGATCTCGCGCGAAGGGCCGAGCGCAGCTTCCTCGACGCACGGCCCGACATCTGCGTGCTCGTCGATTTCCCGGGGTTTCACTGGTGGCTCGCCTGGCGGGCGAAGCGGCATGGGATCCCGGTCGTGTTTTATTGCCCGCCCCAGATCTGGGCCTGGGCGAGCTGGCGGATCAAGAAGATGCGACGGCTCGTCGATCACGCGCTTTCGGCGCTCCCGTTCGAGCACGACTGGTTTCTCGCCAATGGCATGCCGAGCACCTACGTGGGGCATCCGTTCTTCGACGAGCTCGAGCCGGCGGGGCCGGGCTGCGGGCCGGGCGAACGGCCGCTCGTCCTCCTGCTGCCGGGATCGCGGGGCCAGGAGATCGAGTCGAACCTGGCCTCGATCCTGCGGGCGGCGGTGCTCGTGCGGGAGCGGGTGCCCGAGGCACGGTTCGCCGTCGGGTCGCTGCACGAGCGGCATGCGCAGCGGGTGCGCGCATCGATTGCCGCGCTCGGCGATTCACTCCGCGGTCTCGACGTGGCGGTCGAGGCCGGGCGGACGCGGGGCCTGATCGCGGAAGCGACCTGCGCGATCGCCGTGAGCGGCTCGGTGTCGCTCGAACTGCTCGCGTCGCGCGTGCCCACCGTGATCGTCTACCGGATCAGCGGCCTGGCCCATGTCGTCCAGAGCTGGTTTCGACGGGCCCGCTTCATCACGCTCGTGAACCTGCTCGCGTGCCGCAACCCGATCGGGCCGGCGCAGGGCACGCTGTGGCCGCCGGCGACGGTGCCGCCGGCCGACCCGGAGGCGGTCTACCCCGAGTACCTGGCGGTGCGTGATCCCGCCGAGCAGGTGGCTGAGCATGTGCGTGGCTGGCTCACCGATCCCCCGTCGCTCGCCGCCGTGCGGGCCCGGATCGATGCTGTGGCCGCTTCGGTGGCGGTCGGAGGGTCGGCCGAGCGGGCGGCCGAGGCTGTGCTCGCCCTCGCCGGCGGGCGCGCCGGCCGATTCGCGGCGCACTCCGTTGGCCGCGCGGCATAATGGCGGGCATGTTTCTCGCCGAGCCGCAGCCGACGCCCGCCGACCTCGAGTTTTCCGTGGCACGCGTCCCGGTGCGTGTGAGCGCGTGGTTCTGGGTGGCGGCGGCGCTCCTCGGCTGGAACATCTGCCAGGCGCTCGCGGGCAGCGACCAGCGGGAGCTCCTGCGGCTCCTCGTGGCATGGGTGGGCGTGGTGCTCGTGTCGTTGCTCGTCCACGAGCTCGGTCATGCCTTCGCCTATCGCCGCTTCGGCCAGTCGGCCCACGTCGTGCTCTACCACTTCGGCGGCCTGGCGATCCCCGACGCCTGGGGGCGGCGGCACCTGCGGCCGCTCGAGCGGCTCATCGTGTCGGCGGCCGGGCCGCTCGCCCAGCTCGCGCTCGCGGGCCTCGTCGTCGTCGGCTTGAAGGCAGCGGGGTTCCACGTGCCCTTCCCATTCGAGTCGCTGCGGGAGCCGCTCGGGCTCGACGTCGGCCAGCCGCTCCCGTCGCGGCTCGCGGCGGCGCTCGTGTGGTTTCTCCTGCAGGTCAACATCTTTTGGCCGCTCATCAACCTCGTGCCGGTGCCGCCGCTCGACGGCGGCCAGATCGCCCGCGAGGCGCTCACGCTCCTCGGGCTCGACGACGCCCCGCGGATCGCGGGCCTGATCGGTGCCGTGACGGGCGGACTCGTCGCCTTCTGGGCCTACTCCTCGAACGAGCCCTATCTCGGCATCATGTTCGCGATGCTCGCCGTCTCCTGCTGGCAGAACCTGCCCGGACCCACGCCGTGGCGCCGGTGGAACTGACGGCCGCCCGCCGCGGCGTGGTCGTGCTCGGGGCGAGCAACGTGTCGCGCGGCCTCGCGCGGCTCGCGGCGACGGTGCGCTCGCGGGCCGGCACGCCTCTCGAACTCTTCGTGGCGGCGGGGCACGGCCGGGGCTACGCCGCATCGAGCCGCGTGGGCCTGCGCCGGCTGCCCTCGATCCTCGCAAGCGGCCTGTGGCGGGCGCTCGACCGCGAGCGGATCGAGCGGCCCTGCGCGCTCCTCACGGACGTCGGCAACGAACTGCTCTACGGCCTCGGCGTCGCCGCCGTCGCGCGGGGCGTGCGCGAGGCCGCGGCCCGCCTCGCCGACCGGGGCGCGGCGCTTGCGATCACGGGGCTGCCGCTCGCGAGCATCGCGCGGGTGGGCCGAGTGCGGTATCGCCTCCTGCGCACGCTCTACGTGCCCGGTTGCCTGCTGTCGCTCGCCGAGATCCAGGACGCATCGCAGTGGCTCGACGACGAACTGCGGGCCATCGCCGCCCAGACCGGCGGCACGTTTCTCGAGCAGCCGGGCGACTGGTACGGCCTCGACGCACTCCACGTCAGGCGGTCGCGGCTCGACGACCTCTGGCAGCTGGTCGCCGACGCCTGGGAGCTGCAACCGGCCTCGAGCCGCACGAGCGCGTCGCTCGTCGAGTGGGCCACGCTCGGCTCGCGGGCCGCCGAGGTGCGGTCGCTCGCACGGATTCCTCGGCTCACGCGGCAGCCGGTGATCGAGCGGGGCGGGATGCGCGTGTCGATGTATTGAGCGCGCCGGCTTGTGACTGCCCAGACCCCCTCTCCGGACGTTCGCGGTGGCCATCGTGGCCACCGCTCTCTGCATGTCCGCTTCGCTTCGCCATCCTGGCTGCGCTCGCTCCCATAGCCCGGCTCGAGGGCATGGGCAGTCACGATCCTGCTCAAACGGAAATAGGGAGGCTTCGGGCTCCCCGTGTCCCGGAGTCGGCGTATGTAGGCAAGCGCAGCCATGGATGGCGCAGCGCAGCCGGAGTCGAGTGAACGGAGGCCTGGAGGGCCGCAGTGAACGTCCGACGACGGGATATGGGGAGTCTGAAGCCGGCGCGTGCGAGTTGAGTCATGACAGGCAAGCGGGACGCTTGCCCCACGGCGTTACAGCACGGGCAGGGAGGGGAGCGGGGGGCGGGCGGCGTTCGTCGCCGCGAGGTGGCCAACGAGCCGTTCGCAGATCGCTTCGAGATACGGGCGGCTCGCCGGGTCGTCGTAGTTGGCCGCGGTCTGGCCGGAGTCGCCGTGCTCGCGAATCGGGATCTGGATCGGCACCTCGCCGAGGAACGGGATGTCGAGCTCCTTGGCGGTGCGCTTCGCGCCGCCGGTGCCGAAGATGTCGTAGCGCTTCTGCGTGTCGGGGCAGACGAAGAAGCTCATGTTTTCCACCATGCCCAGGATCGGGATGTTCACCTTGCGGAACATCGCGATCGCCTTCGTGGCGTCGAGGAGGGCGACATCCTGCGGGGTGCAGACCACGACGGCGCCCGTGAGCGGCAGCACTTGGGAGAGCGTGAGTGCGATGTCGCCGGTGCCCGGGGGCATGTCGATGACGAGGTAGTCGAGCGGGCCCCAGAGCGTGTCGCGGAGCATCTGCGAGATGGCCCCGTGGAGCATCGGTCCGCGCCACACCACCGCCTCGCCGGGCGGCACCAGGAATCCCATCGACATCACCGGCATCGAGCCGGCGTTGACCGCGAGCCGCATCGGCACGATCTTGCCGTTGTCGATCTGGGGGCGACCGGAGAGGCCGAGCAGGTGCGGGACGCTCGGGCCGTAGACGTCGGCGTCGAGCAGGCCCACGCGGCTGCCGGCCCGCGCCAGGCCGATCGCGATGCTCGCGGCGATCGTGCTCTTGCCCACGCCCCCCTTGCCACTTCCCACCGCGATCACGCTCTTGGCCTCGAGGCCGATCTGGCCGAGTTTGCCTGGGGCCCGAGCATGCTCGACGACCTGCACGTCGATCGCGGGCACCTGCGGGAAGCGGGTCCGCAGCCGCTCCTCGATCCGGCCGCGGACCTGTTTCCAGAGTACGGCCGAATGCGTCGTGAGGCCGATCGTGACGCGGATCCGATCGGCCGAGACCTCCACGGCCACGAGCTGGCCCATCTCGGCGAGCGGGCGGCCGCTCTCGGGGTCGGGGAAGTCGGCGAGCGTCGCGCGGACGGCGGTGGTGTCGGGAGGGGTGCTCATCGGTGGGCGGCGATCGGGGGCGAGACCGGGCCGGAGGCAGTCGGGGCGGCCTGGGCCGCGGCCACCACCGGCGTGCGCGAGACGGCGCTGCCGGCCGCCGAGGCGGCGCGGAACAGGCCGCGCGGCTGGAGCGTCACGACGCCTACCGCGAGCAGGCAGACGAGCATCGCCACGCCGGCCGCAAGACCGCCGTCGGCCTGGACGCCCCGGTTCGTCGAACGGAAGTACATCGCCGAGATGATCCTCAGGTAGTAGGCCGCGGCGATCGCGGCATTGAGCACGAGGATCACCGCGAGCGCCACGAAGGCCGCCCGCCGGCTGCCGAAGGAGACCGCCGAGTTCCAATCGACCTCCAGCGCCGTGGTGGCGAGCGTGAGCTTGCCCCAGAAGCCGGGCAGCGGCGGGATGCCGGCGAGCGACAGGAGAAAGACCGCGATCGCGAACGCCGCCACCGGATTGGTGCCGGAGAGGCCGTCGAGGTCCTCGACGGACGTGATCTCCTGCCGCGGGGGCCGCGGGCCACTGCCGCTCGACCATTCCGGCCAGCGGTGGCCGAGGTAGGCGATCGCGGCGAAGATGCCGATCGTGGCGAGCGCGTAGGTGGCGAGATAGAAGAGCGTGGCCGTCGCTCCGCCGAGGCCGGCGAGCCACGAGGCGTCGGCGGCGAGCGCGTCGCGATTGCCGCCCGCTCCGGTCGTGGCGGCCGCGGCGGCCACGGCCACGCCCACGAGCAGGTACCCCGCGTGGGCGATCGACGAGCAGGCGAACAGCCGGCGCAGATTGCTCTGCACGAGGGCCATCACGTTGCCGACCGTCATCGTGATCGCGGCGAGCACCGCGGTGAGCTGCCAGAAGAGATCGGTGTAGGCGGCCGCGCCGGCCCCGGCGGCGCCGCCGAGCGGCCCGGGGATCGCGAGGCCCAAGAGCCGGAGCAGCACGACCACGCCGGCCACCTTGGGGACCGTCGAGAGGAGCGCGGCATTGCCGGGGCTCGTGCCCTCGTAGACATCGGGGGCGTAGAAGTGCATCGGCACGGCGGCGAGCCGAAACGCGGCCCCGGCGAGGGCCATGCCGAGTGCCGCCGGAAGCAGGATCGTGGCGCTGCTGCCCGTGCCCGACGCCTGCAGCCGTGCGGCGATCGCCCCGAGGCTCGTCGAGCCGCCGATCCCGTAGAGGCAGACGAGCGCATACAGGAAGAGCGCCGAGGCCACGAGCGAGAGAAAGAAGTACTTGAGGCTCGCCTCCTGGCCGTGGGCGTCGGTGCGTTTGAGGGCGAGCAGGATGTACGTCGGGATCGACACGAGTTCGAGGCCCGCGAAGAGGAGCACGAGGTCGTCGGCGACGCCGACGAGCGAGAGCCCGGCGAGCAGCAGGAGGTACGTGCCCGCCTCCTCGCAGGTGCCGCCGCGCCACACCACCGCACCCCGGCTGACGGCCGCCGAGAAGAGGTCGCCGGACTGCACGAGCGCCAGCACGAGTCCGAGCCCGAGCACCGTCCAGCGGATGTAGCCGGAGAAGGCGTCGATCGCCACGGGGCCCGAGACCATCGAGCCCAGCCCGGATGGATCGCTCGCGAGCATGCCGGCGCCGGGCTGGCTCCAGGCGAGGGCCATCGCCGCCAGGATCGTCGCGGTTGCGATCGACCAGCCGTGCCGCACGCCCGCGAACGCACCGGCCAGAAACGCCACGATCGCCCCGATCACGAGGGCCGCCTCGGGCCGCACGAGCAGGAACGTTTCGGGGGCCGTGAGCGACGCGAACAGGGGCAGGGCCGGCAGGGGGCAGGGCATGCTGGTCAGGCTCGTGAGACTGGTCATGGCTGGGAGGTGGTCACGGGAGGGCGACGACGTCGGCCGGGGCGGGGCCGGCGGCCTCGCTCATCCGGGCCGCGAACGCCGCGGCGCTCGGCTGCATGATGCCGCGGACGGCGCCCGCGGTGGGCGCGAGGAACGTGGCGGGGGCGAGGCCGATCCAGAACACGAACACGGCGAGGGGCAGGAGCGCGGCGAGCTCGTGCCACGCGAGATCGTCGCCGGACGCGGCGGGCGAGCCGTGAGCGTGGGCGGCGTGGGCATCGTGAGTGTCATGGGCATGGCCGTCGTGGTGCGTGCCGCCGCGGGGCGGCTCGCGGCTCGGCCCGAACAGCACCCGCTCGACGGCCCAGAGCATGTACCACGCCCCGAGCACGACGCCGGCCACGGCGAGCAGCGCCATCGCCAGGTAGGCGGGGCGCCACGCGGCCGACACGCCCGACCAGGCCCGCTGGAACGAGCCGGCGAGGATCATGAACTCGCCCACGAAGCCGTTGAGGCCTGGCAGGCCGATGCTCGAGAACGTGAACAGCATGAACAGCGCCGCGAGCCATGGAGCCCGGCTGGCGATCCCGCCGAGGCTCGCGATGTTCCGCGTGTGGAAGCGTTCGTAGATCATGCCGACCAGTGCGAAGAGGCCCGCCGACGAGAGGCCGTGGTTCACGAGCTGCAGCGTCGCGCCCTCGACCGCGACCGGCTCGAGCGCGAACAGGCCCATCACGCAATAGCCCATGTGGCTCACCGACGAGTAGGCGATGAGCCGCTTGAGGTCGGTCTGCACGAGGGCCACGAGGGCGCCGTAGATGATGCCCGCCACACCAAGCCCGAAGATCCACGGGGCGGCCGCGGCCGCGGCGTCGGGGAGCATCGGCAGCGAGAACCGCAGGAAGCCATAGATCCCGAGCTTGAGGAGGATCCCCGCCAGATCGACGCTGCCGCCGGTCGGTGCCTCGACGTGGGCCAGCGGCAGCCAGGTATGGAACGGCACGATCGGCACCTTGATCGCGAAGCCGGCGAATAGGGCGAGGAACACGATCCACTGCAGCCAGCCTCCCTGCGCGTTCATCGGCAGGGGGTGGGCGGCCAGACCCGCGGTGAGGGCGTCGATGTCGAACGTGACCGTGCCGGTATGGGCTGCGTTCCAGAGCACGATCGTAAGCAGCCCGAGGAACGTGAGCACGCTGCCGGCGAGCGTGTAGAGGAAGAACTTGATCGCCGCCGTGCGGCGCTCGTCGTGCCCCCAGATGCCGATGAGGAAGAAGAGCGGCACGAGCGTGAACTCGAAGAACACGTAGAACAGGATCACGTCGCGGGCCGCGAACACGCCGAGCATCGCCGCCTCGAGCACGAGCAGGAGCGCGTAGAATCCCACCGGCCGTTCCTCGATCGCCTCCCAGCTCACGAGCACCGCCGTGAGCGAGAGGAGGGCCGAGAGGCCGAACAGCCAGATCGAGAGCCCGTCGAGGCCGAGCGACAGCCGCACGTCGAACATCCTGTCCACGAGCCAGGGCAGCGAGACTACGGCGTAGGGCTGGCCGGCGGCGGCCTCCGGGCTCGCGAGATACCGCAGCACGAGCCAGCCCGCGGCGACGAGCGTGATGACCGCGGTCACGGCGGCGCTCTGCCGCACCGCCTTCCGGCCCCGGCTCCCGAGCACCCAGGCGACGAGCGCGCCCACCAGCGGCGTGACGAGGACGAGCACCAGATGCATGCCGGGTGAGAGGGGGTTCATGGGAACGGAGGATGGTCGGGGAAGGTGGTTCGTTCGGGTTTCAGCCGCGGAGCCGCCAGGCGAGGGCGAGCACGATCGTGAGCACGCCCATCACGCCGGCGAGGGCATACCGCTGCAGGAGCCCGCCCTGCAGGCGGCGGACGATGCCGCCGAGCGCCACGGGCAGCCGGGCGACGGTGTTCACGAGGCCGTCGATGACATGGCGGTCGAAGAGCGCCGCGACGAGCGCCAGCCCCTCGAGCGGCCGGACGATGAGCCCCGTGTAGAGCTGGTCGATGTAGCAGCGGTTCGCGAAGAAGGTCTGGAGCGGGCCGAGGAACCGCTCCATCTGCGGCCCGTCGCTCCGCCGGCCGAGGTGGCCGATCGCCGCGATCACGATCCCGATCGCGGCCGCGAGCGACCCCTGGATGGCGAGGTCCATGTGGAACGCGTGTGGGGCCGCCGTCGCGGCGACGGTCGGCGCCGTGAACGACGGCGTGGCCGAGAGGAAGTGGGTGAGCCACTGCGTGCTGAAGAGCCACCAGCCGGCGATGGCCGACGGCACGGCCAGGATCATGAGCGGCACCGCCATCACCGGCGGCGACTCGTGGGCATGGTGGCCCGCCTCGTCGGGCACGCGGGTGGGGCCGGTGAACGTCATGAACACCGCGCGGAACGTGTAGAACGCCGTCAGGCCGGCCGTGACGAGCGC
The DNA here is from genome assembly GCA_040397685.1 of Pirellulales bacterium. Classification (GTDB taxonomy): domain Bacteria; phylum Planctomycetota; class Planctomycetia; order Pirellulales; family UBA1268; genus RGVT01. The sequence goes on from JBBAVM010000022.1 coordinate 37,748, forward strand.
CATCCAGAAGAGCACCTGCCACGTCGCCGGCGTGTCGAGACCGTCGAGCCAGCCCACGGCGTTGGGTGCCTCGCCGATCAGGGCGAGCGCATCGACATCGCGGGCGTCGGCCGCGGTCGGGCGCAGGCCAACGAGGTGGAGCGGCCGACTCGTGGCGGCGTGCGACGAGGCAGGGGCGGCGTCGTGGTGCTCGCCGTGGGCGTGCGGCCAGCCCCTGCCGTGGAGCGACGCGAGGATCTCGTCCTTGCTGAAGAACCCCGAAAATGGCGCGACGCCTGCGAGCGCCAGCGCCCCCACGAGGAACGTGGCGGCCGTGACGGGCATGATCCGGCGGAGGCCGCCGAACCGGCGCATGTCGATGACGTTGCCCATCGAATGCATCACCGAGCCGGCTCCCAGAAACAACAGCGCCTTGAAGAAGGCGTGGGTCACGAGGTGGAAAATCGCCGCCGTGAAGCCGAGCAGCGTGCCCGTGCCGAGGCTGGCGAACATGTAGCCGAGCTGGCTGATCGTCGAGTAGGCGAGCACCCGCTTCAGGTCGTTCTGCACCGTGGCGATGAGCGCGGCCACGAGCGCCGTCGTCGCCCCCACGATCGACACCGCCGTCAGGGCGCCCGGGCAGGCCATGAACAAGGGTGCGCTGCGGGCCACGAGATAGATGCCCGCCGTCACCATCGTGGCCGCGTGGATCAGGGCGCTCGCCGGGGTGGGGCCTTCCATGGCGTCGGGGAGCCAGACGTGGAGCGGCAACTGGGCGCTCTTGCCGCAGGCGGCGAGCAGGAGGCAGAGACAGATGGCGGTGCCGACGGCCCCGCCCACGATCCCCCCGGCGTCGGCCAGCCGCGTCTGCCCCAGGATGCCGGGCAGGATCGTCCCGTCGGGTGAGAGCGTGTCGTGGAAGTCGAGCGTGCCGTAGGTCATCCAGAGCAGGAAGGTCGCGATCGCGAGGCCGAAGTCGCCGACGCGATTGACGAGGAACGCCTTCTTCGCCGCCTGGGCCGCCTCGGGCTTCCGGAACCAGAAGCCGATGAGGAGGTAGCTGCAGGCCCCCACTGCCTCCCAGAACACGTACACAATGAGGAAGTTGCTCGCCGCGACGAGCATCGACATCGAGAACACGAACAGCGAGAACACCGCGAAGAACCGCGGATAGCCGGGGTCGTGGTGCATGTAGCCGATCGAGTAGATGGCGACGACGAGCCCGATGCAGGTGATGATCGCGAGGAGCGTGGCGGTGAGCGGGTCGAGCCGCAGGGCGACGGGAATCGTGAACGGCCGGGACGTGCCCGCCGCCCCGCCGCCGACGGCCGTCCCGGGGATCGCCGCGGCGCTGCCCGGGGGGGGCGTGTAGGCGCCGTCCACGGTCGCCCACTGCCAGAGCGTCGAGATCATCTCCACCGGGCGCACGGGCTCGGCGTGGGCGCCGTCGGGCCGGCCCACCTGCGTCGCCGTGCCGACGAGGAGCACGACGGCCACCGCCGCGGCCGCAGCGATGCCCGCGATTGCGGGCAGGTGGGCCCGCGACTTGAGCCAGCGGCCGAGGAGCAGCGTGAGCACCGCACCGGCCAGGGGCAGGAGCGGCACGAGCACGAGGAGCGTGGCGGGGGAGACTTGCTGCATGGGACGGGGGTTGGGGGCGGGGATGGTCGGGCGGGTCGCTACACGTGCTCGCGCTCGAGCGGGGCCTCGTCAGCGCCGGGCGGGAGGACGCCGGCGGTCGAAAGCCGCGGCCACTGCGGCGGCTCCGCGTCGGAAGCGGGCAACGCATGGTCCACGGTGCGGGCGAGCGTCGCCTCCCGCAGTCCCTGCCAGGCGGCGGCGTCGAGGCGGCCGGTCCGGGCGAAGGCCTGGAGGACGAACACGAGCGCCACGGCCGCCTCGCACGCGGCGACGGTAAGGACGAAGATCACGAGCACCTGCCCGCCGAAGTCGCCGTGGTGGCGACTCCAGGCGACGAGGCTCACCGAGATGCCCTGGAGCATCAGTTCGGCCGAGAGGAACATCACGATCAGGTTGCGCCGCGCGAGGATGCCGACGAGGCCGAGCGCGAACAGGATCGCGCCGACGACGAGGGCGTTTTGCAGGAGAGCGGTGGAGGCCGCAGCGAGGAGAGGCATCATCGTCGGGCACCTCCCGCGACCAACCGCCGCTCGTCCTCGAGGGCGGCCTCGCCCCGGGCCACGACGGCGATCGCGCCGATGAGCGCCACGAGCAGGAGCACGCCCGCGACCTCCACGGCGAGGAGGTGTCGCCCAAAGAGTTCACCGCCCAATCGTGCCACCTGGTCGGCTGCGAGCGGATCGCCTGCTCCGGCCGACGCACCGGCGTCGGTGCCGGCCACCGCGGCCGCCTTCGCCGGCACGGCGCAGCACGTCGGATCGGCCGACAGCCGCCCGATCGAGAGCGA
>JBBAVM010000023.1:0-2204 GCA_040397685.1 Pirellulales bacterium
CATGACAGGCTGAAGCCTGTCCTACTTTCGTCGTACACTCGCATTCATGACCCTCCGCGCTTCCGCCGCTCATGTGGCCCGCCTCGCCGTCGTTGCGGCCCTCGCCTGGCTCGTGCATGCCGAGCACACGGCGTTTCTCTTGCGGCAAACGGGCGCTGACCTCGCATCGCTCCCGATCGACCGTGTTCGCCGGCACCTCTCCGACGCAGCGGCAATCGGCGGTGATTCGAGCGCGGTCGCCGGTGGCCGCGACGTGATCAACGCCGCCGGCGACCGCGTGGGCACGATCTTCAAGACGTCTCCCGCAGGCGATGCGGCGATCGGCTTCTCCGGGCCAACCGATCTCCTTATCGTCTGCGACCGCGATCGCCGCGTGGCCGGCGTCGAGATCCTCTCGAGCCGTGACACCCGCGACCATGTGGCGGCGATCGAGCGCGACGGCCGGTTCCTGGCATCGTTCCATAAAAAGTCGCTCGACGAACTCCAGACTCTCGCAACTGGCAGGGTCGACGCCGTGGCCGGCTCCACCCTCACGTGCCACGCGATCGCCGAGAGCCTCGCGCTCCGGCTCGGGGGCTCGGCTTCGGGCAGCCGATTCACCGCGCCCCCCACGCTCGCCGACCTCAGGAAAATCTTTCCCGACGCCATGGCAATCGAGCCCGATCCGGGCGAGCCCGCGGTGATCCGCGTCCAAGCCGCCGAACGGATCCCGCTCGGCTGGGCGCTTCGCACGAGCCCGGCCGCCGACCGCGTGATCGGCTACCAGGGGCCCACCGACACCCTCATCGGGTTCGACACGGCTGGAAAAGTCGCCGGCGTTGCCGTGCTCGCGACGTTCGACAACGAGCCCTATGTGGGCCACGTGCGCGACGACCGGGCGTTTCGCCGCGTCTACCGCGGGATGACGATCGAGGAAATCGCCGGCCTCGACCCGAAAGCGACGGGCGTCGAGGGTGTGAGCGGCGCCACGATGACGAGCCAGGCCGTCGCCGAGGGGATCGTGCGGGCCGCGCACGCCCACGAGGCCACGCCGGCGGCCCGCCGCGCCTGGCTCGCCGGCCTTGTCCATGATCTCGACGGCCCTCGGCTGGGCGCGCTTGGCATCATTGCGGCGGGGATCGCGACCGCCTTCACGCATGCCCGTGGCACCTGGTTCGGCCGTCTTGCCCTGCCGCTCGCCGTGCTCGCCTATCTCGGATTCGGCGCGGGTGCGCTCCTCTCGCAGGCCCAACTCTGGGGCTGGGCCCAGGTGGGCGTGCCACGCGGCGCCGTCGTGCTCGCGGCGCTCGCCGCCGCCGCAGTCGTCCTTCCGATCACGGCCCGCAAAAACGTCTACTGCTCCCATCTCTGCGCCCATGGCGCGGCGCAGCAACTGCTCGTTCGGTTGGCGAACCCGAAGCGGAGCGTGCCGGCGTGGCTGCGGCCATGGCTCACGGCGCTCCCCTGGGGCCTCCTCGTGCTTGCAATCCTCACAGCCCTTTTCCACCTACCGCTCAATCTCGTCGATCTCGAGCCGTTCGACGCCTATCTACCCGCGGTCGTCGGCACCGCGGCCCTCGCGATCTTCGCAGTGAGCCTCGTCGCGAGCGCCTTCTACCCGATGGCCTACTGCCGGCACGCCTGCGCGACGGGCGCCCTGCTCGACCACCTGCGGCTCAACAGCCGCGCTGACCGGTTCACGTGGCGCGACGGCGTCATGCTTGCCTGCCTCGCCGCCGCCGCTCTCGCCCACTGGTGGCCCCGATGAAGCCTTTCCTGCCCACGTGCGCGCTCTTGCTCGTGTCGGCCCTGCGGGCCGATGCAGTGGATCTGCCCGCGGTCGCCGGACCGGCGATGGGCACGACCTACCGCGTGACGCTCGCCCGCGACGTGCCGGGCCTGACGCTGGGCGAGGTGCATCGCGAAGTCGAGGACGTGCTCGCGCGGCTCGATCGGGCGCTCAGCACCTGGCGCAGCGACTCCGACGCGAGCCGGTTCAACGGAGCACCGGCAGGTGGGTGGGTGGACGTCTCGCCCGATCTCATCGCCATCGTGGCGATCGCCCGGCGGGTGCACGACGACACGGGCGGAGCCTTCGACATCACGGCGCCCACAGCCACGGGACGGCCTGCGGCGGGCATGCACCATCTCGAGATCCGGGAGCGGCCGCCGACCCTCCGAAAAACCCACGACGGCGTCTCGCTCGACCTCGGCGGCATCGGCCC
>JBBAVM010000023.1:2304-39936 GCA_040397685.1 Pirellulales bacterium
GCCGACCACGCGTCATGGGAGGGCGACTGGGAATTGCTCGACGGTGTGGCCCTGGCGATGACGCCCAGCCCCTTCGGCCGGCACGCCGAGCGGCTCTCCCGCCTCGCCGCCATGCTCTGGAACGCCATCGATGCGTCTGGCTGCCACGCCACGGTGCTTGCTGAGATCGATTGGATCGTCACGAATGACACCGTCGTGCGGCCGGATCTCGTGGTCGTCTGCGGTCCGGCGCCGCCGAGGCACGTCGAGCAACCGCCGGCGTTTGTGGCCGAGATCCTCTCCGCCGCCACCCGAACCCGCGATCTCACGGTCAAGCGAGACCTGTACGAGGCACACGGTGTTCGCTGGTATCTGATCAGCGATCCGGAAGAGGGCCGTTCGTCGCTTCTGCGGCTGGGCACGACGGGCCGCTACGAGTCGCTCCCGTCTGCAGGCCGGCAGGAGATCGACCTGTGCCCCGGCTGCACGCTCTCCATCGACCTCGGCAGCTGAGCGCCGACGAACAACAAAGCTTCCAAAAATCCACGCGGAAAGGCCGGAGCGAACGTGATGAGACACGAAACACCGCTCGACTCGCCCGCGGCGGGCTCCTAAAATTTTTGGACAAGCGTTCATACATCTCAACGTTGGCCTCTTCCCCGTGCAACTTTTCGCGAGGCTCCCATGATCAGGATCATCACCGACGCAGCTGTGCAAAAGACGCTCGAGGGCATCACGGAGACCGTCGAACTGCGGGGAGATCACGGCGAATTACTCGGGTTTTTCTCGCCAGCCGCGCCCGAAGCGGCTCGCCTCTACGCCGAGGCGGCAGCGTCCTTCATTCCTGATGACATCAAGCAGCGTGGGCGCGCGACACATGCGACCCACTCGACGGCAGAGGTACTCGGTCGCCTTCATGATGTGAGCGATCGTTGACGACGTACACGGTTGTCTGGCATGAGAAGGCCATCGACGATCTGGCTGGAGTCTGGATCGCTTCCGAGCAGCAGCAGGCCGTCATTGCGAGCGTCACAAGCATCGATCGAATCCTCCGCTCCGACCCCTCGATCAAGGGCGTGGACTTCTACGGAGACCGTTTACTGGTCGTGCTTCCGCTTGCGGTGGTGTACGTCGTGAAGGATCAGGACCGCGTCGTCGAGATTGTCGCCGTAACCGCGTCACGACAGGCGTGAGAACGGTCATTTGGAAATAGGGGTAGGCCTGCGCTTCCGTAAAGATTTACGGCGGGTTCTTGCAGTTCAGCGCGGGAGCGTACCCGCTACGATGAGGGTGTACGGCCCGTCCCGCCACCACGTGCAGAGGCGCGCAGCATGATGTCGAGTTGCTCCCGGTCGCAGCGAACGGCAGGTCGCGTGAACCGCCGGCATTTCCTCCGGGCCGGGGCGACGGTGATCGCGCTGCCGGCGCTCGAGGCCTTTGGAACCCCCACGGCAGCGGCGGCAGGACCGCGGAATTTTGTCGCCATCGGCACGTATCTCGGGTGGCATCAAAACGCATTTCTCCCGAAGACTCCCGGCCGCGACTACGACCTTCCGCCCACGCTCACGCCGCTCGCCGATTTTCGTGACTCGTTCACCGTCTTCTCCGGCCTCGATCACCGCGCCCCGAACGGCCACAACGCGTGGAGCAACTTCCTCTGCGGGATGAACCCCGGGGCCTGGTCGCTCGATCAGATGATCGCCGACGCGATCGGTCAGGAGACCCGCTACCCGTCGATCGAGCTCACGGCGGGCTCCGGCGAGGGGCCGCAGGCGATGAGCTTCACGAAGCAGGGCATCGGGCTGCCGCAGATCGACCGGCCGAGCGTGCTCTACCGACGCCTGTTCGCATCCGACGCCGACCGGGCACGCACCGAATACCTGCTCACGAGCGGTGAGAGTTCGCTCGATATCGTGCTCGACGACGCCCGCCGGTTGGAGCGCTCGCTCGGGCCCCGCGACCGTGCCAAGCTCGACGAGTATTTCGAATCGCTGCGGGCGGTTGAGAAGCGCATGGAGCGGCAGCTTGCAGCGTTGAACGAACCGGCCGCCACCACGACATACAAACTCCCCGACTACGATCCGATCACGCCAAACCTCCAGATCGAGGCCGAGAACATCCTTTACGATCTGATGGCACTGGCTCTCGAAGGCGGCCAGACCCACGTGATGTCGCTCTTCTTGCACGGACTCGGGCAGGTGTTCTCGCTCGACGGCCGCCAGCTCGTGGCCGGCTACCACGGCCTGTCCCACCACGGCAACGATCCCGTCATGATCCGCGACCTCGTGGCGATCGAGACGGCCCACATCCACTGCCTCGCAGGGTTCCTGAAGCAACTCCAAGCGAAAAAGACGCCCGAAGGAATATCGCTTCTCGACGATACGATCGTGCTCGTGGGCACCGGCATGGGCGACGCCAGCCGTCACAGCAACGCCAACCTGCCGACGCTCGTTGCCGGCGGCGGACTCAAGCACGGCAGCCACGTGGCGATCGATCAGAAACAGCCGGGCGCCCCTCTGCTCGGCGACCTGTATGTGACGCTCCAGCAGCGGCTGGGCATCGAAACCGACCGGTTCTCGAACGCGTCGAAAAGCATGAACGAGGTTCTGCTGTGATGCGGCGGCTGGTATCCGCCGTCGTCGTCTTCGCCATCACCACGCTCGTGGCGCGGGCCGACGAGCCGGCGCGTATTCCGGATGCCGTACATGCCGTGCTCGAGGCCAAGTGCCTCGACTGCCACACCGGTGACAAGGCCGAGGCGGGCGTGCGACTCGACGGGCGATCAATCGACTGGTCCTCACACGACCAGGTCGGCCTGTGGACCCGCGTCGTCGAGGCGATCGAGGATCGACGCATGCCGCCACCCGATGCGGAACAGGCCACGCCCGCCGAGCGCGACGCGGTCATTTCGTTTCTCAACGCACCACTTATCGCCTTCACCGCCATCGGCGGCACGTTGCCTCGGCGGCTCAATCGCGGAGAGTATGAAGCGACGATCCGACGGGTATGCCATCTGCCCTCGTTCCTGCTCCCGGTCGGCTTCCCGGCCGATACCGAGCGACACGGCTTCGACAACCTCGCCGAAGGCCTCGTGCTTTCTCCGTCCCATCTCGAGGCCTACGCCGCGGTGGCACGCGACGTCGCCGACGAGATCTTTCCGCCGCCACGGCCGTCCCCTGCGCCAGCCCGATGGGAAGCAGGCCCGAACGATGTCGTCCTGAGTTTTTCAGCAGCCACGATCCATGGGGACGCCCTGCGTCTGGCTTCCCGCAGCGTGGACATCATGCGGAGCTGCACCTGGCCGAGCCGGATCGAGATGAAGGATTCGGGGACGTATGCGATCACCGTCGAGGCATCGCAGTTCCTCTCACCACAGGGGCACACGTTCAACGGCCCGATGAAACTCCAGGTCTACGCCCGGCCCGTCTCCGCCACCGACCGTTCGCGGGTGTCGGCCTTTCGGCTCCTCCACACGATCGACGTCGCCTCCGAGGCCCCTGCCATGACGACGTTCGAGGCCGATCTTTACGAGGGCGACACGGTGCTCTTCCGCTGGGCCAACGCGGAGATGACCCACGAGTTCGACGACCTCGCCGACCAGATGGAGGCCTGGTTTCGCGACGACCCGAGGTTTCTCGCGGCGTGGCAGAAGGCGGTGTTTCCCAGCGGCGACCCGAAGCATCCGGTGACGGGCCCGCTCCGTGGCCGCAACGGCTGGGATATCGTCTCGAAGCACTGGGCCGATCCGGCGCTCGACATGGGCGAGGCCACGATGGACTCGGCCAAGACGAAGCGGCTCCTCGCGGTCTGCCGCTCCAATTCGGGCACGTTCGAGATCGCCGACGCCCTCTGCCACTTCTATCACGAGCGGGGCCCGGCGCTCGAGATTCACCGCGTCGTGATCGAGGGCCCATCGAAATCGGTGGAGAGCCCGCGCGACAAGGCGCGGGCCGCCGCCCGGCAGGCGATCGTCGGCACACGGAAGGAGGGCCAGTCCGACGCCGATCTCATGCGGTCGATGCTCGTGCGGTTCCTGCCGCAGGCGTTCCGCCGGCCGGTAGACGACGGCACGGTGGTGAGCTTCCTCGCGATCGCCACGCGGCATCTCGACGAAGGGCATTCCTTCGACGAGGCGCTGCACCTCGTGCTCCGCAGCATTCTCGTCTCGCCCCGGTTCCTCTACCGCGACCTCGAGCCTGAAGGCGCCCGCGACACACTCGACCAGTTCGACCTCGCCACGCGGCTCTCCTACTTCCTGACGCAGGGGCCGCCCGATGCCACGCTCGTCGATCTGGCCACGCGCAATCGCCTCGGTGAATCCGCGGTACTGCGGCGGGAGGCCGCGCGGCTCATGCCGAGGAATTCGTTCTCCCCGATGGTGAAGAGTTTCGTCGGCCAGTGGCTCGACACGAGGCTTCTCTCCGGGATCATGCCCGACCCAAAGTTCAATTTCGACGACGCGGCCACGAACCTCGCCCGGCAGGAGACCTATGCCTTCTTCGCCGAGATCCTGGCCAAGAACCTGCCGGTCACGACGTTCATCGACCCCGACTTCACCTTCTCGACGATCGAGTACTGCGAGCGGAACTACGGCTTCACGCCGCCGGCCGCGAAGGAAGCCAAAGACAAGCTCACCTCCGCAGAGCGGACCAAGTTCCAGCGGCTCGCGATCGACCGCGGCGGCCGCTACGGCGGGCTCCTCGGCCAGACCGCGATCCTCATGGCGACGGCCAACGGGGTGGATACGCAGCCGGTGATCCGCGGCGCCTGGGTGCTGGAAAACATCCTCGGCATGCCGTCGCCACCCCCGCCGAAGAACGTGCCCGCCCTCACGCCCGACACCCGCGGCGCGAAGACCCCCCGTGACCTACTCGCGGCGCACACGAAGGAATCGAGCTGCGCCCTCTGCCACGCCCGGATCGATCCGGTCGGGTTCGTGCTCGAAAACTACGATCCGGTGGGCCGCTGGCGGGCGAAGTGGCCGAAGTCCGACGCCACGATCGACGCTTCCGGCACACTGCCCGATGGCACAGTGGTGAAGAGCCCCGTTCAGTTCAAGGCCTGGCTCGTCGCGAACATCGACCTTTTCTCGACATGCCTGGCCGAGAAGCTGATGACATATGCGGCGGGCCGCGTGCCGAACTACGCCGAGAAGCGTGAGATCGAGAAGCTCGTCAGGGCTAACCGCGAGGCCGGCAAGGGATTCCAGGACCTTGTCCTCGACCTCATCGACAGCCGCACATTTCGCACGCGGTGATCGTCTTCGAGGATGGTTCGGGCCGAGGAGTGTTTCCGCATGCGAACAGCGATCGTGGTTCTCGCAGTTCTCGCCTGCGCCAGAACGCTTGCCGCCGATGCACCGGCGACTTCGCGGCAGGAACTGGCGGCCAAACTGATGAAAGACGTCAAGCCGCCCGACGACTTCGACGCCACGATCTTCGCAACGCCCGAGGAGGCGAACTACCCGGTCTTCGTGGCGGCCACGCCCGAGGGCACGCTTTTCGTGTCGAGCGACGGCAACGGCTCGCTCGGCCGTGATCCGCACCGTGGGCGGATCCTGCGGCTTCGCGACACCGACGGCGATGGGGCTTGCGATGAGGTGCAGACGTTCGTCGCGGATCTCGACAGTCCCCGCGGCCTGCTCTTCGTCGATGATCGGCTGCTCGTGCTCCACCCGCCGCACGTCACCAGCTTTCGCGATGCCGACGGCGACGGCGTGGCCGATGAACGCACGCTCCTCGTTCGCGGTATCGCCTTCGACTATTCCAAGCGGCCCGCCGACCACACGTCGAATGGCCTCGACCTCTTCGCCCGCGGCACGCGCAACAACCTCGAGGCCGCGGTCGGGCCGTTGCTCGACATCATCACCCGAGACAACACCAACGACGGCGGCGGCTGGAACGTGCGGCTTCACGCGTTCACGGGACTCGAGGACCATGGCTATCCGCGCCGCTACATGCACTTCGCTGACGAGATCGTGGCGCCGCTCGCCGACTACGGCGGTGGCTCGGGCACGGGCGCCTGCTGGATCGACGAGCCGTGGATGCCGCCACGATTCAACGATGCCGCCTTCACCTGCGACTGGGGGCGGGGCGAGATCTACCGCCACGCCGTGACGGCCAAGGGCGCAGGCTACGAAGCGACGCAGGAGACGTTTCTCGGGCTCACGAGGGCGACCGATCTCGATGTCGATTCGACAGGCCACATCTATGCAGCGAGTTGGCGGAACGGCCTCTTCACCTGGGCCGGTCCCGGCGTGGGCTTCATCGTGCGGCTCGTGCCCAAGGGTGTGACTTCCCAGACGGTCCCCGACTTCGCCCAGGCCTCCGCCGATGAACTCATCACGATCCTCGGCGGCCCGAGCCATCGGCTGCGGCTGGCCGCCCAGCGGGCGATTCTTGCGCGCCAGTTCGTGGATGAGGCGGCCACCGGCATGGAAATACTCGCCGCCGATTCCCGAGCCCGGCCCGCCAGCCGCGTGGCGGCGATGTTCACGCTCGCCCTCGGTCAGCAGGGACGGGCCGTGCCGATCCTCGTGAAACTTGCCGCCGATCCCTCGGCGGCTGCGTGGGCCGTGCGGGCGCTCGGCGATCTCGCCGGCGACGGGGTCGCCGTGCCGCAGGATGTGTTCCAGGCCGCGCTCCGATCGGCGGACTCGCGCACGCGGAAGGAGGCCGCGGTGGCGACCGTCCGCCTGAATGCAGCCGCGTCCCCCGCCGCGCTCATGCCGCTCACCGCCGACGCCGACCCGATCGTGGCCCACACGGCGGTCGAGGGGCTCGTGCGATTGGCCGGCGCGCACGAGGCCGACGTGATCGCGGCCTGCACGCAGGCGCTCGATGACCCGGCCACGCAGTCGGCCGTGCATCGCGCGGCCGCGCGTGTGCTCGGCGAGATCCACTCCGACGCCGCGGCCGATGCGGTGCTCGCGCGACTGGCTGAGTCGCGAGATGCCGCTCGTGGTGGCGATCTCGCCTGGGCAGCCGCACGGCTCTGGCAGCGTGAGTCGGCCTGGACGGGGGAAAGTTGGGGCACACGACCCGACACCCGCGGCCCCTATTACGCGCTCGAGCGCTGGTTCGCGTCGGACCGGCTGCAGTCGGCCCTTCTCGAGGCCGTGAAGACCTGCGAACCGGCGGCCTTGCCCGCTCTGGCCCGCACGCTCGGGCTGCACCGGTTGCCGGGCGATGCGGTCATGCCTCGCCTCCTCGCGCGAAGCGACTCGACCGCAGCCCTCGTCACGTTCCTCGAGGCGTCGGAGGCTGCGCCACCTGGCGGCGGCCCGACTGGCAGCGCGGGAGAGCGCGGCGGCCATCGCCGATCCCGCAGCCGTGGAGGGGCTCGGCGGCAAGGGACCGGCCCACGCGGCTCTTGCCGACGAGATGCTGCTCTCGGTCGCCGGCTCGAGCGCGGCCAAAAGCGCGATTCGCGGTGCGGCTGCGGCGCGGCTCGATGACGCGTGGAAGATGTCGGCCGATCGGCGGGCGGCCCTCGTCGAGGCCAGCGTGCGCACGCAGTCGAAGGTGCTGGCGACGAGCCTCGTGGCCGCCGCCGACCAGCAGGATGACGACGTCCTCCGCGCGGCAGCCCATGCGGCGATCGCCGCGCTCGGCATCGATGCCGAGGCCGTCCGCGAGATCGCCGCCGACACCGGGCCGAAGGTGGGCGCCCGCCCCGTCAACGACGTGCTCAAGCTCGTCGATGCCCGCCGCGGCGATCGCGCCATCGGCATGGAACTGTTCCTCGCCAGGAAATGCGTGGCGTGCCATGCGACCGGCGTGGACAGTGCGGGCCTCGGGCCGTCGCTGGCGAATGCCGCCGGCATCTACAACCGGCAGCAGTTGGCCCAGAGCGTGCTCCAGCCCAACAAGTCGATCGCCCAGGGATTCGCCACCACGCTGCTGGTGCTCGACGACGGCCGGCAACTTCTCGGCTTCGTCACGAACGAGGGCTCCACATCACTCACGCTCCGCGACGGGCAGGGCCTGGAACACGCCGTGGACAAGGCGATGATCGAGGACCGCAAGAAGCTCCCCACGAGCATCATGCCTGAGGGACTCGTCGCCGACCTCACGATCGGCCAGTTCGCGAGCCTCCTCGACTTCATCGAGTCGATCGGCAAGTGACTGCGCCCCCACGCGGACCCGGGGCGCATCTCATCGCCGTTCCGGAAGGCGTTTCAGTTCTGGGATGTCGGGCGGAAACCGGTTGCCGGACGCGACGACGTTCGAGGACGACTCGACGACGATCCACGCGCCGTCGCTCGGGGGCGCGGGGGATGCGAACTCGTTGCCCGCGACGGTCACGCCGTCACAGCCCCGGATGGCGACGGCGGCTGACCGCGTGCCGGTGACACGGTTGTCGCGGATGATGATGTTGCCCCCGAGCCCGGAGGTCGACCGCACATCGATGGGCGTCCAGCCGCAGTGCACGATGGTGTTGCCCGTCACGAGCACGTCGCGGGCACCGTGGCCGGAGACTTCCGAGACGTAGCCCGCGAGCACCGCGTTGCCGTTGATATTTTCGAAGTGGTTGTCGGCGATCCAAGCCCGTGTGCCGTTGAATTTCACGCCGTGGGCCCGGCCACCAGAGGTGCGATTACGGCGATAGACGAAGTCCTCGTTGCTGGGCGCGTCGCGATAGAGAAACACACCATCCCACCCGCGGGCGGCGTCGTGGCCGATGGCGGCGAGCAACTCCGCCAGCGGACGATCGAACTGCACCCGGCCACCGGTCACGTTCCGCGCGACCGCCGCCACGCCCCTGTGGCTCCGTGCATGCACGAGCGCCACACGATCCCCCGTGCGCACCGCGTTGCCAGCGACGACGACCGCGTCCGCACCGTCCTCCCGCTGGATGGCCTGGCGAAACGATTGCTCCGCCGGGCCATCGTCGGGCAGGCATTCGAACTCGCAGCCCTCGATCCATTCGCCGATCCGCCCGCTGCCGGTGGCGGCATGGCCGCCGAAGAAGTCCTGCGGCGAGCGCGGCTTCACCCTGCAGGCAAGATAGCTGCGGGCGGAGTTGTTGCTGCCGCCGGAGAACGCTCCGGGCAGGTCGGTCACGGTGACATCGCTGAATGTGCATTCTTCGGTGCGATTCATCCGCACCCATTGCCAACGATATGTGGTGACGATGGCAAGGGAGCCCTCCGGAATGAGCTCGAGCGTCTTTGCCTGCACAGGACTCACGACGAACTGTCCGGCCTCGTCCGGCTGGGGCGTGACACCGGCCCCGCGTGCCGACACCCCTGCTCCGGGAATGTAGGCACCGTGCCGATCCGGATCCATGCACCCGAGAAAGCTGCCACCACTGCGGTCCATCGTGAAAAAGCGGGCCACGTCGGCGTCGTAGCCCGGCGCGGGCTTCACGACGAGCCGCCCCGCCGCCGGATCCTTCCCGACGACCCGCACCAGTGTGTGGCCGGGCCGTGCGGGCAGCACCGTGAGACGCCGAAGCGTGACCCGCTGGCAGTCGTTCAACATCAGAAACGTGCCGTCGAGTACCAGCCGCGCCCCGTGCCCGTCGATAACGAGATCGCGCGCATTCGCGAGTGTCACCAGGCAGTCGCCATCTGGCGGCGCGAGCCGATACTCGCCCGGCTCGAAGTTCACCAGCGCCGGCCCGCTGGCAGCCGCCTCGCGCACCACCCGCGCTACCGCCGCCGCATCGCTGCCGGCTGGAATCGTAAACGCACGTTCCGGCGCCCGCGCCTCGAACAAGGTGGGAACCGACCATTCCCCGTCGCCGCGCCTCACACGCCACCAATAGGTACCGGGGGCCAGCGGCTCCACCGGGACGAATCGCGACACCACTTCGACGTTGTCGTCGCAGACGACATCAGCGAACGCCTCGTCTCTCCCGATCTGGATTTGGTGCACGTCGTCGAGCGCTGCGTCTTCCTCCCGCTGCCAGCGAAAGTGTGGATGTGGCGCATAGGTCACCGCACCGGCGGCCGGCACGAGCGGATGCGGCGGCTCCGCGGCAGAAATCGCTGCCCACGGCAAGAGCATCAAAACAATGACCAGGGGCATGGCTCTCATGATGCGGGGTGGCGCTCGTCGGTGCCGGGGCATGTGCACCACTTTGCTACAGTGTAGAGACGCGCACGCGGCCATGGCCGCGCGAAAGCGGCGAAAACCTGTGTGTTTCCGTCACGGGACCTCTGGAGAGGCAGCTCGCATGAGACTCGCGCGGACGACGTGGATGGCCGTGGCCCTGATGTCGACTGCGGCCGTTCGTGGAGCCAGCCATGACACCGCGGCGATCGTTGCCCGCGGCTTCGTGCCGGGTGACTTGCCCACCCGATCGTGCCACGCGAGCACGATCGTGGAGGCAGAGCCGGGCGAGTTCATCGCCACGAGCACCACCCGCCCGGGGCTTTTTGGGCGAGCACCCGGGCTTCCAGCCATCGACAGCAGCATCTTCCACGCTCGGTAGCCACAGCCCACAACCGATCGTAAAGCGAGAAATCTGCACACACCGACCGATCGCCGGACTTGCCCCGACAAGATTCCGGATGTATGCTGTACGAATGCCCACCAGTATTCGGGACCTGATACGAAGGCTCGAAGATGATGGCTGGGTTCAGGTTCGCCAGCGCGGAAGCCACCGGCAGTTTCACCATCCAGCCAAAACTGGCACGGTCACGGTTGCCGGAAAGGAATCTGCCGACGTGCCTCCGGGGACCCTGAACAGCGTTTTGAAGCAGGCGGGCTTGAAACAAACACCCCGGTCCGGGAAGCCTCCCGAGGAGAGCGATTGATGAGATATCTCGTCGTGATCGAGGAGACAGACAAAGGCGTCGGGGCATATGTTCCCGACCTGCCGGGATGCATCGCCGCTGCTGATACCCGTGAGGAGGTCAAACGCCTCATCCATGAAGCCATTGAGTTCCATCTCGATGGCTTACGGCAAGACGGCCTTCCGATTCCAGTGGCTCATTCATATCCGGAGCTTGTGGAAGTTTCCGCTGGGTGACGAAACTCATCCTGGCGGACTACTCGGCACCATCCACGCCAGCGGGCCGGCCTGGAGCCACACGAGAAGGCCCATCAGGGCCGCAAGGGCGAGGGAGTGCGGGAACACCCGCCGCAGGATCGCCCCTTCCTGGCGGTGCGTGCCCGTGGCCGTGGCCGACACGACGATGCTTTGGGCGTCGATCATCTTCCCCATCACGCCGCCGGTGCTGTTGGCGGTGCAGATCAGGAGCGGGTCGAGGCCGAGTTGCTCGGCCGTCACCCGCTGCAGGCTGCCGAACATCGCGTTGCTCGACGTGTCGGAGCCGGTGAGCGCGACGCCCAGCCACCCGAGGAGCGCCGCACAGAAGGGGTACGCCGCGCCCGACCACGTGAGCGCGAGGCCGAGCGTGACGTCGGTGCCCGAATACCGCGTCACGAACGCCAGCGCGAGCATCGCCGCGATCGTGGCGAGCGACGGCGCGAGGGCGGCGAGATTTGACCACCAGATCCGCCGCGCCCGTCGCCACGGGATGCCGAGCCACGGCACGGCGAGCATCGCGGCGGACAGAATCCCTGTGCCAGCGGCGGAGAGCCAATTGAACCGGTAGACCGCCCACTCGATCTCGCGCGGCTCGCGCGTGGCGGGCGGCACCTTCGCCACCCGGCCGTCGAGCCGTGGCACGGGAAACTCGGGAGCCATGACGCCGGAGCCGAGCGGCCCCACCCGGCCCTCGAGCACGGCCTTCGTGGCCGGCAGCCCCCAAGCGAACATCACGACCGAAAGCACCGCCCACGGCGCCCAGGCCCAGGCGATGCGACGCGCGGAATCTCCACTCACGTCAGGGCGGGCGGCGGCCACAGTCCAACCGTCACCATGCCGCCACGTCTCCCGCGGTCTCCACATCCGCAGGAAGATCGCAAGCGTCACGAGGCTCGCGATGCCGCCGACCACGTCCACGAGCGCCGCCCCAACGAGGTTCGCCATCACGAACTGCACGCCGGCGAACGTCGCCCCGCAGACCACGACCGCCGGCCACACGCCGGCGAGCCCCCGCCAGCCGGCCATCGCCCACACCATCCAGGCCGGCACGAGCAGCGAGAAGAACGGGAGCTGCCGTCCAGCCATTGCCGAGATCGCCTGCTCCTCGAGGCCGGTGACCTTCGCGAGGGTCACGATCGGCGTGCCGAGGCCGCCGAACGCGACCGGTGCCGTGTTCGCCAGGAGCGCGAGGCAGGCCGCCTCGATCGCGGGGAACCCCGCGCCCACCATGAGCGCCGCCGAGATCGCAACGGGCGCACCGAACCCCGCGACGCCCTCGAGGAACGCGCCGAACGAAAACGCGATGAGCAGGGCCTGAAGCCGGTGGTCGGCCGAGAGCCCGATCACCGATCGCTTCATGACGTCGAGCGCCCCGGCCTCGACGCACAGCCGATACAGAAACATCGCCGCCATGATGATCCAGCCGATCGGAAAGAGGCCGAAGGCGGCGCCGTAGGCCGCAGATGCAAACGCCGCGTCGGCAGGCATCCCCACGACACCGACGGCGATCGCGAGGGCCGTCACGAGGCCTGCGACCGCTGCACGAGGTGCCGACCAGCCCGCCACCGCGAGAAGCCCGAGGAGCACGACAAGCGGCAGGGCCGCGAGGCAGGTCGATCCGAGCGGCCAGCCGCACGGATCATAGACGTGCGGCCAGACCATCACCCGCCCACCGGCCCGGGGATGCTTGGGTTTGAGAAGTGCACGAGCATGAGCGCGAGCGCCGCGAGGCCAACAATGATGAGGGCGACTCCCATGTAGCGGGCGATGGGGGGCCGGTCGGTATAGCGGTAGTCGTCCTGCGACACGGCCTCGAGCACCCGCTTGTGCTCCCACATGCCGGCAAGCGTGGCAGCGACTCCGAGTGCGATCAGCGAAGCCCCGAAGAGCCGCGTCTTGAGCGGCGAGAATCCGGCCAGGCGGCCGTCGAAGGCGAGCGCCGCCTGCCCGAGCCGCTCGATGCCGAATCCGAGCGAGATCATCGCCAGGCTCGTGCGGATCCAGGCCAGGAGCGTGCGATCGGCCGCCTCGCGGTTGCGCTCGCGGGCGAGTTCATTCGTCAGGGATTGGTCGCGATCAGCCATGCTGTTCAGGATACCACGGCCGTAGGACAGGCTTTAGCCTGTCGGGGGCCCACGTAGGACAGGCTTTAGCCTGTCGGGAATCATGACAGGCTGAAGCCTGTCCTACTTCACGTCCACGGGCACACTCGCAGAGTGGGCCGAAAACTCCGGGGCGTAGCGGCTGCGGATCGTCGCGAAGCCGCTCGATGCGCTGCCGCGATGAGCAGCCCGCAGCGAATATTCGAATACGTGCGTGCCCCGTGGCAGCCGTTCGAAGAAGAGCTGCATCGAGGTGTCGCGCACGGCCGCATACCAGCCCACGCCGTCGCCCCAGCGCCAGCCGGAGAGCACATCCACCGGCTCCGTCAGGCTCGGCCGATGATCGGAGAGTTCCAGGAACTCGTAGTCCCGGTCGCTCGTCACCACGAGCCGCACGACGAGCTCGTCGCCGACATCGATCGGCTTTCCGGCAGCCACCGGCTCGAGCACTGGGCCGCGCTTCGTAAACCGCTTCACGAACAGCTGCTTCTCGATCGCGAGTTCCTCGCGACCCGCAGCCGGCACATTCGCGATGTCGTCGAGATACTGCCAATGGATGCCGCCCCAGGCGATCCCCTTGTCGGCCTTCTTCATGACGACGTCGGCGAGCCGCGGCGTGATCTCCCGCCGCACGAACCGCTCCTCGAAGAAGCCCGTCCCGGCCTCGACCGCCGCGGGCTTCACCGGCTCACCGCCCACCGTCACGGTCACGGTCACGAGTTCCTGCGATGCGAGCAGGTCGTCGCCCCGGCCAAGGAGCGCCGCGACAGCGTCGGCCGTCGCCCGGTTACCCTCCCAGCGGCTCGTGCGCTTCTGCGACAGAAGCCACGCCTTCATCGCCTCCACGGCCGCTGCGTCGCCGGCCACCTCGTCGAACGCCTCGATCATGATCGACTGCGTCTCGATCGGGGCGCTGGCCCAACTCCACCACACGGGATGCGGATCGCGCCACCACATCCCCTGCCAGTTGTCCTCGGTCCCGTCGAGGCCCGTGCTTCGCTGCTTGAGGCTGTCAATGATCGACTTCGCCGTCTCGCGGTCGCCGTGCCGGGCGAGTGCGATCGCGAGGTGCCCCTGCGACCGCCTGTAGTCCACCTTCATCCACCGCTTCTTGCCCACGTCGAGCCCCCAGGCGTGGGCCTCGGCCGCCGGCCCCTCGAGCGGCACGTCTTCCTTGAAAAAGCTTCGGGCATAGAGCGCGAAGCAGCCGATCGGCGTGAGCACGGGCTCCTCCACCTTCTCCGCCCACTTCTTCTCTTCGATGAGCCGGGTGTCGAGCCAGGCAATCGCGTTCACCGCGGGCTGCACGTCGATCTCGACGCCGTTCGCCCGCAGCCGGCCGAATCCGGCGATGATCCCGAGCGTGACGGAATCGCACGTCGCCCCGCCCGGAAACCACGGCCAGCCGCCGTCGGGATTCCGCAGCGTGTCGAGCCGCGCGAACGCCGCCTGCACCTCGTCCGCCGCGCGGTTCGCATCAAAGAGGAGGGCGATCCTGGCCCGCGCCTCCGTCTCGTCCACCGCCTCGCGCACCCACGGCGTTTCGGCGAGCAGCGTCTTCATGAGATCGGTGTTCTTTTCGAGCGGGCTCGTCAGGGCCTTCGTCCCCTTCCACTGCTCGAACACCTTGCCGATCCGCGGGTCGCGGGTCGCGAGGTGCCGGGCAAGAGAGTTGGCATAGAGCCGCGTAAAGAGCGTCTCGGTGCTCTCGTCGCTCGATTCCATGATCGCCGGCAGGGCGAGCACGGCGTACCAGGCCGGATTCGACGCCGCCTGGACGACGAACGACTGGCTCTCGATCGTGTCGGCCGGCTTCGCGAGCCGCTCGACGACGACCTGCTTCTCGCCCGGCCCCCGCACCGTGACGGGAACCGTCTCCGTCACGAGCACCCGCTTCGCGAGCACCGGCAGCATCGCCTCTTCGCCGTCGCTCGCCTTTCCGGCGGAGCCGGTGGCGAGATACCGGAGCGTCTCGGTGCCGTCGGCCACCTTCACGGTAAAGAACACCGGCTTCGACTCGCCGGCCGCGAGGTCGAAGGGCTGCGTTCGCGCCGTCGCCACAAGCTCGTCGCGGGCGACGCCCGTGCGTGCGTCGGTCAGCTCGAACCGTACTTCCCCCGTGAGCCGGCCCGTGGACTTGTTGCTCACCTTCACCGGGATCTCGACCGTATCGCCCTCCCGCAGAAACCGCGGCACCATCGGCTCCACCATCAGGTCCTTGGCCGCGGTGCAGGTGTCGAAAAGCGTGCCGCTTCGGAGCTTGGCATCGTGCGCGAGGGTCTTGAATTGCCAGGTGGTGAGCGTGTCGGGCAGCGTGAACTCGAGCGTCACGAGGCCGCTGGCATTCGACGTGAGCGTGGGCAGGAAGAAGGCCGTCTCGGCGAGGTTCTTCCGCGGTGGCGGCGCGGATGCCTGCGCTGTGGGGCCTTCCGGAGGCGGAGTGCCGCCAGTCTTCGCCTGCTCCTGCTCTTGCTTGTCCTGCCCTTTCCGCAGGATGCCGTTCGTCGCGACGCCGTCGGCCTGCATCGCCTCGGCTGGTGCGGCCGCCATCGCCATCGGCATCATGCCACGCAGCCGGCGACCACCTCCAAACATCATCCCGCCAGCCTGCGGGCCAAACGGCTCGCGCAGCTCGCGATAGGTCATCGGCACCGGGGCGTACCACGTGGCAAACTGACCCCGAATCCCGTTGAGCGTCTGCCCAACGTTCGTGAACGTCACCGTGCGATGGTCCCACTCGCGACGGAAGAGACCCGAGAGCCCCTGCGGCCAGTCGTGCGGAGCCAGCGCGTCGAGCGACTGGTCGTAGAGCGTGGCCACCATCTCCGCGACAGCCGGCGCACCCTCACCCCTGCCCTCTCCCGGAGGGAGAGGGAGATGGGAAATCTTGGCCCGCCACACCTCTTGTTTTCCTGGCTCCACGCGGCGGGTGAACCGCTCCCACTCGATCGCGAGGTTTTTATTCGTCCACGGCACGTCCACGGTGAGCGTGCGACTCTCGAGCCGCCCTTCGTGCACGAGCCATGCCCGCACGGTGAACCCGCCCCGCTGCTCTTCCCCGACCTTCACGCTCACCGGCCACTGCGTCTTTCCCAGCTCTGTCCAGGAGCGGGAGAGCGTCTTGCCGGCCTGCGACACCTCGACGAGCGCCCGCCCGGTGTCGTATCCGGTGCCGACGAGCGCCCTGAACTCGCTGCCCGGCTGGGCCACGAGCCGCTCGGCAACGAGCGTGAGCGGCCGCTTCACGCCGTAGCGCGTGGAGGATGGCGCGAGCACCTCGATCGTGCGCCGAGCCTTGACGGCAGGCGTATCGCCGGCGGCGGGCATCTCGAACTCGGCCCGATAGATGCCAGGAGAAAGCTTCGCCGTCACCACCACCTTGCCCGTGGCGGCATCGGTCGCCACCTTCTCCGTGAACACGGCCTCGCCCGCAGCCCACGTCTCGACGTCGGCCGGATCGAGCGGCGCGGGCGCGGGTTTGCCAACCGCGGGCCGCCCCTTGCCGCCGCGCCGCGGCCGCGGCGGCTCGCCGCCCGGCGAGAAGAGGCTCCCCCGCGGCACCTTGTCGGGCTGCACGAGCTTGCGCACCGTGAGCGTGCCTGCCGCAGCTCGCGGGCCGCCGTCGAGCGCGTGCGTCGCGAGCGTGATCGGCACGGCAGCCGGCGCGCCGTCGGCATTCACGGCCTGCCAGGGCTCGGCCGAAAGGCTCGCCTCGAAGGGCGCGTAGCCGGCCATCACGCGGTGCTCGTCGCTCCGCGTCTCGCCGCCGGCATCGGTCACATCGGCCGTGACGGCGAAGGTGAACACGGGCGCGCTCTCGCGCGGCACCGAGCGATCCGGCTTCGCCGCAAACGTGATCCTAAACACGCCGTTGGCATCGGTGACGACCGTGCCCCGGGCGATCCGCGCGGCCTCGCCGCCGAAGGGCAGCCCCGGAAAAAACCAGCGGCACCACGGCGGAAACCGCACCTCGCGCTCCACGTGATAGCGCACCCTCGCATTCGCAACGGGCAGCCCCGTGTAGGTGGTCGCCGTGCCGGTGAGCGTGACGTCGCGGCCGAGAACGACATCACCCGCCGCAGCTGCGAGCGTTACCTGGAACTTCGGCCGCTTGTACTCCTCCACCCGCACGCTTGCCACGCCTGTCGCCCCATCCCCTTCGGCGAGGATCGTCCACTGGCCCGGCAGCGCGCCCGTGGCGATCGGAAAGGTGCCGTGAAACGAGCCATTGGCATTCGTCGTGTGCTCGAGCGTGGCCGTCTCGCGGCCGTTGGCATCCCGCAGCACAACTTTGACGTTCCGGTTGCCGCGCGCCTCATACTTCCGGTTCGTCGGATCGGCCAAGCACAGAATCCCCTTATAGAACACGATCTGCCCGGGGCGGTGGATGCCGCGGTCGGTCATGAGCACGATCGCGTGGTGCTCCTGCTCGTCATCATGCTGCCAGACGTGCGTCGGCTCGGTGGCCGTCGCCTCGTCGCGGCCGTCGAGCTTCGCCTGGGCGTGGAGCACAGCCTGCCGGCCATGCACCGCGGGCAATGCAAACCGGCCCTCGCGATCGGTGGTTGCCGGGGGTCCCGCCGTGTACCGGGGCGGATGC
Organism: Pirellulales bacterium; assembly: GCA_040397685.1. Classification (GTDB taxonomy): domain Bacteria; phylum Planctomycetota; class Planctomycetia; order Pirellulales; family UBA1268; genus RGVT01. The sequence continues at coordinate 19,987 of JBBAVM010000023.1, forward strand.
CTTCCCTCCTCCTGGACAAACGCCTTCACGCTCACTCCCGCCAGCGGCTCGCCCGTGGCGACATCGACGACGTAGCCGGCGAGTGGCTCGCCCGTCCGGCTGCCGCCCCCTTCCGACACGATCCCGATCCGGCTCACCCACACGAGCGCCGCCTCGACGACGTTGTCCTTGTCGCCGAAGTCGGCCGCGTGGCTCACGAGCACCCAGTAGCTGCCCGGCGCGAGATCCTGCGGCACCGGCACGTCGTGCTGCACATCAGAGAAGTCTTTGGCAGCAGGAATGGCGACAGGGAACGTCTTCACCGGGGGCTGGGCGAGAATTGCCTGCCGGTCGGCATCGTCGAGCCACTGCCACTGCGGCTTGCCGGCCGCCACGCGGGCGAGCCAGTCGGCCTTCACGATCCGGATGTGGGCCGTGTCGAGATTTCGCGTTGTGATCCGGATCACGGGCCACGGCGCCGCCCACGTCCGCTCCGTCTGCACCGCAAGCGACTTCGCCTCGATCTCCGCGATCAGGTTTTTGCAGAGTTTTCCACCCGGGCTGCTGGGATGGGCCGCCAGCCCTGCCGCAGCGATCACCCGCGCCTCGGCGAGGTCGCCCGCCTCGCGCGCGAGTTCCGCGAGGTGAAACCGGGCGACCGCAGCCGTCTCGTGCCCGCCGGCCCGCTCGATGAACGCCTCGAGCGCGGCCTCCTTCGCATCGGCAAGCCCGTCTCCCACGGCAACGCCGGCCACCCACAGGATCCTATCGAGATCGGCGGCCAGAAACGCGGTGCGATCCTTGTCGCCGCGGTGGAACGCCAGCAGATCACGGTAGAGCCGCACCGTCTCCAGGAGCGGCGACTCCCGGTCGGTGACGGCCGGATCGTCCTCGAGCTTCCACGCCAGAAATTCGACAGCAGTGCCGAGGGCCGGCGAGTCGGCGGCCACTTCAAACACGTCTTCCGGCGCGACGACGCCCCGTTCGCCCGACACGGCAAACTCGATCGCGTCGCGCACGACGACGTCCCACACCGTGGGCCGGTAGGCGTCGGACATCGAGCCGGGGGCGATGAGCGGCGTCCACTCTCCAACGGGCAGTTTCTGCAGGGCCGCGGGCTCGGCGAGCGCCGCGGTGAAGCGCCTACGAATCTCACCGACGACCGCGGGCAGATCCCATGAGGCGATCGTCGCGAGGTCATCGCTGGCCGCGCCGCCCGCCGTGCGCTGCGCGAACCGCCAGCGGTTGTTTTGAAAGAACCCCCACGTCCAGTTCGCCTGGATCGCCCGGAGCACGGCCCGGGTCTCGGGCGGCGCCTGTTGAATCGCAGCCGCCAACTGCACGAGCCGCTCGGGATCGTCGGGTGGCCGGTCGCCCGTGGCGGTGAGCACCCGCGTGGCGATCGCCCGCGCTGCCTCCGCCCACGCTTTTTCGTTCACGGCCGCCTGCTCGACGCCTGCAAGGGCCTCGGCTGCCGTCTTCGGCTTCCCCTCGTCGAGCGCCTGCTGCACGCGTTTCCACGCCTCGGCCCGCGGGCCGGTGGGCACGTCGTCGGCCACCGCTCCTTGCCACCACATCCAGGTGCCTCCGAAAGTCAGCCCGATCGCGGCCGCCGCGATCGCTCCCCACCGCCACTCGAGCCCTGCTTTCGCACGCATGTGGCCTCGGCCCTCCGCCCGGCGACGAGTGCTTCCCGCCGCTCGAACGAGGGAAGTCTACGCGGCAACGACGTTCCCCTGCCATGATGGCTTCGGGAGCCGGTTCCCGCGGAGGCCAGCCATGCGATTTCCCAGGTCACTCGCGTCGATCGTCGCCGGCATGGCTGCGGCCGTCTCGTGCCCGACGGCCTTCGCCCGCATGCACGACCTGCGCGACGTCGTCGTCTACGGCAGCTCTTCGGCGGCCGTCATCGCGGCGGTCCAGGCCCGCCGGATGGGCAAGACGGTGGTCGTCGTCTCGCCCGACCGGCATCTCGGCGGCCTGTCGAGCGGCGGCCTCGGCTTCACCGACACCGGCGACAAGGCGGTGATCGGCGGTCTGGCCCGCGACTTCTACCACCGCGTGTGGCTCCACTACGAACGGCCGGAGGCGTGGCGTTGGCAGGATCGCTCGGCCTACGGCAATCGGGGCCAGGGCCACTCGGCGAGCGATGGCGAGGCCAAGACGATGTGGGTCTTCGAGCCACACGTCGCCGAGCGGATCTTCGAAGACTACGTCGCCTCCAACGGCATCGAGGTCGTCCGCGACGCGTGGCTCGACCGCGAGCACGGAGTGAGGAAGGCGGGGGCCCTCATCGAGTCGATCACGACCCTCACGGGCGACACATACCCCGGCACAATGTTCATCGACGCCACCTACGAGGGCGACCTCCTGGCGGCGGCCGGCGTCGCCTACCACGTGGGCCGCGAGGCGAGCACCGTCTACGGCGAAGAACACGCCGGCGTGCAGGTCGGCGTGCTCCACCACCGCCATCACTTCGGCGTCGTGCCGCCCATCAGCGCCTACCGGGTGCCGGGCGACCCCAAGAGCGGCGTTCTGCCGCGGATCAGCACCGAGCCCGTCGGTGAGTTCGGCTCGGGCGACAGACGGGTGCAGGCCTATTGCTTCCGCATGTGCCTCACGAACGTGCCGGAGAACCGGCTCCCGTTCCCAAAGCCTGCCGGCTACGACGCCGACCAGTACGAACTCCTCCTGCGGCTCTTCGCCGCCGGCTGGGACGAGTTCTTCGCGAAGTTCGACCCGCTGCCCAATGGCAAGACCGACACCAACAACCACGGACCCTTCAGCTTCGACAACATTGGCGCGAGCGCCGACTATCCCGAGGCGAGCTACGCCCGTCGCCGCGAGATCATCGCGGAGCATGCAGCCTACCAGCAGGGGCTCCTCTGGTTCGTGGCGAACGACCCCCGCGTGCCCCAGGCGGTGCAGCAGAGGCTCCGCGGCTGGGGCCTGCCGAAGGACGAATTCACCGACACCGGCCACTGGAGCCACCAGCTCTACATCCGCGAGGCTCGGCGGATGGTGGGGGCATTCGTGATGACGGAAAACGAACTGCGGAAAAAAAAGCCCACGCCGAACCCGGTCGGGATGGGAAGCTACACGATCGACAGCCACAACGTGCAGCGGTACGTCACGCCCGAGGGCTTCGTGCAGAACGAGGGCGACGTCGGCCTAAGCACGGGCGGCCCCTACGCGATCGCCTACGGATCGCTCGTGCCGCAGGCTGGCGAATGCGACAACCTGCTCGCGCCGGTCTGCGCGTCGGCGAGCCACATCGCCTACGGGTCGATCCGGATGGAGCCCGTGTTCATGATCCTCGGCCAGTCGGCGGCGACAGCGGCCGTCCTCGCGATCGACGGCGGCACGGCCGTGCAGGACGTGCCCTACGAGCGGCTCCGCGAGCGGCTCCTGGCCGATGGCCAGGTGCTCGAGCCGCCTCACGCGCCCTAACCCGCTGTGCGACAAGCCGTTGCGGCCAGGCTCGTTTTGGCTTTGGAAAATCCGGTGCTACGATTGGACGATAGAAGAAATGTCGTGCCGGCGGAGCGCAACGCCGACACCCTTGGAAGTTTCGTTGAAAGCCGTTTAGGCCCGCGGGCCGGGGCGGCCTGTCAGCAACCAGGAGGTTTCATGCTCCGCTCTCTCTCGCACCGCGTCGCGCTCGCAGTCCTCTTAGCATTCGGCTTGGCCCAGACAGGCTCCGCCGCCGAGAAGCTCTCGTTCAACAAGGACATCCGGCCGCTCCTCGTCGAAAACTGCTTTGGCTGCCACGGCGCCGACTCGGCCGGCCGCAAGGCCGATCTCCGGCTCGACGATCGCGACGCCGCCGTTGAGAGCGGGTCGATCGCCCCGGGCGACCCCGATTCGAGCGTGGCCCTCGACCGCATCTTCTCCGATGATCCTGAGGAGGTGATGCCGCCGCCAACCGCGAAAAAGACGCTGTCGTCGGAGCAGAAGGAGAAGTTGAAGCGCTGGATCGCCGAGGGGGCCGAGTATCAGCCCCACTGGTCGTTCATCCCACCCGTGCGGTCGGAGCCCCCGGCTGTCGAGCACGAAGCCTGGGTGCGAAACCCGATCGACCGGTTCATCCTCGCGCGGCTCGAGCAGGAGGGGCTCACGCCCGCAGCCGAAGCCGATCGCCGCGTGCTCGCCCGCCGCCTCGCCCTCGACCTCACCGGCCTCCCGCCGGAGCCGGCGCTCGTCGATGCTTTCGTGCATGACCCGCACCCCGACGCCTACGAGCGGCTCGTGGACGCGCTCCTCGCGAGCCTCGAATGGGGCGAGCATCGCGGCCGGCACTGGCTCGACTACGCCCGCTATGGCGACACGCACGGCATCCACATCGACAACTACCGCGAGATGTGGACCTACCGGCAGTGGGTGATCAACGCCTTCAACCGCAACGTCCCGTTCGACCAATTCACGATCCTGCAGTTGGCCGGTGACCTCGTGCAGGAGCACGGCCCGAACGCCACCCCCGATCTGATTCTCGACAACCGGATCGCGAGCGGCTTCAACCGCTGCAACATCACCACCAACGAGGGCGGCGTGATCCCCGAGGAATACGCCGTCCTTTACACGCGGGATCGCACGGAAACCACGTCGGCCGTGTGGCTCGGCCTGACGACCGGCTGTGCCGTCTGCCACAACCACAAGTTCGACCCGCTCTCGCAGAAGGAGTTCTACGAGCTCTCGGCGTTCTTCAATAACACCACGCAAAACCCGATGGACGGCAACGTCCAAGACACGCCGCCGATCCTGCCGGTGCCGAAGCCGGCGGATCGGCCGCGCTTCGCGGTGCTCGAGAAGGAGATTCCCGTCGCCAAGGCCGCCGTCGAGCAGCGGAAGAAGGCGGCCCGGCCTGATTTCGACGCCTGGATCCAGACGGCCGATCCAAGCGTGGTGGCGAAGTCGCTGCCGCAAGATACGCCACTCCTCGATCTGCCCCTCGTCGAAGGTGAGGGCCTCACGACCCGCGTCAGGCTTTACGGGAAAGAGAGCGAAATCCCGCTCACGTCGGCCGCGTGGCAGGCCGGTCCGAATGGCGCGCCGGCGCTCCTGCTCGACGGCAAGGCGGCCGAGATCCAGACCGCCGGCGACTTCGAGCACGATCAGGCGTTCAGCGTCTCATTCTGGATTCGGCCTCCGGCCAACGACGGCGGCTACGCCGTGGTCGCCCGGATGGACGACGCCCAGGCCCGCCGCGGCTGGGATGTGTGGGTGCAGGGCCGCCGTGTGGCCATGCACATGGTCCACGCCTGGCCCGATGACGCCTTCAAGGTGGCCGCCAAGGACCAGCTCAAGGCCGACACGTGGACCCTCGTGACGCTGGCGTACGACGGGTCCGGCAAGGCCGAGGGCGTGAAGATCTTTTATGACGGCAAACTTCAGCAGAAGCCGAACGTCGAGAACAACAAGTTCAAGCGGAATTCGATCAGGAGCGACGCGCCGCTCACGATCGGCAGCCGGTCATCGGACGGGGCGGCGCACGGCGTCGGCCTTGCGAACCTCACGATCTGGGGGCGGGCGCTCTCGGCCGGTGAGGTGGAGGGGCTCTCGCGCGCACAGACGATCGCCGACATCGTCAAACTCCCTGCCGCAGAGCGACCCAAGGCCGCGAGTGCGATCTACGACTGGTGGCTCTCCACGTTCGACGAGCCGTTCAAGCAGTCGATGGCCGCGCTCGGCAAACTCGAGGCCGAAAGCACCGGGATCCGCAAGCGCGGCACCATCGCGCATGTGATGCAGGAAAAACCCGATATGCCGAAGGCTTACGTCCTCGACCGTGGCGAATATGACAAGCGGAAGGACGAGGTGCAGCCCGACACGCCCGACATCCTCCCGCCGTTTCCCGAGAGCCTGCCGAAGAACCGCCTCGGTCTGGCCAAATGGCTCCTGCTCCAGGAGCATCCGCTCACGAGCCGCGTGACGGTGAACCGGTTCTGGCAGGAGGTCTTCGGCACGGGCCTCGTGCGCACGGCCGGCGACTTCGGGATCACCGGCGAGCTTCCGAGCCATCCGGAACTGCTCGATTGGCTCGCCGTCGAGTTCCGCGAAAGCGGCTGGGACGTGAAGAAGCTCTTCAAGCTGATGGTGACGAGCGCAGCCTACCGGCAGAGCGCGGCCACCACGCCCGAGAAACTCACAAAGGACAACGCAAACCGGCTCCTCTCGCGCGGTCCGAGGTTTCGGATGGATGCCGAGATGGTTCGCGACTACGCCCTCGCTGCCAGCGGCCTGCTCGTGAAGCAGATCGGCGGCCCGAGCGTGAGGCCCTACCAGCCCGAGGGCGTGTGGGAGGCCGTGGCGATGGACAACAGCAACACGCGGAACTACAAGCCCGACCAGGGCGAGGGGCTCTACCGCCGCAGCATGTATTGGTTTTGGAAGCGGTCCGCACCCCCGGCCTCGATGGAGATCTTCAACGCGCCGTCGCGTGAGAGCTGCGTCGTCAAGCGCGAGCGGACCAACACGCCGCTCCAGGCGCTTGTGACGCTCAATGACCCGCAGTTCGTGGAAGCGGCGCGGTTCCTCGCCGACCGGGCCCTGGAGCTCGGCGGCGACACTGACGACTCCCGGATCGAATTCCTCGCCGAGCGGGTCCTCGCGAGACCGCTCGCGGCCGACGAGTCGGCGATCGTGAAGAAATCGTTGGCCGGGCTTACCGAGTGGTACAAGGCCCACCCCGACGATGCGAAGGCGGTGATCAGCGTCGGCAACACGAAGCCTCGGGCGGCCGACCCGGTCCAGCTCGCAAGCTGGACGATGCTCACGAACGAACTCATGAATCTCGACGAGGTGCTCTGCAAATGAACCCTCCCCCCATCCGTTCCCCGCTCGACGAGCTGGGCCTGAACCTCACCCGCCGACGGTTCTTCGAACAGGGCAGTCACCTGCTCGGCGGTGCGGCACTCGCTTCGCTCGCGGGCGAAGGCCGCGCCTTTGGCAACGCCTCGGCTGGGCCGACGGCCGCGGCCTTCGATAGGGTGCCCGGCGCCGTCGGCCCACACTTTGCCCCGAGAGCAAAACACGTGATCTACCTGCACATGGTCGGCGGCCCGCCCCAGCAGGATCTCTACGACTACAAGCCGAAGATGGACGAGTGGTACGACAAGGATCTCCCCGAGAGCGTCCGCAACGGCCAGCGGCTGACCACGATGACGAGCGGCCAGAAGCGGTTTCCGATCGCGCCGTCCGTCTTCAAGTTCGCGCAGCACGGCACGAGTGGGATGTGGGTGAGCGAACTCCTGCCACACACGGCCACGATGGTCGATGAGATGTGCTTCATCCGGAGCATGCACACCGAGGCGATCAACCACGAGCCTGCGATCTGCTACATGCAGACAGGCAACCAGATCGTGGGCCGGCCCTGCCTGGGCTCGTGGACGAGCTACGGCCTCGGGTCGCTCAACAAGGATCTGCCGACGTTCGTGGTCCTCGTGGCCCGCTCATCGAAGCCCGAGCAGCCGCAGGCGATCGGGGCCCGCCTCTGGTCGAGCGGCTACCTGCCGGGCGAGTATGCGGGCGTGAGCTTCCGCAGCGCCGGCGACCCGATTCTCTACATCAACAACCCGCCCGGGGTCGCGGCCGACGTCCGTCGCACGACGCTCGACGGCCTCCAGGCCCTCAACCAGCGGGCACTCGAGCAGATCGGCGACCCTGAGACGCGCACGCGGATCGCCCAATACGAGATGGCGTTCCGCATGCAGACGAGCGTGCCGGACCTCACGAACATCGCGAGCGAGTCGGCAAGCACGCTCGCCCTCTATGGCGACGACGTGAAGAACCCCGGCTCGTTCGCCAACTCGGTGCTCATGGCCAGACGGATGGTCGAGCGGGGCGTGCGGTTCGTGCAGATCTATCTCAACCACTGGGATACCCACGCCAACGTCGTGGGGCGGCTCAAGAACGGCTGCAAGGACATCGACCAGCCCTGCGCCGGGCTCATGCAGGACCTCAAGGCCCGCGGCCTGCTCGACGAGACGCTCATCATCTGGGGAGGCGAGTTCGGCCGCACGGTCTACTCGCAGGGCGGCCTCTCGAAGGAAAACTACGGCCGCGACCACCACCCGCGGTGCTTCACGATGTGGATGGCCGGCGGCGGCGCCCGCGGCGGGCAGGTCTACGGCGAGACCGACGACTTCTCCTACAACATCGTGAAAGACCCGGTGCATATCCGCGACTTCCACGCCACGGTGCTGCAGCTGCTCGGGTTCGACCACGAGCGGTTCACCTATCGCCACCTGGGGCTCGACCAGAAGCTCACGGGCGTCGAGCACGCCAAGGTAATCCCGGAATTGCTCGCCTGAGTAGGACAGGCTTTAGCCTGTCACGCCCACCGTAGGACAGGCTTTAGCCTGTCACGCTTCCGACCGGCTGAAGCCTGTCCTACGACAACCCGCGGGCGATGCGGTTCTTCTCGTCGAGCACGATCACGGCCGGCTTGTGGTGGTCGGCTGCGGCCTCGTCGAGCCAGGCGAATGACATGATCGTGAGCCGGTCGCCGGGCTTGCCGAGGTGGGCCGTGGCGCCGTTGAGCTCGATCACGCCCGAGCCGGCCTTGCCGTAGATCACGTAGGTCTCGAACCGTTCGCCGTTGGCCATGTTGCCCACGAGAATTCGCTCGTAGGGCCGCAGGCCGACCCGCTCGGCGAGATCGGCCGCGATCGTCAGGCTGCCCTCGTAATCGACCGAGGCGCCGGTCACCACCGCACGATGGATTTTCGACTTGAGCAGGCAGATCGTCATGGGCCCTTTACTGTACCCCGCACCTGCCCCCCGATGTCAGTCCACGGCGAGTTTTCGCCGATAGACGGCATCGCCGTTCGTGACGTAGAGGTGGTCCCGGTTCGAGCCGGCGAGCACGCAGCTGGTGAGCGGCTTGTCGGCCCGGGGTTTGGGCATCACGCCGCACAGCCGGCCGGTGGGATCGAACACCTGAACGCCGAGGGCCGACGTCACATACCACCGCCCCGCCCGATCGACCGTCATCCCGTCGCCCCCCGACGCGGGGAGCAGCGGCGGCGGCTCGTGGAATTTGAACTCTCCCTTCGGGTCGATCGGCCGCCGCATCTCCATCGTCGGCGCCTTCGCATCGAGCGTGCCGTCGGCCTGCACGCGAAACATCCACGTGTGCCCCCCCTTGTAGTCCGACACCGCCAGCGTGCCCGCGTCACCCGAGAGTGCGATTCCGTTGGGCCCGGTGATGCCTGTGTCAGCCACCGTCTTCGTGCCGGTCTTTGGATTGATCCGTGTCACCTGCTGCTTGCCCGTCTCGGTGACGAAGATGGTGCCGTCCGGCAGGATTGCGAGATCGTTGGGAGCGAGGTCGCCTGTGATCTCCTCGACGCGACCACTTGCTGGATCGATCGCGATGAGGCGTTTCTTCGGCCCGTTGCACCCGTAGAGGCGGCCATCGGGGCCGAACTCGAGGCCGCTGACGGCTTCCTCCGTGATCGTCATGCGGGCGGCATCGGCCGCGGCGATGCGATAGATCGCCGGAGCCTTCATATCGCAGAAGTAAAAGTTGCCATCGGCGTCGGCGCAGGGCGCATCGGCGAAGCCGAGCCCCTCGGCCACGACCTCCCACCCGTCCTCGGGCACGAGCAGCCGGCGGAGCGCCATGTCGCCGGGAAGATCTTTTCCGGCCATGGCCCGGGGTACGTGCGGCTCGTTGCGCCAGAGCCACGCAAGCGCGTCGGGAAAGAGCCGGCTCGCATGGAATGCGTCGTGGGCATACCCCTCCGCCCAGTCAAACCGCAGGTCGTAGCCCATGAACTCGAGCGCTGCCGCCATCTGCTTGTTCGCGAGCGGCCAGCTGCCGAACTGGTTGTCGATGTCGCCGCTCGTGTCGGCGAGGTAGACGCGGATCGGCTTCGGCTCCGTCTTCCGCACGAGCGATGGGTAGGCATTGCCGCCACGTAGCCCCGTGAAACTCCCGATCGAGGAGAGCACCCGGCCGAATTGATCGGGCCGTTCCCAAGCGACGGTGAATGCACAGATGCCACCGGAACTCGCCCCGCAGATCGCCCGCAGCGCCGGGTCCGCCGTGAGCAGCTGTTTCTTCGCCACCCCGGGCAGGATCTCCTCGAGGAGAAATCGGGCGTAGCGATCGCCGAGCGAGTCATATTCGAACGAGCGATTCGAGTTTTTCCACGGGCTCTGCGGCTTCTCCTTCGCCTGCTCGTGGCCCGGATCGAGAAACACGGCCACCGTCGGCGGCATTTTTCCGGCGGCGATGAGGTTGTCGAACACGACGGGCACGCGCCATTGGCCATCGGCCTTGAGATACCCGTGACCGTCCTGGAAGACCATGAGCGCCGCAGGCACGTCGGGCCGAGCCTGCGCCGGCACATAGATCGCCCAGTCGCGCACCGTGCCGGGAAAAACCTTCGATTCAAAGGGCGGCATCCGCTCGATGCGGCCCTTCGGTACGTCTTCCTGCGGAACGGCGAGGGAATGCGGCTCCCACTTGCCCGGCTTCTCAGCCACTGCCGGGGTCTCGGGCGTGGGCGCCGCATCGGACCAGAGCCAGCGCAGCCCATCGGCGAAAATCGCCCCCGCCGCCTTCCCGGAGTGGCCGCCGTCGGTGAGTTCAAAACGATGGTCGTAGCCGGCGAAGGCGAGAGCGGCCGCCATGTCGGCGTTGGCGAGCGGCCAATTGCCGAAGAGGTTGTCGAGGTCGTCGCGGCCGTCCTGCAGATACACCTTGATCGGCTTGGGCTTCTCCTTCGTCTTCCGCACGAGCACGGGATAGGCATCGCCGCCGCGGATGTCGGTGAAGCTCCCGATATGGCTCATCACGCGGCCAAACTGGTCGGGCCGCTCCCACGCCGCCGTGAAGGCGCAGATTCCGCCCGACGATTGGCCGCAGATCGCCCGATGCTTGGGATCAGCCGACACCTCGAGCCCATCGAGCGCCACCGGCAGGAGTTCGTCTATGAGAAACCGTGCGTAGCGATCGCTGAGCGAGTCGTATTCGAACGACCGGTTGCTGCGGTCCTTCGCCCCGGGCCGATCGGCGGGAATCGTGCCGGGCGTCACGAACACGGCGATCGTGACGGGCATCTCGCCCTTGGCAATCAGGTCGTCGAACACGAAGGGCACGCGGTAGGGACCGTCGGCCTTCGCGTAGGCGGGGCCGTCCTGAAACACCATCAGCCTGGCCGGCTCGGCCCCGGAGTATTCCGCCGGCACATACACCGACCACTCGCGCCGCGTGCTGGGAAAGATCGTGCTCGCCTGGAACACGCCCTGCAGGACCCTGCCGCGGGGGCGGGCCGGCTCGGCCGTGGCCGGCTGACCAGCCCCCCATCGAGAGATCGCGGCCACGATCACGACGGCACTGACGAGCAAATTCTTTCGTTTCATGCCGATCAGTGTGCTTGATGCACTCTTGAAGCACGAATAATAGTGCTCGCACCATGAAGACAACCATTGATATTGGCTGTTGTTGAGTCAAAGCGGGCCGGCGGACTGCTGTGCTCCCTCGGTCATCACTTGCCCGTCGCCGGCTGCACAATCCGCACGGCCTGCAGCTATCTTCGACAACAGCGTCTAGTTTGTGCTGGAAACTGTCGTTTGGTGACAGTATCATGCACGAATGCAAAGGATTACGGAGTTGGCGCTCGCGCACGCGCACGCCGGCGTCTTCACGCGGGCCGAGGTGGCCGCGTGGGTGCGCGGGTCAGCCGATGCCGAGGCGGCCCTCGTCAAACGTGCCCTGGCGTCCGGCGAAGTCGTCCGCATCTGCCGTGGCCTGTACGGCCTCGGCAATCGCTACCGCGACCGGCCCATCGACTCACTCGCCGTCGCCCAGTTCATCATGGGGCCGAGTTACGTGAGCCTCGAAGCGGCGCTTGCCTTCCACGGCTGGCTCCCGGAGGCGGTGGAGATGGTGACGAGTGTCTGCGACGCCAGGAGCCGCTGGTTCCAGACGCCGATCGGGGTATTTCGTTTCGATCGTGTTCCTCAGCACAAGCTCTTCACAAACGTCTCACGTGTGCCGAGAGAAGATGGCCAGACGGCCTTCATCGCGACACCACTCAAGGCTCTGGCCGATTACGTGTCGGTGCACCGGACCGACTGGCGAGGTGTGGAACCGCTCGTCGAGAGCTTACGGCTGCCACCGGAGTGCATCGCCGAGATCGAACCGGAGCAGTGCGCGGCGCTCGCTGCCAACTACCGCTCGCGTCGGGTGCGACGCTTTCTCGCAGGCCTCGGCAGGGAGGCGGCCGCATGTCGATCGCGTTGATCCAGGAACGGCTCGCCGCCTATGGCTGCAACTCGACGCTCGAAGAGGATCGGGCGATCCGCGAGATCACGCAGGAGGTGGTCCTCGCAGCGCTCGCCCGCACCGATTTTTTCCGGCACGCCGCCTTCCAGGGGGGAACGTGCCTGCGGATTCTTCACGGCCTCGGCCGTTTCTCCGAGGATCTCGACTTCGCGCTGCAGGCGGCCGACACGTCGTTTCGGCTGGAGCCGTACCTCCCCGTGATTCGCCGGGAGATGGCGGCCTACGGCTATGACATCGAATTTGTGGATCGCTCTCGTGTCGATCAGGCGGTCCGCACCGCCTTCCTCAAGGACGACTCGCTTGGCGACTTGCTCCAGCTGCAGTATCGCCCAACCACAGGCCCAGCCCGGATGATCCGCATCAAGCTGGAGGTCGATACTAACCCTCCAGCCGGCGGCATGTTCGAGACCCGCTATCTCGACTTTCCGTTCCCGCAGGCCACCGTGGCCCACGACCCGCCCAGCCTGTTCGCGGGCAAACTCCACGCCGTGCTCTGCCGCCGCTATCTCAAGGGCCGCGACTGGTACGACTTCGTCTGGTACACGGCGCGTCGCACACCGGTGAACTATCGGCTCCTCGGCGCGGCTCTGGCCCAGACCGGCCCTTGGGCCGGCACCGCGGCCGACGTCGATCGCGCCTGGTGCGTGCGCGCACTCCAGGAAAAGATCGCGGCGATCGACTGGTCGCGAGCCCGAGACGACGTCCGAGCCTTCGTGCGGGCGGGTGATCTGCCCACGCTCGACGTGTGGTGCCGCGAGTTTTTCCTGGCGCAGGCGGAAAAACTGCCTGTGTAAACCGCGGCTACGGGGCCCGGCACCGATGGCTGGCGTCCGGGATCGACGTCGTGGTCGCCCACACGAGTTTCGCACCGGTCTTCTTCAACCGTTCCACGATCTGCTCCAGCCGGGCCGCGTCCTGCCTGCGTTTCGCCGCGAGGCTGTATGCTGCTCGGCCATGCCCGACCAGCCTGATGTCTCCGCCGCCGCTGTGACCTTCCGTCCGCTCGATGCCGCCGAGCGCCGGGTGCTCGGCACGCTCGTCGAGAAGGCGAAGACGACGCCCGATCAGTATCCGCTCTCGCTCAACGCCCTCGTCAACGGCTGCAACCAGAAGAGCAACCGCGACCCGGCGATGAACCTCGACGAGGAGCAGGTGATGCAGGCGATCACGAGCCTGCGGGCGCTCGGCGCCGTCGCGGAAGTCTTCGGCAACGGCAGCCTCGCCCGCTACCGCCACCTGGCCTACGAGTGGCTCGGCGTCGGCAAGGAGGAACTCGCGATCCTCGCCGAACTCCTCCTCCGCGGCGAGCAGACCGAAGGCAGTCTTCGCGGCCGGGCGAGCCGCATGGACGACATCCCCGATCTCCCCGCGCTCCGCCGCCACCTCGACGCCCTCGCCGCCCGCGGCCTCGTCGTCTGGCTCACGCCCCCCGGCCGCGGCCGGATGCTCACCCACGGCCTCCTGCCGCCGGAGAAGCTCGAAAAGGTGCGGGCCACGGTAACGACGCCGTGACGCGTGCGGCTCGAGCGAGCCGCATGCGGACGACCAGCCGCCGCACTACCGGCCTCAGCGCCCGCCAGCGGCCGATTGCAGCTGCTTCTGGATCTTGTCGAGGTTGAAGGACCCCGGCGTCTGGCTCGGCGGAAAGTCCTTCATCGTCATCAGAAACCGGCCCGCGATCTGCTGGAGCGGCACCGCCACGAAGGCGTGGTCGAGGAACCAGTCGTTGTAGACCGTGGCGTTGGGATGCGCCCGCTCGAAGGGATCGCGGCGGAGGTTGAAGAGCAGGGGCACCCGCAGTTCGGTGAACGGCTCCCGCCAGACCTCGAAGGCCACGCCGCGGTTCTCGAGAAACACCGCCTTCCAGTCGGAGTAGCGGATGGCCACGATCTGGCCGTCGTCGTTGACGTAGAAGAATTCGTTCCGCGGCGACTGCTCCGCCTTGCCCGCGAGATACGCGAGCTGGTCGTAGCCGTCGATGAAGTTGCGGTACTGCCGCCCGCCGAGCGAGACGCCCTTCGCGAGCTTGTCCTTGATGGCCGGCTCTCCCGCCGCCGCCGCGAACGTGGGCAGCCAGTCCTCGTGGGCCACGATGCCGTTGAGCGTCACGCCCGCCGGGAACTTCCCGGGCCAGCGGACGAACGCCGGCACGCGGTAGGCCCCCTCCCAGTTGGAGTTCTTCTCACTGCGGAAGGGCGTCGTGCCGGCGTCGGGCCAGGTGTTGTAGTGCGGGCCGTTGTCGGTCGAGTACAGGACGATCGTGTTGTCGGCGATGCCGAGCTCGTCGAGCGCCGCAAGCAACGCGCCAACGTGGCGGTCGTGCTCGACCATGCCGTCGGAGTATTCGTCCTGGCCGCTCTTCCCCAGGCTCTCGGCCTTCACGTGGGTGCGGAAGTGCATCCGCGTGGCGTTCCACCAGCAGAAGAACGGTTTTCCTGCCTTGGTCTGGCGCTGGATGTAATCCTTGGCGGCCGCGAGCGTCTCCTCGTCGATCGTCTCCATCCGCTTCTTCGTGAGGGGGCCCGTGTTCTCGATCGTCTGCCCGCCCTTGCCGTCGGCCTTGCACGCGAGCACGCCCCGCGGGCCATAGGTCTCGCGAAACGTCTTGCCGTTGGCGAGTTTCATGTCACCGGGATAGTCGCGGTGCTCGGGCTCCTCCTCGGCATTCAGGTGGTAGAGGTTGCCGAAGAACTCGTCGAAGCCATGCATCGTCGGCAGGTGATCGTCGCGGTCTCCCTGGTGGTTCTTGCCGAATTGGCCGGTGGCGTAGCCGAGGCTCTTGAGCACCGTCGCGATCGTGGCGTCGGTCTTCTGCCAGCCCTCCTTCGCGCCCGGCAGGCCCACCTTCGTCATCCCGGTGCGGACCGGGCAGTTGCCCCCGAGGAAGGCGGCGCGGCCGGCGGTGCAGCTCTGCTGGCCGTAGTAGTCGGTGAAGGAGACGCCCTCGCGGGCGATCCGATCGATGTTGGGCGTGCGGTAACCCATCATGCCGCGGCTGTTGTGGCTGACGTTCCAGGTGCCGATATCGTCGCCCCAGATCACGAGGATGTTGGGGCGGTCGGCGGCCACGGCGGAGCCGGCCAGGAGCATCGCGATCCCAACGTAAACCCACACCGCAACAAGGCTCGAAAACTTCGGCATACCCTTTGGACTCCGGGAACGGATACCCCTCGCGACCGACACCGAGCATACGGGTTTCCACGGCGGAGCAAAGGGGCCGCGATCGGGGCCCGCTCACGCAATTCTCACCCTTTTTCGCGCTGCCTCGAGCCGATCCTCTCCGGTAGCATCCGTCGCTGAAACAACGAGGTGCAGCCCTGCGAGTCCGTGCACTGTTCATCTCCGACGTGCATCTGGGGTGCGGGTTTTCCCGCACCCAGGACCTCTTCGACTTCCTGGGCCGTCTCGAGCCCGACCGGCTCTATCTCGTCGGCGACATCATCGACGGCTGGAAGCTCAAGCGAAACTTCGTCTGGAACGATACGGCGAGCTTCGTGATCCGCCGCATCCTCGGCATGCTCAAGCGGGGCACACGGGTGTTCTACGTGACCGGCAACCACGACGAGTTCCTGCGCGGGTTCGCGCCCCACACGTTCGGCCACATGGAACTCGCCGACCAGTTCGTCCACGTCACGGTCGATGGCCGCCGGCTGCTCGTGATCCATGGCGACTGCTTCGACCATCTCACGCGGCACGCAGCCTGGGTCTACCATCTCGGGGACCACGCCTATACGCTCGCCCTTCATGCCAACGCCTGGCTGAACGCCGCCCGCCGAACGCTTGGCTTTCCCTACTGGTCGCTGAGCGCCACGCTCAAGAGCCGCGTGAAAAAAGCGGTGAACTTCGTCAACGACTTCGAACGCTTTCTTGCCCAGCATACGCGGCGGGCCGGGTGCGCGGGCGTGGTCTGCGGCCACATCCACGTGCCGGCGATCCGCAGGATCGAAGGCATCGACTACTACAACTGCGGCGACTGGATCGAGCACTGTTCAGCGATCGTCGAGCACCTCGACGGCCGGATCGAACTCGTCGGCATGGGCAGTTTTCCCCCGAAACCCGAGCGGCCGGAGGCACCCTCCGACCGTGACAACCTCCTGCCGTTTCCGCTCGGAGTCGGGCTCGACACCGACCATCCGTTCGTCGGCCTGGGCTGAGCGTCGAGCTCTCCTCGAAGCGATACGGCGGCGGGGCAACGTGAACCTTGTTCACGAAATCAGGTCGCTGCTGCGAGGCGATCGTGTCGTTCGATGACCTTGTCGCCGTCCACCTGTGACACGAGCCCGCAAATCGGCCGTAAAAACGAGATTCTTCCGGGGCCACGGTCCTGCTATTTTCCCGCCATGGCCACTCAGCATGGACGGCGTAAGACGGCCCTCATCTGCGGCGTTGGCGGACAGGACGGCGGCTACCTCGCCGCCCACCTGCTGGGGCTGGGGTATCGGGTCGTGGGCACGAGTCGCGATGCCCAGGCGAGCCGCTTCGAGAGCCTCGTGCGGCTCGGAATCCGCGACCGGGTCGCCGTCGAGTCGATGTCGCTCGTCGATTTCCGTTCGACCATGCAGGTGATATCACGGACCCGGCCGGACGAGATCTACAACCTCGCCGGACAGTCGTCCGTGAGCCTGTCGTTCGACCAGCCGGCAGAGACGTTCGAGAGCATCGTCATCGGCACGCTCAACGTGCTCGAGTCGATCCGGATGCTGGACGCACCGATCCGCCTCTACAACGCGGGCAGTTCGGAGATGTTCGGCGATTCGCCCGACGAGCCGGCGAGCGAGAAGACGGTGCTTCGGCCGTGCAGCCCGTACGGGATCGCGAAGGCGACCGCCTTCTGGCAGGTCGCCCAGTACCGCGCGGCGTACGGGATCGACGCCTGCACGGGCATCCTCTTCAACCACGAGAGCCCATTGCGGCCCGAGCGATTCGTGACGCAGAAGATCGTGGCTGCCGCCTGCCGGATCGCAGCGGGCGAACAGCAAACGCTCGCACTCGGCGATCTGTCGGTGCGGCGGGACTGGGGATGGGCGCCCGAATACGTAGTCGCGATGCACAAGATGCTTCAGGGCGACGCGGTCGAGGATTACGTCATCGCAACGGGAGTCACGAGCAGCCTCGAGGAGTTCGTCTCCGAGGCCTTCGCCGCGGTCGGCCTCGAATGGAGGGAGCATGTCGAGTCCGATCCACAACTGAAGCGGCCGAGCGAGATCAAGTGCGGCCGGGCCGACGTCACGCGGGCCGGAGCCCGGCTCGGCTGGCGGGCCAGGTTCACCATGCGGGACGTCGCACGGATGATGGTCGAGGCACGGCTGGCAGGGCCGCAGCCGCTGCGGCGCGCGGCGTGAAGCTCGGCTCCATCCGCCTGCCTGGGCGGCTTCTGTCTGGTCCCGCATGGTGGCACGACACCCGCCCCGCCCGATCGTCGCCGCCAATGCCGGAGGAGGGACTTGAACCCACACGCCCTTGCGGGCAACGGATTTTGAGTGCAAAGAGAACCCGCAGTCAGGTCGCGCTCGTATCGCGATTGTGCAAATTCCTCGGGAACGGCGCGTGTGGCTCGGCGCGCGATTCCTGCGCCGGAACGCCTGCGCCTAACACTTTGCCTAACAGTTTTGGCCCCGCGCGAGCCGCCGTCACGCCGTCTCTCTGATCACGTCCAAGTACGCCCGGCAGCCAGAGGGCCAGCCAGGAGGGCGAGAAGGGCCGGCCACGGGATTGGCACGGGTTGGCGTGGGGCGAAGGTGGGCGGCCAGCCCTGTAGCAACGAGGATCGCTGACCTATGCGATATTCTTAGGCCTAGACATCACGGCGACATCGCATCCTTCGGAACTGAATGGATCATCACGCCATGCGTCCTCGAATCTATGTTGATACGTCGGTGTTCGGCGGGTGCGAGGACGTCGAGTTCATCGGGCATTCGCGTCGTCTGGTCGCTGCCATGGCCAACGGCGACTATGCCATGGTGATCTCCGCGTTGACGCTGCTGGAACTGGAAAAGGCACCGACCGCCGTTCGGGCACATCTTGAGCGCATCCCTGAGTCGCTCGTGGAGGTGCTGTCGCTGGATTCCGAGGCCGAGGCACTGGCAGCCGAATACATTCACGACGGGGCCGTGGGGAAGAATGAGCGGGCCGACGCGCTTCACATCGCTCTGGCTACGGCGGCCCGAGTCGATGTCCTCGTGAGTTGGAACTTTAAGCACATCGTGAACCTGCGTCGCATACACGCCTTCAACGCGGTAAACTTAAAGCAGGGGTATCCGGTCCTCGAAATCCGGAACCCTCGGGAGGTGATCGGTGATGAATGAGAATCACACGGAAAAGGAGACCGGGGTTGAGCAGATGCGTCGCGTTCGTGACCAACTAAACCGTCAGATTGAGGCCACTTCCGGAAGGGCGCTGCTCGACCAGATCGGCGGGCATCGGTACAGCAGTCCATTCTTGCAGCGTCTGGCGTCGAAGGCTGCGAAGAAGACCGAGGAGTCAGGTGCGGCAACCGGCAGTCGTTGATCCCGTGGGCCGTGACGTCCTCACCGCCAGCCAACTTCTTTCTGTTCCCAACGCCTGCCCGCCAGCCCAGCGAATGCGCTGATGCTCAATCGCAGCGCCGTGATCGTGCGTCCGAAGAAGCCGTTCCGCGACTGGTTGCGTGCGGTCGACGGCCACGGCCCCATCGAGAATGACGAAGGGCCGGACGAGAAGCACAGGTTTAGCCCGCCGCCTCTGCCACGCAGGCCGCCACCGAAGAAGAAACCTCGCAGGTGAGAGCCAGCCCATACCCGGCACCCACGTCATCCGCCGCGCAGACCGGTAGCGACTCAGGCTGCAAATCCCTCTGCTTGGTGACGGTTTTCGGGCGAAAGGAAGCCCGAGCAGCCAACCGAGGCGGGCCCGCAAGAGTGCGGAACTAGGTCAGCATGGGAGCGGAGGCTCGCGTGTCCGCGGGGCGACCTCAGGGCCAGCCACCTATTTGCGCACCGCCAATCCCATATTTTTGCCCCCCAGTGACTGGCTCACGCGGCGGATTCGTCGCCGACCGTGCCCGATTCGTCATCTTTTGAAACCGGTCGCGTCCGGTTTTTGGTCTCTGCTCCGCCTTCTCTTGTGGCGACCGATGGGCGGTCATCCGGCACACGAGACGGCCGCTGGTTCGATCCCGCTTGCGGAAGTCCTACCTTCAGGACATTTCCGATGTCATCCATTACCCGACTTCTTCGCAGTGGCTTTATTTGCGAGATTTTTTCTCTCGTACTTTTCGGCTCTGCGAGCAGTCAGGCCGAGATCATGTTCTCTGACAAGCTTGTCTGGGGACGCCTTTCGGGCCTCAGTGGCGGTTCTCACAACGGGCTTTGGGACAATGAGCCTGTCGATCAATCCTATGGGCCGTCCGAGGGTTTCAGTGAGCTAGGTGCAGGCTTCTTTGGTCGAGGCTACGGCATCGGTGCATTTTTTTCCGGTTCACCGACGATGATCTACAGCCCGTTTGTGAACGTCGAGCGGCCGTTCCCAGAGATTGGGACGGATATGCAGTACGTCTACAAAATGGGGACACTTAATTTTGCCGCTTACCAACACTTTCCGGGTGGTACTTGGACGTGGGCGTTCAACGGCTCCTACACCATCGCCAGCGATGACCCTATGTCTCGGGTATTTGTCACAGTATTTGGTGCACCCACACC
>JBBAVM010000024.1:0-39874 GCA_040397685.1 Pirellulales bacterium
GGGAGGCGAGGGGTTGCCCCTACCATTGAGCCGGCGTAGGTGGCCAGCGAAGCCCAGAGGGCCAAGCGGAGGCGCTCCCGCCGGCGCAGCCACCTCCGAGCGAGCGCAGGTCAGGATGACCGGAGTGAGCGTCCGGCGAGATGGTAGGGGGTAACCCCGAGCCGGGTTGAGCGAGTTGAGGCATGACAGGCTGAAGCCTGTCCCACGACAAGGGGCATGACAGGCTGAAGCCTGTCCTACGTGCGGACGACGCGGCGCAAGAGCCACAGGCCCCAGAGCGTGATCAGCACGTTCCCCATCCACACCGCCGGCGGCGGCAGCACGCCCGCCTTCACCCGCGAGATGCCGAGCATGAACACGGGGTAGTAGACGACGAGGATCGGCAGGAAGCAGAGGAAGAAACTCGTGAGGAAGTCGGCGTTGCGCATCCGGATCGCCATCGGCGCGCCGACGAGCACGAAGCACAGGCAGCTGAAGCCGTTGGCCCAGCGCCGCCACGGCTCCATGATGATGCGGTTGAGCCGGGCGATCGCCTGTTTCTCCTGCTCTCGCTCCGGCTCGGTGAACGCTGGCAGCGTCTGCTCGAGCCGGCCCGTGAACATGCCGATCGCGGTCTTGGCGGCCGCGAGCTGGCGAATGCGGCCGAGCAGCGCGACCTGCTCGACGCGGGCTTTCGGGAAGTCGGCCAGCGGGATGTCGGACGGGCTCGTCGTGGACGTCTCCTTCCGGCTCACGGCGTCGAGCGGCACGACCCGCTCGATCGTGTCGGGAAACACCGCCTTCACGTCGCCGACGTGCAGCGTGCCGTTGCGGCAGGTGATCGTGAGCGAGCCGGTCTGGGGGTCGGCCCGCATCTGGGCCTCGGCCGCCGACACGGTCACGGGCGCGGTCCCGCCGCCGGGCTGGAACGAAAGCGTCGGCCGGACGAGTTTCCGCCCCTCGACGCCCTTCACGTTGATCGACATCTTCGCGGTGCTGTACGACCGCTGCTGCCGGAGCCGGCCGT
The DNA here is from genome assembly GCA_040397685.1 of Pirellulales bacterium. Taxonomy (GTDB): domain Bacteria; phylum Planctomycetota; class Planctomycetia; order Pirellulales; family UBA1268; genus RGVT01. The sequence goes on from JBBAVM010000024.1 coordinate 1,007, forward strand.
AGATGATGTCCTCGACGCTGCCCACGATCACGCGGCGCACGCCGTCGCGGCCCCACGACACGGCCACGTCGTTGAGCCAGACCGAGACGAAACTGACGACGACGGCCAGGCCGAGCGCCGGCCAGATCGCCGCCGTCGGCGAGATCCCCGCCGCCTTGAGGGCCGTGATCTCGTTGCTCGCCGACATCCGGCCGAAGAGGCTGGCCACGGCGAAGAGCATCGTGCCCGGCACGGCGAACCGCATCGCCTCCGGCAGCACGTACGGGACGAGCTGGGCGATCTGCAGCATGCCGAGCCCCTGCTGCTGCGCCTCCTTCACGAGGCCGACCACGAGCATGAAGAGCGTGAGCGCCGATAGGGCCACGAGGAACACCTGCAAAAGCTCGCTCAGGACGTAGCGGGTGATGATCTTCATGGCTGCCCCGCCGGGCCGATGACCGTGTCGCCCCGGGCCTGCTCGATGGCGCGGGTGTAGATCGAGATCGCCTCGGCCAGCGCGACCACCGCCTCGTGGAAAGCCCCCTCGGCCGCATGCCGCCGGACGCGGGCGAGGATCGCGGTCGTCCGCTCACGGTCGACGTCGGCAAGGCCCGCTGCGGCCGACTCGATGCTCACCACGACCCGCTCGACGAGGGCCTCCGAGGGCGTGCAGTCCGACGAGCGGTAGGGACCCTTGCCGAGTTGGCGACCGGGAGGCAGGACGCGGGCATCGCCGCCGGCGGGAGCAAGAAACCCGATGAACGCGGCGACGAGCGAGCCGATGAACGCGAGCAACGCCGCGCCGACGAGGATCGGCAACACCGCATCGGCAAGTCCGCGGTCGGGCTGCGGTTCCGTTCCCGCCGGACGCCATATTCCGACGCACACGAGCGCCAAAAACAGACTCACGGCGGCGGCCGCCAACCACGTCCAGGGCAGCGCGGCCCGGCCGGCCGCGGCCGCCGGGGCTTCGGTGAGTGGCCACGGCGCCTCGCTCGCGGACACCTTCGACACCTCCTCCGCTCCGGCCCGGGCGGCGATCACCGTGACGTTGTCGGGCGCGCCGCGCACGAGCGCCAGCCCGACGAGCGCGGCCGTCGCCTCGCGCGGCTCGAGTTCCGCCGCGAGCAGGCCGATCTCCTCATCGGCCATCTGCCCCGAAAGCCCGTCGCTGCAGAGGACGAAGGTGTCGCCCTCCTCCACGGGAAACGGCCCCTCGAGATCGACGTCCACCTCGGGATGCGGCCCCATCGACCGCGTGATGATGTTCTTGGGCGCGGCACCGGCCGCCTGCTCGCGCGACATGCCGCCGGCCAATTCGAGTTCCCAGACGAGCGAGTGGTCGCGCGACAATTGCTCGATCATGCGACCACGCACGCGGTAGGCACGGCTGTCGCCGATGTGCCCCACGAGGGCGCCGCGCGGCACGAGGACGAGCGTCGTGCACGTGGTGCCCATGCCTCGAAACTCGTCGGCACTCTCGCCCTTGGCGTTGATCTCGGCGTTGGTCTGCTCGATGCTGCGGCGGAGCGCGAAGGCCGGCGAGTGCTGGGCCGACTTCTCGTACACCAGCGGCACCCGCTCGGCGGCGATCCCGCTGGCCATCTCACCGGCGGCATGGGCCCCCATCCCATCCGCGACGAGAAACAGCCAGCCGCGGGTGCGGTACTGCTGCGGGCTCGAGGGCGGCAGGACCGACTTCGAGTCCTGATTGTTCGCCCGCCGGCGGCCGACGTCGGTGCGATCCGAGTAGATGAGGCTCGTGCCTTTGCCCACGCGTCGCGAACCCCGGGGTGTGTCCAGTGGGCGGATTCTAGCGAGGTCGCGCGGCCGGGGCGAGACGCGTCTGCCCGGCAAATTGAGGAAAACCAGCGGCGGTTGGCTGCACTGGCGACGCTTCCGGGTGATCCGTATCGTCCGCGGCATGAACCGCGCCGCCCGTCTGCCGTTCTGCGCCTGCATGCTGCTCGTGGGCCTCGCCGCAATGGGATGCGTGCAACGCCGCATGACGATCCGCAGCAGCCCCCCCGGCGCGCTCGTCTACGTGGACGACTACCAGATCGGCACGACGCCCGTCTCCACCGACTTCATCTACTACGGCACGCGCAAGATCCGCCTCGTGAAGGACGGCTACGAGACACTCACGGTCCGCCAGCCCTTCCCGCTCCCATGGTACCAGGTGTTCCCGCTCGACTTCGTCTCCGAGAACCTGTGGCCCGGTGAGATTCGCGACGAGCGGGTCGTCGATCTCGCCATGGCGCCGATGGCGGCGACGCCGCCGGAGGAGGTCGTGGCCCGAGCCGAACAAGCCCGCCTGTCGGCCGGCAGCCTCCCGGCGCCTCCGCCGGTGCCCGTCGCGCCCGCGGTCGTCGTGCCGCAGCCGATCCCCGCACCACCGCCGGCGCAGATGCCGATGCTGCAGCCCCAGCCCCTCCCCCTGCCGGCGCCACAGCCGCTGCCCGCGCCCGGCGCGGGCCCGATGTTTCCGCCATCGCCCCCCGCGCCGTCCTTCCAGGCTCCGTTCCAAAACGCCCCGACGCAGGGAATCCCCGGCCTCGGCGTGCCATAATGCCGCACCATGGCCGCCGACCCGCTCTCCCGCGCCGCTCTCGACCGACTCAAGCTCGAACGCCTGCGGCAGCTGGTCGCCACGATCCTGCCGGGCAATCGGTTCTACGCCGGGAAACTGGCCCGCGTATCGACGGAGCTTCGCTCGCTCGCCGACCTCGAGCGGTGGCCCTTCACCTTTAAGGAGGAACTTGTCGCCGGGGCGCACGCGGGCACACCCGCCAACCTCACCTGGCCGGGCGACCGCTACGTCCGGTTTCACCAGACGAGTGGCACCCACGGCCGACCGTTGCCGGTGTTCGACACCGCCGACGATTGGACATGGTGGATGGCCGCGTGGGGCGAGATCCTCGACCGCGGCGGCGTCCGCGCCGGCGACCGCGCGCTCGTCGCCTCCTCGTTCGGCCCGTATGCCGGTTTCTGGAGCGCCTTCGACGCCATGGTCGGGCGCGGCGCCATGGCCATTCCGACCGGTGGCATGTCGAGCCTCGCGCGGCTCGAACTCGCCCGGACCGTCGCGGCCACCGTCCTCGTCGCGACCCCGAGTTATGCGCTCCACCTCGCCGAGGTCGCGCGCGCGGAGAAACTCGACGCCGCGCAGCTCGGCGTGCGGCTCGTGATCGTGGCCGGGGAGCCGGGCGGTTCGATCCCCGGTGTGCGGGCCCGTATCGCGGAGGCGTGGGCCGCCGACGTGCTCGACCACGCCGGGGCGACGGAAGTGGGGCCGTGGGGCGTCGGCACGCTCGCCGGCGGTGGAATCGACGTCATCGAGACCTGCTTCCACGCCGAGTTCCTCTCCCTGCAGACCGGGCAGGCCGCGGACGACGGCGAGCTCTCCGAGCTCGTGCTCACGACGCTCGGCCGCAGCGGCGCGCCGGTGATCCGCTACCGCACCGGCGACCTCGTCCGCCCGAGCCGGCCATCCGCGACCGCCACCTGCCCGTGGGTGCGGCTCGAAGGCGGCATCCTCGGCCGCACCGACGACATGCTCGTGGTGCGGGGCGTCAACGTGTTCCCCAGCGCGATCGACGACATCGTCCGCAGCTTTCCCGAGATCGTGGAGTATCGCCTCACGCTCGACACCGTCGCCAGCCTCGACGCCCTCACGCTCGAGGTGGAAGACCACCTCGCCGACCCCGACCGCGTCGCCCGCGAACTCCAGGTGCGGCTCGGGCTCAAGGTCGGCGTCGTGGCCGTGCCAATCGGCAGCCTGCCGCGATTCGAGGGGAAGGGCCGCCGGGTCGTCGATCGGCGTTCCGCCCGAGCCTTCCCGTAGAATCATCCGTTCCATGCCGCAGCCGCTGCCCCGTTCCCTCCGCCGCCTCGACGACCCGCGCACGCCCGGCGCCATCGAAATCGCGTGGGACGACGGCGCGACGTGCATCTACCCGCCGCGGCTCCTGCGCGATGCCTGCCCGTGCGCGACCTGTCGTGAGCAGCGGGTCGAGCCCGCCCGGCCCAATCCGCTCGCGGTGCTCGCACCGGAGGAGATCGCCCCGCTCTCGATCACGGGCATGAAGCCCGTGGGGCAATACGCCTACGCGATCGAATTCTCGGATGGCCACTCCAGCGGCATCTACACGCTCGAGTATCTCCGCGAACTCGGCGGCTGACCGCGACACTGCTACACGAGCGACTTCGCCGCCGCCGCCACGGCGTCGGCCGTGATGCCGAAGTGCTTGTAAAGCGCGGGGGCGGGGGCCGAGGCGCCGAACGACGTCATGCCGATGAATTTTCCCCGCGGGCCGATCCACTTCTCCCACCCGAAGCCGCAGGCCGCCTCGCACGCGACGCGGGCCGTGATGGCGGCGGGCAGCACGCTCTCCCGGTAGGCGGCGTCCTGCGCCTCGAAGAGATCCCAGCTCGGCATGCTCACGACGCGGGCGTGCACGCCCTGCTCGGCCAGCTTCGCCGCCGCGTCGAGGCACACCTGCACCTCGCTGCCGGTGCCGATCAGGATGCAGGCGGGATTGCCGTGCGGCGCGTCCTTGAGCACGTAGGCGCCGCGGGCGGTGCCCGCGGCCGCACCGAGGCCAGTGCGATCGAGCGTGGGGAGGTTTTGCCGCGAGAGCACGATCACGGCCGGGCGGTCGGCCCGCTGCATGACCACGCGGTAGGTCTCGGCGACTTCGTTGGCGTCGCCGGGGCGAAACACGGAGAGCCCGGGCACCGCGCGGGCGCTGGCGAGCTGCTCGATCGGCTGGTGCGTGGGGCCGTCCTCGCCGAGGCCGATCGAATCGTGCGTGAGCACGTAGATCACCCCCAGGTGGCCGAGCGCCGAGAGCCGCAGCGCCGGCTTCAGGTAGTCGAAGAACACGAAGAACGTGGCACAGTAGGGTCGCAGGCCCGAAAGCGCCATCCCGTTGCAGGCCGACGCCATGCCATGCTCACGAATGCCGAAGTGGAAATTGCGGCCGCCGTAGGAGCCGGGCTCGAAGCCCTTCTCCGCCTGGATGAGCGTCATCGTGGAGGGGGCGAGATCGGCAGAGCCTCCGAGGAACCACGGCACGGCGGCGCTCAACGCCTGCAACACCTTGCCCGACGAGACACGGCTCGCGAGCCCCTTGGCGTCGGCGGGGAACGCGGGAATCCCGGAGTCCCAGCCGGCGGGCAACGTGCCGTCGAGGAAGTCGTGCAACTCCTTCGCGAGCGCGGCCTGCGCCTTGCCGTAGTCCGCCACGGTCTTCTGCCAGGCGTCGTGGGCCTGGCGGCCGCGGGCGCCGAATGTCTTCGCGAAGTGCTCGGGGACCTCCGTCGGCACGTGGAAGGCGGCGTCGGCCGGCCAGCCGTAGGCCTGCTTCGCCCCCCTGATCTCGTCGGGGCCGAGGGGCGCGCCATGCGCCTCGTGCGAGCCCGCCTTCTTCGGCGCGCCGTAGCCGATCACGCTCTTCACGACGATCAGCGTCGGTTTTTCCTGTTCGGCCTTGAAGGCCTGCAGGGCCTTCTTGAGGGCCGTCGCGTCGTTGGCGTCGGCCACGTGCTCGATCCGCCAGCCGAGCCCCTCGAACCGGCGGGCGACGTTCTCGGTGAACGCCAGGTGCGTCTCCCCCTCGATCGTGATCGAGTTGTCGTCGTACACCCAGCAGAGATTCGAGAGCTTCAGGTGGCCGGCGATCGAGGCGGCCTCGGCGGCGACGCCCTCCATCAGGTCGCCGTCGCTGCAGAGCACGTAGGTGTCGTAGTCGAACACCTCGTGGCCGGGGCGGTTGTAGTGGGCGGCGAGCCACTTCGAGGCCATCGCCATGCCCACGGAATTGCCGCAGCCCTGGCCGAGCGGGCCGGTCGTCGTCTCGATCCCGGCGGTCATATGGTGCTCGGGATGGCCGGCGCAGACGCTGTCGAGCTGCCGGAATTTCTTGATCTCGTCGAGCGAAACCGCCGGCACGTTGCGGGCAGCATCGACCGAGCCGCCCCGCTTGATGCCGGCGAGATGGATCAATGAATAGAGGAGCATCGACGCGTGGCCGCAGGAGAGCACGAACCGGTCGCGGTTGGGCCAGGCGGGGTTGGCCGGGTCGTAGCGCAGAAAGTCCCTCCAGATCGTGAAGGCGACGGGCGCCAGCGCCATCGGCGTACCGGGGTGGCCGCTCTTGGCGGCTTCCACCGCGTCCATGGAGAGCGTGCGGATCGTGTCGATTGCCAGGCGGTCGAGGTCGGTGGCGTGCGGGGCGCGCGGCGCGGCGGCGGAAGGGGCGGACATGCACATCTCTCCTGAAAAATCTGAGTCTTGCGGCCGCGAAGTCTACGGGCCACGAAGAACGACCGTCAACGAATGCCGCTCTCAGCGGGCTATGTGGCGGCGGTAGGCGTCGTCGAGGTCGGCGTAGGTCGTGCCGCAGAGCCTTGCGAGCGTATCGGGGGAGACGGTGCCGGTGTAGATCCGCACGAGATACTCGACGAACGCCTCGCGGTACTTTCCCTGCTCGCCGTTCATGAAGAAATCGGCGAGGCCCGAGATCTGGCTGTAGATGGCCGGGAGCCGCTCGTCGGCCTGAAGTTCGCTCCGGCCGAGCCCGCACAGTTCGTCCAAGGCAACGTAAAACCCGTCATCGACGAGCCGCTCGCGGGCGGCCGGCGCGCGCCCCGCGTCGCGGCCGCCGAGCGTCCAGCCATACGCCGTGGGCTCGAGGCTTTCGATGTAACAGGCGGCGGCTTCGAGCGCCCAGAAGCCGCACCGCTCGCCCGCGAGCGGGCTCGTCTTCCGCATCTCGGCGAAGAGCTGATGCACGGCCTCGTGATGGACCGTGGCCGTGGCGAACGCGGCGTCGTCGCCGCCCGCGACGGGAAGAAAGTAGGCGGTGCGCGTAGGCGTCCAATAGAGGCCGAGCGTGCGCGCGATCGTGGGCTCGAGCTTTTCGAGTTCCGCGGCGTACGTCGCCCGATCGGCGAACAGCGTGGCCGCGAAGGGACCGTGGGGCGCCGGCCGGCCGCGACCTTCGAACACGCGCTCGAGTTCGGCGGGCTCGAGCGCGAAGCCGCCGAATGCCTGCCGCCAGACATCGTGGGTGAGTTCGAGTTCCTCCGCGAGTGTCGCCGCGGCATCCCGTCCCGCCCGCGACGAGATCCTCCAATGGTCCGAAAGCCAGGCGACCGTCGCCGTTGGACGAGGTTGCTCGTCGTGACCGAGCCGGGACTTCGTCGTCCAGCCGCGGGCGGGGTCGCGGACTTCGCCGGCATCGAGCCGGCGGGCCGTCTCTGGCCACACCCAGCCGTCGTCACGTCGCACCCAGCCGCCCGCCTTCCGGGCGCGTTCGTGCTCGGGATCGTCGCGGAGCGCGGCGTACAGCAGTTCCACTGCCTCGCAGCCGCGTTGCGCGAGGGGCCGCGGCTCCTCGCCCCGGGCCCGTTCCACCCTCGTGGGCACGCGCGCGTGTGCCTGCGCCGCCTCGACGGCGAGCGCAAACAGCCCTGCGGCGCGGACCCGCCGGGCGGCGACGAAATCGGCCCACAGCGACTCTTCCTCCGGCGTGTCGATCCATGCCGGCGCGGCGAGCTGCGGCGGAATCCGATAGATCGGCTGGCACCCCGGGGCGGCGGGCACGCGCCACTCGCGCACGAGCGCGGCGACGTCCTCGAAGCCTCCCTGCGTCGCGCGGCGTTCGAGGTCGGCCGCGGTCGCCGCGAAGCGCTCGTCGAGTTTCGTCCGTGGCTCGGGAGGGTCGGCGCCGGCCGCCGTGCCGGCGAGCACCACGCATGCCGCGGAGACGGCTGCCGCATGGCGCGGGCCGGCCCGACGGGCGAGGGACGCGAGGCCGCTGCCAACGAGGTTGGCCGCGGCGAGCAGCGCGTAGAGCGGATCGACGACGTAATCCCAGGCGTTGTCCGATTCGAGGACGCCCGCCTGCCACGCGAGGCCCGCGACGAGAAGCGCGAGGCCGAAGCGGTTGCCCGCGAGCGCAAGACCGCCCCCGACGACGGCCACGGCCGCCGCCACGCCCGGCGTCCGCCACCCGAGGACGTAGGGATCGAAGGCTCCGAGGCCGAGGGCCGCCGGGTACAGGATGATCCCGGCCATGGCGCCGAACCACACCGCCGCCCGCCTGCCGGCCGCACCGAGAAATCCGGCGCTCCCGGCCGGGGTGCCCGCCGCATCGAGGAGGACGACGAGCAGCGGCACGCTCACCACGAGGCCGACTCCGTGCAGCCACCGGCCGAGGGGCAGTCCGGCGATCGGCGCGAGCCCGGCCGCAGCCGCCACGGCCGGAGCCCAGGCGGGAAGCCGCCGGCCGAGCGCCGCGAGGCGGACGAGCGCCGCGAGGCGGACGAGCGCCGCGAAGACCGCCCCCCAGGCGACGACGGGATACCACCACGCGACGTTCATGCCACCGGCTCCCGTGGTTGGCTGCGAATCCATGCCTCGTTCATCGCGACGTGCCGGATCCGCGCCATCTTCCAGGTGTAGACCAGATGCACGACACCACGGCGATCCCGGATCAGGTACGGATACGCGAACCGTGCGCCCGTCTCGCGGTCGAGCGTCGCGATCGCGTGCCAGGCCTTGGCAGTCGGATCGAAGAGCACGAGATCGAGCGACTCACGGAGCGAGCGCGCCCGGTTGCAGGCCAGGAGCACCGTGCCGTCGGAGAGGGCGAGCGCCGCCACGCTCGCGTCGGGGTTCGGCAGCGGCGTGGGTGACGGCGGCGACCAGGTGCGGCCGGCGTCGTCGGTGGCCTGGACGACGAGCCGCCGCCTGGCCGAATGATCGCGCAGGAAGGCGAGGCCGCGCTCTGCGTCGAGCGGAACGACCGCCGGCTGGAGCAGCGACCGCCCGCCGGCCAGCCTCGTCTTCCGGGCGATGAGCCGGTCGCCGACGGGCCGCAGCCAGAGCATCTCGGGAAACTTCCCGGCGCACTCGTGGTAGATCGGCAGGGCGATCTCGCCGGAATCGAGCATCACCGGCGCGGCCCGGACCAGTTCGCTCACGTTCAGGAACGGCGACAGGACAAGCCTGCGCACGGCCGACCAGGTGGCGCCGCCGTCGGCCGACGAACAGGCGTTGAGCGTGCTCCCCGACCAGCCGCCGACGGCGATCGAGACGAACACCAGCCACACGCGGTCGTCCGGGGCGCGAAACACGACGCCGTTCCCCACCTTGTCCACGAACCGGTCGAGGTCGGCCGCGGCCCGGGCCCGATCGACGACGGCCCGTGGCTGCGACCAGGCCGCCCGCCCCTCCGCCGCCGTGGAGACCGCAGGCGCCGTGGCGAGCCACACGGCCACGTCGCGGGTCGCCTCGGCCGAGCCGGCATACCAAGCGCAGGCGAGGCCGCCGTCGGCGAGCTCGCAGATGCTCGGGCAGTGGACGTAGGGAACCGGCGGCACGTGGTCGAGGAAACCGCTCGCGAAGAAGGGCTCCGCAGCCGGTATGGCACGCGGCGGGCCGATGAATGCCGCCCCGATGGCCGGCACGGCATCGTCTCCACGCCGTAGCCACGCCCATGGCGCGGCGGCTCCCGCCGCCAGCACGCTCCGCCGCGTGAGCTGCTCCATCATCTCCTCGCGAACCGACGGCGGGCCGTCAGGCTTCCTCGGCGAATGCCGAATCGAACTGCCGGTTGCTCGGGGCGAAATCGAGGTTCTGCACGAACTCGCAGGCCTCGGCCGCACCGTGCTCGCGGTCCATGCCGCAATCCTCCCACTCCACCGACAGCGGCCCTTCGTAGCCGACCTGGTTGAGCGCCCGGATGATCTCCTCGAAATCCACGCCCCCCCGGCCCGGCGAGCGGAAGTCCCAGCCCCGGCGCGGATCGCCGAAGTTCAGGTGGCTGCCGAGAATGCCGCTCCGGCCGTTGAGGGTGACGACGGCGTCCTTGATGTGCACGTGGTAGATCCGGTCGTGGAACGTGCGGATGAACTCCACCGGATCGACGCCCTGCCAGTGGAGGTGGCTGGGGTCGAAGTTGAAGCCGAACTCCTCGCGGCGGCCGAGGGCGTCGAGCGCCCGCTGGGCCGTGACGGTGTCGAACGCGATCTCCGTGGGATGCACCTCGAGCGCGAACCGCACGCCGCACTCCGCGAACACGTCGAGGATCGGGTTCCAGCGGTCAGCAAACTCCTGGAAGCCGGCGGCGAGCATCGACTCGGGCACCGGCGGGAAGGAGTAGAGCAGGTGCCAGATCGACGAGCCGGTGAACCCGTTGACCACCGACACGCCGAGCTTCTGCGCGGCGCGGGCCGTGTTCTTCATCTCCTCCGCGGCCCGCTTATTGACACCGTCGGGCTTGCCGTCGCCCCAGACGTGCGGCGGGAGGATCGACTTGTGCCGCTCGTCGATCCGGTCGCAGACGGCCTGGCCGACGAGATGGTTGGAGATCGCGTAGACGGAGAGTTCATGCTTCTCGAGCGTGTCGCGCTGCGCCGCGCAATAGCCGCTCTCCTGGAGCGCCCGCGTGACGTCGAAATGGTCACCCCAGCAGGCGAGTTCGAGGCCCTGGTAGCCGAATTCGCGCCCCTTGCGGGCAAGATCCTCGAGCGGCAGGTCGGCCCACTGGCCGGTGAACAGCGTGACGGGGCGGGGCATGACATCTCCTCGGGCGTGACGATGCGGGGGCGCGACGGGAACGGACCGAGGAGTGTGCCAGATTCCCGGGGATGGATTCAACTCGCGCCCCCCGCCCGGGGCTGCCCACGACCTCGGCGTCGGGCGGCATGAAGGACGCTGACAGATCGAAAACGCTCCGCGTGACAGGCTGAAGCCCGTCCTACGGCTGGTGGTGCGAGTCGCCGATCACGGCGTCTTCCGCATCGGTGCCGGCGGCGGTCTTGCCGGCATGGTTCCTGAAGATATGGTCGTCGCGGTGCAGGTCGTCCTGGAAGACCCGCTGCACGTGACCGTCCTCGAAGAGGATGTAGTGGATACCGCCGGGATGGTTGCTGCTCTTCTCGCAACACTCGTCCGGCGCGTCGGCCATCAGCGGATGGTGCTCGCGACGCAGGTTCCGGTTGGGCTGGAGGGTTCCCGCCGCGTCGCGATGGCCGAGCGTATAGCCGTAGTCGCCCCCCATCGTTCGCACCAGCTCCTCGAACCGGGGCGTCCCCACGGCCTGCCGAAGTTCCTCGAGCGACGGAATCCGGAAGCCTTTGCCGCGCTCGAGCGGCGTGCCGGGCACGAGGAGCGTTCCGTCGTCGGCCACGATCCGCTCTTCGGAGACGAGCGTCGGGGCATAGAGACCGGCGCGCGAGAGGGGGCCCGAGCCGGGCGGCGTGGGGAACACCCGGTGCGACTCGGCGTAGCCCTGCAACGCGGTCGATGCTTTCTGGAGATTGCGCTCGGCCCGCCGCGCCCGCGACTCCGTGATCGCGTCGAGGAGGAGCGGCCCGACGAGCACGCAGGCCGCGAGCGCCGTCGCCGCCATGATCGCCCGGTCGAGCCAGGCCCGCGGACGCATGGCCGAGTCGTCGCCGGAGGGCGTGAAGACGCGCGGCATGGGGAGCGGCCGTTTCGCCGCCTCGGCCTCCACGAACGCGAGCGTCCGGGCCGCGAGGCCCGGCGGGGCGACGAACGCCTCGCGGTCCGGCTCCAGCACCCGCGTCGCCTTCCGCAGGATGTCGAGTTCCCGCCGTAAGGCCGGGCCCTCCACGGGATCCGTCAGGGCCGCCTCGATGCGCCGCGCCTCCGGCTGATCGATCGCGTTCAGAAGATAGCCGACGAGGTCGTCACGCATGGGAAGACTCACTTCATTCCGGTGCACGATGTCGGGAGTTGAGGAAAATCGATGTCACGGTCGCGTCTGGCCGGCGGCCAGCCATGATTCATTGAGTTTGAGAAGCGCGGCGTGGAGCCGGCTCTTGACGGTGCCCACGGGGATGCCGAGCACGTCGGCCGCCTCGCGGTATTTCATGCCCTGGTGGTACACGAGCAGCACGGCCGATTTCAGCGTCTCCGGCAGATCGCCCACCGCCGACCGCACCCATTCGCGAGCCTCCTCGGCTGCCATCTGGTCGTCGGCCGTCTGGTCGCCGCCCGAGAGCATCTCCACCAACGCCCCGACCTCGTCATCCGTCCCCGACCGCTGGTCGATGCTCACCATGCGGTGGCGTTTGTTGCGGCGTTGGGCGTCGATGGCCTGATTCGTGGCGATGGTGTAGAGCCAGGGGCGAAACCTCCGGCCATCCTCGAAGTTCTCCTTCTTCAAATACACCTGGAGGAATGTCGCCTGAAACACGTCCTCCGCCATCTCCGCGCTGCCGAGGTAGCGCCGGAGATAACTGAAGAGCTCCTGTTCGTAGCGGTGCACGAGGGACTCGAACGCCGCCGGGTCGTCGTCGATGCGATACCGCCGGAGCAGATCCTCGTCGGACTGCCCGCCGCCCTGCCGCCCGGCTCCCTCAAGAGGGCCGAAGCCGGCGGCCGCAGGCCGTTCGACGGATCGTCCACGGTGATCGGAATCGTGAAAACCCATGCTTCGTTACGGAGCGGGATGGGCGATGGTTCGGAGGGCTCGGACGGGGCCCGAAAAACCCCCGAGGCCCGAACGGTTCCTGCGAGTATAGCCGCCGGACTGGGCTGGGCCGGGAATCCCGGCGGGTCTGCTACCCTGTGCCTCCATGCCCCCGCCAGCCCCACCCTACCGCTGGGCCACCCCCGGCGACATCAACGCCTTTTTCGGGCTGGCGCTCGACAACCTGGCCGACCTCGTCCTGGCCGTGTCGCTCCTGGCGACGGTGTTCGACTACCCGCTCCCGTTCGCCCTCTCGCACCTCGTGCCGGGGACGGCGGCGGGGGTCGTCGTGGGCGATCTGCTCTTCACGTGGATGGCATTCCGACTCGCCCGGCGGACCGGTCGCACCGATGTCACGGCGATGCCGCTGGGCCTCGACACGCCCAGCACGTTCGGGATGGTGTTCTTCGTGCTCGGGCCCGCGTTCGTCGCGGCGCTCGGCAGCGGGATGGAGCGGGAGGCGGCGGCCCGCCATGCATGGCACGTGGGCATGTGCTCGATCGTCGCCAGCGGCGTGTTCAAGATGGCCTGTGCATTCTTCGCGGGCTCCGTGCGCCGGATCGTGCCCCGCGCGGGCCTCCTCGGCAGCCTCACCGCCATCGCACTGGCCCTGATCACGTTCCTGCCGCTGCTGGAAATCTTCGACTCGCCCATCGTGGGCCTCCTCTCGATGGGGATCGTGCTCGCGTCGCTCACCGCGCGCATCCCGTTTCCGTTCCGTGTGCCGGGCGCGCTTGCGGCATTGCTCGTCGGCGGGCTCGTGCACCTCGTCGGCTCGTGGACCGGCTGGCTCCATATCGATGCCGCCCATGCCGCCTTTGACCCCCGCTCAGCGCTCGGGCCGACCGAGTGGCTCTCGGCGCTCCGCCTGGAGTGGCTCGAGGCCTGGCCGGACACCGTGAAGTATCTGCCGATCGTGATCCCGTTCGCTCTCGGCACGGTCGTGGGCGGCATCGACTGCACGGAGAGCGCCGCAGCCGCCGGCGACGAATACCATACCGGCCGCATCATCGGCGTCGAGGCGGTGGCCACGATCGTGGCGGGGGCCTGCGGCGGCGTCATCCAGACCACCCCCTACATCGGACACCCGGCCTACAAGGCGATGGGAGGCCGAGCGGCCTACACGCTGGCGACGGCGATCGTGATCGGCACCGCAGGCCTCACGGGCACATTCGCCTACCTCTACCAGGCGATTCCGGGCCCGGCGATCCTGCCGATCCTCGTCTTCATCGGCCTCGAGATCACGGCCCAGAGCTTCCATGCCACGCCCGTGCGGCACTTCCCGGCCGTGGCGATCGCCTGCGTGCCGGCCCTCGCGGCAATGGTGACGATCCAGACCGACAAACTCCTCGCCGCGGGCGCGAAACCGGCGGCCGATCTGGCCCGTGAACTGTTCTCGATGCGGCTGCTCTCATCGGGCTTCATCGTCACGAGCCTCGTGTGGGCCGGCCTCGTCACCGCGCTCATCGACCGGAAGTTGCTTCAGGCTGCAGCCTGGTGCGTCGCCGCCGCGGCGCTCACGCTCACGGGCGTGATCCACTCGCCGTTTCCCGACGGCCGACTCTTCCTGCCGTGGGCGATCGGCACCCTTCCCACCGAAGCCACCGGCCGCGGCCCGCTCGAACTCGCGACCGCCTACGGCCTGCTCGCCGCCCTGTTCGCCGGCTGGCACGCGTGGCTCGCCAGCCGCACGGAAGACGCGGCCCCGTAGCCCACTTGGCCAACCCGGCAAGGTGTTGCCCCGTACCATCTCGCCGGACGTTCACTTCGCCCGACCAATCCGCCTGCGGCGGATCGGTGCCCGGCTGCGTTCACTCCGACCGACTGGCGCTGCGCCATCCATGGCTCCGCTGGTCGGTCAAGCCGGCTCAATGGTAGGGGCAACACCTCGCCTCCCGTTTTCCAGTCAGCCAGTTGAGGAGGCTCGGGGCTGCCCATGCCCTCTCGCCGGGCTATGGGAGCGAGCGCAGCCAGGATGGCGAAGCGAAGCGGACATGCAGAGAGCGGAGGGCTGGAGGCCCGCAGCGAACGTCCGGCGAGGGGGGCTGGGCAGTCACGAGCCGGCGCACGACCGCGTACTACTCCAGGCCGTACGCGCCCGCGACCGGGACGTCGAGGCCCGTGCGGCTCGCGAATTGCGTCCGCGAGAGGAACCGCGGCTCGAGGTTGAACGTCACGCCGACGTTGTTGCGGCTGTAGTCCACGTTGAAGCCGAAGGTCATCAGGAACGACTCACCGATCCGCGTGAGCTGGAAGTTCTGGCCGATGTTCGCCCCGCGGAGATTGAGCGCCGTGCCGAAGCTGCTCGCCCACTTCGGACTCATCCGATAGGTGTAGGAGCCGGTCAGCACGCTCGCCTGGATCGGGCCGCCGAATTCGTTGAACCCGATGTAGAAACTGCCTCGGGGCGTGCGGTTCAACAGTGCCCCCACCGTGAAGAGCTGCTGGCCACCGCTGAAGAAATCGACGTCGGCCGAGGAGAGCACCGTCGTGCGGTCGCCCACGTGCCAGCGGAAGTCGTACTGCCAGAGGCCCATCGCCTGCCCGAAGTTCTGGCCCGAGACCGGGAACAACTCGCCATCGACGTCGAACACGATCCAATCGATGATCCGCCGATTGCCCGCCGGGCCGCGCTTCGTCTGCCACCGCTGGCGGGCCCCAAGCCGGAAGACGCTGAGGTCGTTGGCGATCTCCGTCGGGCCGGTCACCCAGCCGGCCTGGCCGCGGCGGACGGCGTAGAACCGCGGGTCGTACTTGCCCTGCGGGCCGAAGATGAAGGGTGAGCCCAGCGGGATCGGCTGGCCGGGCACCGCGCCGTAATCCCAGTAGGGAATGTTGCGGCGATACTGGTTGATCGTGTCGTCGTCGATCTGGTCGTAGAGTGGAAACTGCGTCAGGTCCTGGGTGGTGTCGGTGTAGGCGAACTCCGCCTCAAACACGACCTTGTGCGCGATGCCGTGCACGTTCCAAAGCTGGCTCTCGATCGTGTTGTCGGCGGTCCACATCGGCAGGCTGGACCGGATGCCGACCTGGCCGTAGGCCCGGTTGATCGGGTTCTGGGCGAGATCCTGCCCCCAGTTGGCGAGCTCCCCGAGCGCGTAGGGCACGAGCTTCACCGGCCCGGCCTGGAACGGCAGGTCGAGCTCGTGCCGCGTGGCGAGCCGCTGGCCGATCACGTTGTTTTCGTAGGGCAGCGTCGTCCAGAAGCCGTTGGTCTGGCTGTTGTTCAGGCCGAGCGTCGGCGTCTGCGGCAGGCTCTGCCGCGCGTAGGCGACGTTCGAGTGCTCGTACCAGCTCACGGCATCGCCCAGGAGCGGCTGCCCCATGAAGTAGTGGTCGAGCCGCGGCCACCACTCGGTCTGCGTGAAGAACTGGTTCACCCGCACGCTGCCGAGCAGCCGCAGTTCGCGGTTGTCGATCGGGCGGCGGAGGTCGAGCCAGGTCCGCTGCTCGTACCCCTCCTCCCACTCGGCCTCGTAGTACTCCTCGAGGAAGTTCATGTCGCTGATCCAGCCGGCCGTGCCGCGGGCCTGCCAGCCGCCGCCGAGATCCTGGCGGTGCCGCCAGAACGAGCGTCCGCGGAACGTGCGGTTGGGGAACCCCGGATAGGTGAGGTTGCGCCGGTAGAGGCCCACGTTATCGCGACCCACGTCGCCGATGAACCAGCCGTCGAGGATGCCGCTGGCCGGCGTCCCGATGCCGAGGAAGTCGGGGCGGTTGTAGAGCAGCGACGTGCCGCCGCCCGGGCCGCGCATGCTGAGATAGTCCACGTCGAAGTCCCAGTCCACGCCGTCGGGTGGCCGCTGCCAGCCGAACACCTGGAACGCATCCCAGCTCGTGAGGATCTGCGTACCGAAGATCTGGTCGTTCTTCACCTGCGCGTTGTTGATGTAGAACGTCGGCTTCTTGGCGTTCGTCGCGAGCACCGGCCACCAGAGCACGGGCACGCCGCCGATGTTGACGGTGTTGCCGCGGCTGGTGATGAACTGCTGATGCTCGACCGCCGGCTCACCCGTCGCCGGATCGATCACCGGCTGGCCGGAGGGACCGGGGAGCGGCACCTGCTCGTCGGTGAATTCGAGTTCGCGTGAGCGGAACTCCCAGGTCGGCACACCCATGCGGCTCGACGTGAGCCCCGTCTGCTGGGCGACGAACCGGCTGCGATCGACCTGGCGGAGCACGTCGGCCCGCAGCCGCACCACGCCGGCGTAGTTGTCCACCGGCGTGAGCACCGTCGCGCCGGTGATGACGCCGCTCGACCGTGGCACGTCGTAGAACATCCCAACCGCCTCGACGACCCGCTGGCCTTGGCGGAAGACGACGTTGCCCTCCAGGTAGAGTTCGAGCGGCGTATCCGCCGACTGCTCGCCGCCCCCGAGATCGGGCTGCGCCTGCCCGCGCGTCCAGAGCACCAGTTTGTCGGCCGAGAGGTCAAGCGGTCCGGCGGGATCGACGCCGTCGATGACGAGGTTCACGCCCGAGGTGATCACGGCGATCCACTCGCCCCCCGCTGGGCTCGGGAACCAGCGCACGTTGAGCGGCACGCTCGACCGTGGAAACGCCCGCAGGCGGCGGGTGGGCACCGCCATCGGCACCTGTGGCGCGGCGGGCGCGTTGAACTCGCTGAACTGCGCGGGCTCGACGCGAGCCCGGTCCGCGGCGGCATCCTCGGCGACCGGCGCCTCGGCGGATGCGAGCACGATCGCGTTCGGGCCGGCCGGGGCGGCGATCGGCTCGGCCGGAGCGTCGTAGATCGCCGGCGTGCCCGTCGGCGGCACGACGCTCGCGAAGTCCAACGCGGGATCGCGGTAGGTCCAGAACCGGCCCGTCCACCGGTTGCCACGCACCGTGGAACCCAACGCTGCGCCGACCGTCGGGGCCGACGTCACGACGACCTCGCCGGCCATCCGCACGAGCATGCTCCGCAGCTGGGGCGTGGCCTCGGACTCATCGATGGTCTCCGGCACGACCCCCTGCTGCTCGATCCAGACGACGGCCTCGCGGCCGCGTGCCTCGGTCGTGCCCTGCGTGATCGTCACGCCACCCGTGAGATGCCAGACGTCGTAGGACCCCTCGGTCCAACGGGCGGCCTGCGTCGCCCGGATCGAAAGCGCCTCCTGCGGATCGACCGAGGGAACCTCGATGCGACCCGCTTCGGCGACGGCAGCCGCGAGACCACGCGCCGGCACGGCCGCGAGCACGCCCGCCGATGCCGAATTGCCGAGCGCGGGCTGCGGCGGGTCCGCGGCAGCCGCGACGACGCTGCCGACGAGCGCGGCGACGACCCCCGCCACGACGCGCGCACGGGCGGCCCTGGGCAGGCGGAATGGCCTGTGCGGCACGGGCGCGAAATCATCGTCGCGATGGTGCAAGCGCGGTGTCTGCGGGGTGAGGGGCGCGGCGGCCCGGGACGAAAGGCGCGGGACTATAAAGGCGAAATTTTTCATGGGTCAAGGCAGGCACGCGGCCGGAAGCACGCCGGTAAACGTTGCCGCTCAACGGGTTGCGCTTTCCACGGCAGTCGCGGTAAGATACGGGCCGAACGTTTCTTCCCCTGCAGAAGCGGATGCAGGCCCAGATTTCCTCTTTTGCCACGCAGTCCGCCATCACGTCTGCATCCATCCCACCCTGCCCTGCCCCGCCCGGTCGTGAAGACCGCCCGCTCTGCGGCCGGATCGCAGACTGGCTGATCGCCCACAGAAACCTGCTCGCCCTCGTCGCCGTCGGCCTCGCGGTCGCAGGCGTCGAGCGGTCGCGGATGCTGGAGTTTGGTCGCTCGATCGACACAATGTTCGACCGCGCCGATCCCGCGCTCGTGCCCTACCGGCGGATGGCCCGCGCCTTCGGCTCGAGCGAGGTGGTTCTCGCCGCGTATGACGCCCCCGACCTCTTCTCCCGCGACGGCATCGAACGGCTGCGCCGGATCACCGACGAACTGGGGGCGATTCCCGGCGTGGCGTCGGCCACCAGCATCGCCAGCACGCCGCTGGGGCCGCGGATCATCGAACTCGATGCGAGCCCGACCGCACGCAAACTCGTGAAGCTCATGGAGGGCTACACGCTGGGCGCCGATCACCGCACCGCCGCGATCGCCTGCGTGCTCGAGAACCCCGCGGCGCCCGCCGGGCGGGCGGCGGCCCGCGCTGTCGCGGCGTCTCGGGCGGAGGCGATCGACCGGATCCGCGCGGCCGTGGCCGACATGCCCGGCGGCACGGTGGCTGGCGAGCCAGTGATGCTCCGCGACGGGTTCGCGATGCTCGAGCGCGACGGCAATCTACTGGGCACGAGCGCCGGCCTGCTGGCCGGACTCGTCCTCCTCGTCTCGTTCCGCAGCCTGCGCTGGCTCGTCGTGCCGATGGCCGTGGTTCTCCTGTCACTCTGGGGCACCCGCGGCCTGCTCGCGGTGCTCGGGCTCAAGCTCACGATGGTCTCGACGATGCTGTCGGCGATGGTCACGATCGTGGCGATCGCGACGGTCGTCCACGTGATCGTTGAATACCGTCGTCAACGCGAACTTGGACTGTCCCCCGAGTCGGCCCTGCGCGAGGCGATCACGCTGCTCTTCTGGCCGGTCGTCGGGGCGATCGCGACCGACGTCATCGGCTTCGGGTCGCTCGTCTTCAGCCGCGTGGGCCCAGTGCACGACTTCGGGGTCATGACGGCGATCGGGGCCGGCATGGTGCTCGTGGCGAGCGCGCTGGTCGTTCCCTTCATCGCGCTCGCCGGCAGGTTCGACGCCGACCCCCGCCGCGCCTGGGGCGAGGGCATGCTCGAACTCGGCCTCGACGGCCTCGTGAAACGGATCGTCCGCCGGCCGGGGCTCATTCTCGCCGCGTCGGGCGCCGTCGTCGTGGCGGCCGTCGCGGGGATGCGTCAGCTCGAGGTCGAGACCGATTTCACCCGCAATTTCCGCCGTTCGAGCCCGATCGTGAAGTCCTACGACATGATCGAGTCGCGGCTCGGCGGCGCGGGCGTATGGGATGTGCTCGTGCCGGCCACCGAGCCGCTCGACGGCGCCGTGCTCGCCCGCCTCGTGCGGCTTGAAGACCGGCTGCGGGCCGAGGTGACGACGCCGTCCGGCGGCACCGCGCCGGCCCTCACGAAAGTCATGAGCGTGGCCGATGTCCTCGACGCGATCTCGCCGGTCTCCATCGAGCGGCTGGAACGGACGAAGCTCGGCAACTGGCTGGTGGCCGGTGCGATCCGCCTGCTCGAGGAACAAATGCCGCAACTCGGCCGGGCCCTCATCGGCCGCGACCCGGCCGACGACTCCACCTGGCTCCGGGTGATGCTCCGGGCCCGCGAACGGCAGCCGGCGGCCGACAAGCGGTCGATCATCGAGACGGTGCGAGGGATCGTGGCGGAGGAGTTTCCCGCCACCGAAAGCCCGGACCGGAGGGGCGGGGAGGTCACCGGCTTCTTCGTCCTGCTCGCGCAACTCATCGACCAGATGCTCGCGGATCAGTGGCTCACGTTCCTGCTCGCGGCGGCCGGCATCTTTGCGCTGCTCGCCGTCGCGTTTCAGAGCCCCCTTCTGGCGACGGTGGCCCTCGTGCCCAATGCCCTGCCGATCTTCGTGGTGCTGGGGCTGTGCGGCTGGGCCGGCGAGCGGGTCAACATGGGCACGGCGATGATCGCGGCGGTGTCAATGGGGCTCTCCGTGGACAGCTCGATCCACTACATCGTCGCGTTCCTCCGACGGCTCGCCGACGGCCATGCTTTCGAGGCTGCGCTCGAGACGGCCCACCAGACCGCCGGCCGGGCCATGGTCTTTTCGACACTGGCGCTCGTCGTCGGATTCCTCGCGCTCACCACGAGCGGGTTCATCCCCACCGTCTCGTTCGGCGCGCTCTCCTGCCTCACGCTGCTGGGAGGCCTGCTCGGCAACCTCGTGGTCCTGCCGGTCCTGCTCACGCTGCTCGCGCCGTGGCTGGGAACGGGCTGCCGGAGCGGCGGAAAAACGCTACAACACGCGGCGAGCGTCTGAATCCTTTCGCCTGCGAGACCAGCGTATGACCAGTGAGTTCTCCCCGCGGGGCTCCCGCGACATCGTTGCCGAGCCCTCCGCCCGGCCGGAGGCTGTCGAGGCCGAGGCCCTCGTCCTGTTTGTCACGGAGGGTGGCGTCTCGACCGGAGCCGCCGCCGATCTCGACCGCGCCACCGGCGGGCTCCTGACCCGGCTCGTCGCCGGGGGCGAGATCACCGGCAAGCGGTTCGAGGTCGTCTCACTGCTCGCACCGACGGGCCTGCGAACCCCGCAGTTGCTGGTCGTCGGGCTCGGAAAGCGCGACGAGGTCGATGCCGGCACGATCTTCAAGGCCGCCGCCACCGCTACCCGCCAGCTCGCGGCGCGGCCGCGGGCACGCGTCGCGCTCGTCGCCGACGGCTCGTGGACGACGCGCCAGATGGAACAAGCCGTTGCCGGCGGGGCGGTCGGCATGGTGGGGCAGGACCTCTACCGTGCCGAGAAAAAACGCACCCGCTTCGGGACCACCGTGTGGATCGGCACGCCGCCGGAGGCGGTGGATCGTGGTGCGATCCTCGCCGACGGCGTGAACCTCGCCCGTCGGCTGGTCAACATGTCGCCCGACGACATGTATCCACAGACGTTCGCCGAGGAAGCCGCCGCCGTGGCCGGCCGGACCGGCCTCGACATCGACATCTGGGACGAGGGGCAACTTGCCCGGGAACGCTGCCAGGCGATCCTCGCCGTCGGCCGCGGCAGCCACCGGCCGCCGCGACTCGTGATGCTCCGCCACCGGGGCGCCGACCGCGGCGACGACAGGCCCGACCTCGCGCTCGTCGGCAAGGGGGTGACGTTCGATTCCGGCGGGCTGTCGCTCAAGCCCTCCGAGTCGATGCTCACGATGAAGTGCGACATGGCCGGTGCCGCCGCCGTGGTCGGCGCCATCGCCACCATCGCCGCCCTCAAGCTGCCGGTGCACGTGGTCGCGGCCGTGGGCCTCGCCGAAAACATGACCGGCTCCGCCGCCTACAAGCTCGGCGACGTGATCACCGCCCGGAGCGGCACCACCATCGAGGTCCACAACACCGACGCCGAGGGCCGGATCGTGCTGGCCGACGTGCTCGACGTCGTGAAGGGCCTGCAACCGAGGCGGATCGTCGATGCCGCCACGCTGACGGGCGCCTGCATGGTCGCCCTCGGCTACGACGTGGCCGGACTGTTCACGAACGACCAGCCGCTGTGCGACGACGTCGCAGCCGCCGCCCGCGCCGTCGGCGAGCCGGTCTGGCAGTTGCCGATGTACGCCGACTACGACGACCAGATCAAGAGCGAGGTGGCCGACATCAAGAACGTCGGCGAGGGCCGCTGGGGCGGGGCGATCACGGCCGCCAAGTTCCTCGAGCGGTTCGTGGGAGGCATTCCCTGGACGCATGTGGACATCGCCGGCCCCGCCTTCGCCGAGAAGCCCCGCCCCTGGATCGACGGCGGCGGCACGGGCGCCATGGTGCGGACGTTCGTCGAGTTCGCCCGCGGCACGTAGGACAGGCTTCAGCCTGTCATGCCGCTTGTCGTGGGACAGGCTTCAGCCTGTCATGCCTCAACTCGCCCACCCCGGCGCGGGGTTACCCCGTACCGTCTCGCCTCCCCGGAACGGAAGCCCTAGTACGGAAGCCCGAAGCGCGAGCGAGGGTGAAACGCATTCCCTCGCTCGCGCTTCGGGCTTCCGTGATGGGGAGACGAGGGAAACGTGATCAACCTCGCCCGGCCAGCACCGCGGCGATGCGGGCCGGCGTGATGGGCTCGATGACGCCGTGCTCGGTGATGATCGCGCGGATGAGGCGGGCGGGCGTGACGTCGAAGGCGGGATTGAAAGCTTTCGCCCCGGCAGGTGCCGCCTGGACGCCGAGCGGCGCGAGCACCTCCGCCGCCCCCCGCTCCTCGATCGGGATGTCGGCGCCGCTCGCGAGCGCGAGGTCGAACGTGCTCGACGGGGCCGTGACGTAGAACGGCACGCCGTGCGCCGCGGCGAGGACGGCGAGCGCGTAGGTGCCGATCTTGTTGGCGGTGTCGCCGTTGGCCGTGATCCGGTCGGCGCCCACGATGCAGGCCGCGATCCGCCCGGTCGCCAGCAGATGGCCGGCGGCGGCGTCCACGAGCACCGTCACGGGGATGCCGCGCTCGACGAGCTCCCAGGCGGTGAGCCTCGCCCCCTGAAAGAGCGGCCGTGTCTCGTCCGCGAACACCTCGAATCTCCGGCCGGCATCCCACGCGGCCGTGATCACGCCGAGCGCCGTTCCGGAGCCGCCGGTCGCGAGGGCGCCGGTGTTGCAATGCGTGAGGATGTTGCCGGGCGGCAGGAGCGCGGCGCCATGCCGCCCGATGGCATCACACAGCCGGCGATCCTCGTCGTGGATCGCCCGGGCCTCGGCCAGCAGCGTTTCCGCGAGCGTGGCAGCCGGCGCGTCCGGCGGGAGCGCGGCGAGTTTCCCCAGCGCCCGCTCGACCGCCCAGCGCAGGTTCACGGCCGTCGGCCTGGCCGACGCCAGCATCTCGCCGCGGGCGAGCACGTGGGCCCACGCCTGGGCCGGCGCCAGCCCGGCCCGCACCGCCTCGCCGGCGGCCACGACCAGGCCGTAGGCGCCCGCGATGCCGATCGCCGGCGCGCCGCGCACGCGCAGACTCTTGATCGCCTCGACCACCGCATCGACGTCGCGGCACGCGAGCCACGCGATCACGGTCGGGAGCCGCGTCTGATCGAGAATGTCGAGATGGCCCGCCGCGTCGCCCATCCACCGTACCGACACCGGTACGCTCATGGCAACGCCTCGCACGGGAGCCCAAAGGCATCGGCGACCGCGCGCTGCACGAGCCGGCCGCGATACACGTTCACCGCCGACCGCATGGCCGGGCTCGCCGCGATCGCCGCCTCGACGCCCGCCGCCAACTGCAGGACGTAGGGCAGCGTCGCATTGCAGAGCGCGTAGGTGCTCGTGCGGCCGACCGCCCCCGGCATGTTCGTGACGCAGTAGTGCACGACATCGTCCACCACGAACGTCGGCGCGGCATGCGTCGTCGGCCGGCTCGTCGCGATGCAGCCACCCTGGTCGATCGCGACGTCGATAACGACGGCCCCAGGTTTCATGAGGGCGAGGTCCTCGCGCGACACGAGATGGGGGGCCCGGGCTCCGGGGATCAGCACGCTGCCGATCACGAGGTCGGCCCAGCCCAGCCGCTCGCGGATCGTGTGCCGGTCGGAATACAGGCAGTCGATGTTGGGCGGCGTCACATCGTCGAGATACCGGAGCCGCTCGAGATTCGTGTCGAGGAGCGCGATGTTGGCGCCGAATCCGGCGGCCACCTTGGCGGCGTTCGCGCCGACCGTGCCCGCCCCCAGCACGAGCACGTTGGCCGGCGCCACGCCCGGCACGCCGCCCAGCAGGATGCCCCGGCCCATCTGCGGCTTTTCCAGGTACTTGGCTCCCTCCTGAATGCTCATCCGGCCTGCCACCTCGCTCATCGGCACGAGCAGCGGCAGCCGGCCCCGGTCGTCGCGGAGCGTCTCGTAGGCGATGCCCGTCGCCCCGGTGGCGAGAAACCCTTCGGTGAGCGCGCGGTCGGCGGCGAGGTGGAGATAGGTGAAGAGCGTCTGCCCGGGCCGCAGGAGCGCGAGCTCCGGCGGCTGCGGCTCCTTGACCTTCACCACGAGGTCGGCCGCCGCAAACACCTCCGCCGGCGTGTCCACGAGCGTCGCCCCGCACGCGGCGTAGGCGTCGTCGGACAGCCCCGAGCCGGCACCGGCCGACCGCTGCACGAGCACCCGGCTGCCGGTCCGCACCAGTTCCTCGACGCCCACCGGCAGCATCGAGACGCGGTACTCGTCCTTCTTCGTCTCCTTCGGGATGCCGACGATCATCAGGCGGTGGCTTTTTTCAACGCTTCGATCTTGTAGGTCGCCGGCATCGGGAGCGGATAGTTTCCGTCCTTGTCCGGCACCACCGGCGGGACGGTCTCCCAGGTGAGCGTCTCGGGCATCGTGCGGAAGGCGGTCTCCATGAGTTCGTCGTACCGCACCTGCTTGCCGGAGTAAGTCGCCGTCCGGCCGACGATGGCGGAAAAACTCGACGTCGTGCCGTAGACCGCGTTGTTCAACGGCTTGTCGTTGCGGATGGCGTCGTGCAGCTCGTCGTGCTCCACTTGATACGGGTTCTCGGACTTGCCCTCGAACTTCCACAGCACCTTGCCCTGGTAGTCGGTGATTTCGCCGATCTTTACGAACCCCTTCGTGCCCTGAAACTCCTCGTTCACCCGGCCGTCACCACCGGGAAACTGCCGGCACTGGCTCGCGATCCGCACACCGCCCGGATAGACGAAGTTCACGGCATGGTGGTCGTAGATCTCGCTCGGCTGTCCGGGCATGCGATTCTGCCGGCCACCGACACCGTAGGCGCTCTCCGGAAGCCGCTCGAGGACCCAGTTGGCGACGTCGATGTTGTGCACGTGCTGCTCGCAGATGTGGTCGCCGCACAGCCAGTTGAAGTGGTACCAGTTGTTGACCTGAAACTGCATCTCGGTCGTGTCGGGCTTGCGGCCGCGATACCAGATGCCGCCGCCGTTCCAGTAGACCTGGCCGCCGATGATGTCGCCGGCAACACCCTCGCGGATCTTCTGGAGCGTCTCCCGATACTTTTGGTCGTACCGGCGCTGCAGCCCGACCACGACCTTGAGCTTCTTTTCATCGGCCAGTTTCGCGGCCGCCAGGCAGAGTTGTGCGCCGAATGCGTCTACGCACACCGGCTTCTCCATGAACACGTGCTTGCCGGCCTTGATCGCGGCGTCGAAATGGAACGGCCGGAATCCCGGGGGCGTCGCCAGGATCACGAGATCGCAGTGGTCGAGCACCTGCTTGTAGCCGTCGAGCCCCTTGAACTGCCGATCTTCCGGGCAGTCGATCTTCTCCTTCATCTCTTCGACGGCCTTGAGCGCCCCCTTGATCCGCTCGTCGAACGCATCGGCCACGGCCGTGAGCTTGACGTTCGAACCCGGCACCGAGAGCGTCTGCTGCAGGGCACCCGTGCCGCGGCCGCCGGCGCCGATCAGGCCGATGCGGATCACGTCGCTCGATGGCGACTGGCCGTGGACGGCGGGCATGGCGGCGACGGCGCTGCCGATCGCTCCGGCGGTCCAGAGCGCATCGCGGCGGGACAGGCGGGCGGGATGCATGGGGAACTCCGTGATGAAGTGGAAGGGTCGTAAGGACGCGGTCCCTGGGTTTCGGGCCGTTCAGGATACCCTCCCGCGCAGGCCCTGAAAACCAGATCGCGGAGCCTCGGCCATGACAGGCTGAAGCCTGTCCTACGCTTCCGGCTCGTCGGGCGTGCGACCGCGGACGAGGAGCTTGATCGGCACCTCGTGAAACGGGGTGTGCTTGCGCAGCACGCCGAGCAGGTAGCGCCGGTAGGGATCCGACACGCTCTTGGGAGCGCTCGTCGAGAGCACGATCGTGGGCGGGGCGCTCTCCACCTGTGTGGCGTAGAAAATCCGCACCGGCTTGCCCCGCGAGTCGGCGGGCGGCTGGTTGGCCTCGATCGCCGCCCGCACGATCGAGTTGAGCTTGGCAGTGGGCACGCGGGTGCGGCTCTGGCGGAAGAGCCGCTGCGCCGTGTCGACGACGGCCTTCACGTTGCGGCCGCGGGTCGCCGTCACGAACTCGATCGGGGCCCACGGCGTCATGCGGAACGTCTCGCGGAGATAGTCCGCCCACTCCTTCTGCTTCACACCGCCCGCATACAGATCCCACTTGTTCACGACGAGCACGACCGGCTTCGAGCCCTCGACGGCCTCCTCCACGAGCTGCTTGTCAACCTTGCCGATCGGCTCGGAGGCGTCGAAGAAGACCAGCACCACGTCCGCGCGGCGGATGCTCCGCTGCGCGCGGTGCGTGGAGTAGAAGTCGATGTCGCTCTTGCGGCTCTTCGCCCGCCGCAGTCCCGGCGTGTCGATCGCCAGAAACGCATGGCCATCGACCTCGAACCGCACGTCCACGCTGTCGCGGGTCGTGCCCGCGACGGGGCTCGTGATCACCCGCTCCTCGCGGGCGAGCGCGTTGACGAACGTGCTCTTGCCCACGTTGCGCCGGCCCACGATCGCGAGCTTCATCTCGGGCAGTTCGGCCTGCTCCGTCTCCTCGGGCCACGCCTCGGGAAGCCGCTCGACGATCGCCTCCACGAGATCGTCACGGTGGCGGTTCTGCCGCACGCTCACGACGAGCGGCGCACCGAAGCCGAGCGCGTCGAACTCGTGGGCCTGCACGTCGAACTTGGGGTCGTCGGCCTTGTTGGCGACCAGCAGCACCGTCGCACCGCTCTTCCGTAGCCGGGCCGCGACCTCCCGATCCGCCGGCAGGAGGCCGCTTCGCACCTCGACCACGAACACCACCACCGCCGCCTCGGCCAGGCCCGACTCGATCTGCGCATCGATCTGCGCCGTCAGCCCGTCGGGATCGTCGAACCCCATGCCGCCGGTGTCGATGAGGTCCACGATCCGCCCGTCGAGTTCGACCCGCTGCACGAGGCGATCGCGGGTGACGCCCGCCGTCGGATCCTCGATCGCGATCCGCTTCCCCACGAGCCAGTTGAACAGGCTCGACTTGCCGACATTGGGCCGGCCAACCACGACGACCTTCGGGATCACATCCGCCACGAAACGCTCCTTGAAGCCCGCTGTTGTAGCACGGATGGCTGAACGCGTTGGCACGGGCTTCGGGGCTGGGCAGTCACGAGCCGGCGCCGACTCACAGCAGGCTGTCGAGTTCGTCCACGAGGCGGCCGAAGTGCCGGAGGGCCGTGGCGACGGGCTCGGGCTTTTCCAGATCGACGCCCGCGTCGCGCAAGAGGTCAAGGGGCCACTTCGACGAGCCGCCCCTGAGAAACGCGAAGTACGCCTCGAGCTCCTTCGCCCCGCCGGTGGCCACCTTCTCCGCCAGCGTGATCGCCGCCGACAGGCCCGTGGCGTACTTGTAGACGTAGAACGCGTTGTAGAAGTGGGGAATCCGCAGGCACTCGAGTTCGAGCTGCGGATCGATCGCGAAGGCGGGCCCGAAATAGGCGTCGAGGAGCTCGCGATAGATCGTCCGCAACCGCTCGAGGGTGAGCGGCTCGCCGGCCTCGGCCGAGGCGTGCGCCGTGCGTTCGAACTCCGCGAACATCGTCTGCCGCACGATCGTGGCCCGGATCGAGTCGATCTCGCGGGAGAGGATCGCCGCCCGCTCCTTGGGCGTTTTCGCCCGCTCGAGCATGAGCCGCGTCAGGAGTTGCTCGTTGAACGTGCTCGCCACCTCCGCTACGAAGATCGTGTAGCCCGAATACTGGTAGGGCTGAGCCTCGCAGGACGACAGGGTGTGCATCGAGTGGCCGGCCTCGTGGGCCAGCGTGAACACGTGATCGACGACGTCGTCCTGGAAGTTCATGAGGATGTAGGGGTCCGAGCCGTAGGTGCCGGAACTGAACGCCCCCGACCGCTTGCCGACGTTGGGATAGCGGTCGCACCATCGCCCCCGCAGCCCGGCCTCGAGCCGCCGGCAGTAGTCGGGGCCGAGCGGTGCGAGCGCCTCGATCACGACCGTCACGGCCTCCTCCCAGGTGTGCTTTTTCTCGAGTTCCGGCACGAGGGGCACGTAGCAGTCGTAGTGATGGATCTCGTCGAGCCCCAGGATCCGCCGCCTCACCTCGTAGTAGCGATGGACCACCGGCAGGTTCGCCCGCACGGCCGCGATCAGCTGGTCGTACACCGCGAGCGGCACGTTGTCGCCGAACAGCGCGGCCTCGACCGCGGTCGTGTACTTCCGGGCCCGGGCCTCGAAGATGTCGCGCTCCATCGAGCCGGAGAGCGTGGCGGCGAGCGTGTTGGCGTGTGCCTCGTACTGTGCGTAGAACTGCTGAAACGCCGTCCGCCGCACCGCGGGCGACTGGTCGTAGAGCAGCGCGATGAACGTGGCGTTCGAGAGTTCCCGCCGCTGACCCTTGCCGTCGATCACGTCGCCGAACTTCATGTCGGCGTCGGTGAGTTGGCGAAAGACACGGGACGCCGTGCCGGCGAACGTGCCCTGCATCGCCAGAAGCTTCTCCTCCGACTCGGAGAGCACGTGGGGCCGCGTGCGCACGACCCGCTCGAGTGCGAGCCGATGATCGGCGAGGACGGGCAGTTCGATCCAGGCGTCGAGCGTGGCCGGCGGGATCGCGAGAATCTCCGGCCGGATGAAGCTGGCCTGTTCCCCGGCCCGCGTGGCGACATGCTGGAAGCGGCCCACCATGCGTTGCGGCTCGGGAGCCGCCTGGTCCTCGCTCGCCCGCAGGTGCGCGTACGTGCCCAGCCGGTCGCCCGCCCGATCGACGGCCACCTCGTGATCGAGACACGCCGCGAGCCGCTCGGGAGACTTCGCCAGCGTGCCGGCAAACGCCCCGACGGCGGGAAGCATCTTCTCCCACTCCGCGAGCGCCGCCTCCCACTCCGCGTCGGAGGAGAACAGGCTGGCAAGGTCCCACGTGTCGCCCACGGGCACGTCCCGGCGCGCCGGTAACTTCTTCTCGATCACGGCTACGGTCATGCAACTCTCTCCTGAACGAGCCCAATCCGGCTCGTGACTGCCCGGACCCTCTCGCTTGACGTTCGCCTCGGCCCTCCAGGCCTCGGCTCTCTGCGTGTCCGCTTCGCTTTCGCCATCCATGGCTGCGCTCGCTCCCACAGCCCGCTCGAGGGCACGGGCAGCCCCGATCCTCCATCTTCGGTTGAGGAGGCTTCGGGCTCCCCGTATCCCGGGAGCCGGCGTATTTGACCAGCGAAGCCAGGGATGGCGCAGCGCAGGCAAATCCGAGCGAGCGGAGGCCAGGATGGCCGCAGTGAGCGTCCGGCGACGGGATATGGGGAGCCCGAAGCCGGCGCGAGCCATGCAAGGCGCATCACAGCCTCCACACGGCGCTGCCCCAGGCGAGGCCGCCACCGAAGCCGCACACGACGACCGTGCTGCCCGGGCCGATGCGGCCCGACCGCCACGCCTCGTCGAGCGCCAGCGGAATCGAGCCGCTCGACGTGTTGCCGTAGCGGTCGAGGTTCACCATGAACCTGCCGGCGTCGATGCCAAGGGCCTCGCGAACGCCCTCGATGATCCGCGCGTTGGCCTGGTGGAGCACGAACAGGTCGATCGCCTCGAGGGGCACGCCCGAGCGATCCACGACCTGGCGGATGTTCTCCTCGGCGAGCCGGATCGCCCACTTGAACACGGCCCGGCCGTCCATCTGCATGAACTGCTCGCGGCGCTCCGCGCCCTCGACGGTAACCGGCTGTCTCGACCCGCTCATCGGGCATTGCAGGAGGCCCGCACCGCGGCCATCGGAGCCGAGCGAGAAGGCGAGCAACCCCCGCTCGCGGCCCGCCTGGTCGGTCGATGTAGGCTGCAGGAGCACGGCTCCCGCACCGTCGCCGAACAGCGGCCAGGTCTTGATGTCGTTGGGATCGACGATGCGGGAGTTCGTGTCGGCCCCGATCACGAGCGCCATCCGCGTTGAACCGGCCACGACGAACTGGGCCGCCGTGACGAGGGCATAGGCAAAGCCGGCGCAGGCCGCCGTCACGTCCATCGCGCCCGCGTCGAGGCCGAGTTTTTCCTGGACGATGCAGGCGGCGGACGGGATGCACATGTCGGGCGTGAAGGTGCCGACGACGACGAGATCGATGTCTGCCGGCGCGACGCCCGCCTGCGCCATCGCGGCCCGGCCCGCCTCCGCCGCCAGGTCACTCGTCGCCATACTGGGCGGGGCGTGCCGACGCTCGTGGATACCCGATCGCTCCACGATCCACTGCGGGTCGCAGCCGAGCCGGGCGAGGTCGGCGTTGGAAACGACCTGCGGCGGCACGAAACTCCCGATCCCGGCCAGTCGAACCCCCACGGCCCGGCCGAAGCGGGAAGAACGCGGCGACGTGAGGATCTCGGACATCGGGAACCGCCGGAGAGCGATGACGAACAAAGCCCGGCAATCCTACCGCGGCCGATGGCCTCGCGCAAAGCCAATCGCGATTCATGTCCGCCCGGCGATCCCCCGGCAATTCTTGGTACGCTGATATCTCCGGTGATCGGGAGTCTTCGAGGAAGGAGATCGGTCTATGCGGCTTGCGCTTTGCCCCGTCATCACGGCCCTGCTTCTCCTTGCGACTGTGCCCCTGGCCGTCGCGGCCGATGCCCCGCCCACCTCCGTGCTGCCGCCGATCTTCAACGGACACGATCTCGCGGGCTGGAAGGCTGCCGAAGAGCCCATGTACTGGAGCGTCGTCGATGGCGCGATCGTCGGGCGGAGCGACGACCGCAAGAAAGGCTCGATGCTCTACACCGAGAAGTCCTACGGCGACGTCGTCGTCGAGGCGGAGGTGCGGTTCAGCGGCGAGATCGACAGCGGCATCATGGTGCGGAAGCCGGAATTGCAGGTGCAGATCGGCGTGTCGCGAAGCCTGAAGCGCGACATGACCTGCTCGTTCTACACGGGAACGTACCCGGAGGAGGCCCGGGCCCCGAAGGCGGCCGAACTCCTCGAAGCCGGCGAGTGGAATCGCATTCGCGTCGAGGCGAAGGGCGACACGTTCACCGTCTGGCTCAACGGCGTGCAGGTGTCGCAGTACAAGGACGCGAAGTACGCAGGGCCGGGCCCGATCGGCCTGCAGATCCACGCCGGACTCGTCATGCAGGTCGAGTTCCGCGATGTCCGCGCGCTGGCACTCTGACCTTCAGGGCAACGGCAGTCTCGCTGGCCTCCTCGTTCCAGTTGAGGAGGCTTCGGGCTTCGCGTGTCCCGGGAGCCGGCGTATTTGACCAGCGCAGCCGAGGATGGCGCAGCGCAGGCAAATCCGAGTGAGCCGGAGCCTGGAGGGCGGAGGCGAACGTCCGGCGATGGGATACGGGAAGCCCGAAGCCGGCGCGTTCTGGTGAAGCGACAGGCTGAAGCCTGTCCCACACCGCTTCCTCACTTGGGCGGCACGGGTTCCTTCGGCTCCTCGGCCTTCTTCTGGATGACGCCGTCGCGCGTGAGGTGAATCTTCGCGTACTCCTTGTCCGAGACGACGTAATACCAGTCGGCGAAACGACTGTTGAGTTCCCGCACCCGCTTCTGGGCCGCCTTCACCTTGTCGTCGTACTCGTCCTGCTTGCGACGATTCTCCCGCTCGATCCGCCGCTTCTCCTCGAGGGCCGCCTGCGCCTTCGCCTCGGCCTCCTCCGCCGCCTTGAGTTTCTCGGCAGCCTCACCCTCGGGTTTCTTTTCGTCCGCCTTGCTGTCGCCCTTCTTCGCCTCGTCGGCCTTCGGCTCCTCGACGTCGGGCACCGGATCGAGTTTGGGCTTCTCGAGCAGGCTCTCGTTGAATCGGGCCATCACGAGCAGGTAGCGGCCTGCGGTCTCCCCGCCGCCGGCCGCATCCTTGTCGTCGTCCGCCGCCGCATCACCGGCCACGGAAGTGCCTGCTCCGAACCGCAGCACGTACTCCACGCCGTCCCGCATCCCGACGACCGTCTCACCGTCGGTGGAGAGGATGTCGCCCGACTTCAGCGGCAGAAACCCGCGCTGCTGCATCGACGTGACCGCCTCGGGATCGCCCGTGAATTTTTCCTCCGCCTTGAGCTCGGCGCTCAGCCCGGCCGGCTTCCGCGCGACGTCGATGATCTTGAGGTCACCGAGGGCATTCCGCAGATCGTTGAGCTTCGCCGCCGCGAGCTCCTGCCCGTCGGCCAGCTTCTCCTCCTTCGGCGTCGTGCCGCCGGCGTACGCCTCGAGCTTCACGAGCGACCACTTCGCGTCCTTGTCGTCGTACGCGAGCTCGATCCGATCCTTGCGATTCTGCTCGACGCGGATCCGACCGCCCGACTCGACCGCACCGAGCGTGTAGTCGTCGAGCATCAGCCGACGCACGTCCCACGGCGAGAGCTTGAGGAGATCCTTCTCGATCCAGTCGTCGAACCGTGTCGTGAACTTCGAGGTGTCGATCTCGATCCGGTAGACGGGATCCTGTCCCGCCTTGCGCACGAACCGCAGCGTCCGCCCGCCGGCGCCCGCCGACGCGGCGGGCCGCTTGTCCTCCTTGCCGATCACGAGCCGGGCGATCTTCGTGCCCGCGGCGTCGCGAACCTCGACGAGTTCGCCGA
The DNA here is from genome assembly GCA_040397685.1 of Pirellulales bacterium. Classification (GTDB taxonomy): domain Bacteria; phylum Planctomycetota; class Planctomycetia; order Pirellulales; family UBA1268; genus RGVT01. Next base: position 33,639 of record JBBAVM010000024.1, read on the forward strand.
CGCCCGTCATGCCCGGCTTGATCTTCTCGGGATCCGGCTCGATCACGCCGAACGTCTCGTGGTCGGCCGGCGAGCTGCTGACGACGTCGAGGGCCTTGAGATCGACGAGCTCCGTCGCGGCGGCGGCCAGCTGGTCCTTGGCGTCGGCGGGATAATTCTGGTGCGACGGCAGCACCCACACCCCGCCCGACTGCACCACCTTGAAGGGGGCGAGCGTGGCCAGCTCCTCGTCGTACTTGACGATCTCCAGGCTCGCGGCCTTGGAGGCGTCGGACAGTTCGGCAAACAGGACCCGCTCCTCGGCCGGCTGCTCGACGCGGCCCTTGAACTTCGGCTGGACCGCCACCCCGAGCAGGAGCATGCCGATCCCGCCGAGCAGAAACAGCGCGGTCCTCCGCATCACGGGCGACAAGCCGCCCTCCGACACCTGCGATTCCATACCGTTCACTCCTCGTTCACGACCATGTTGCCCATTCACCGCAGCCGCGACTTCGACACGCCCTCGCGCTCGAGGGCCCGGCGGCGGAAGTAGACGAAGAAGGCGACCACGAGCGGCGGGATCGGCGGCAGCAGGACCGCCAGCCACTTCTGCCGGTCCTGCTCCTGGCGGACCTTCGCCCCGAGCTGCCGCTCGACGGCCTCGACCTCGGCATCCCGCTTCCGCTTCAGCTGCTCGATCTTCGTGTCGAGCCTGCGCTGCGCGAGCCGCTGCCGGCTGGCGAGCTGCTGCACGGCCTGCATCGCCGCCTGCGGATCGGCGTCGCCGGCCGACTCCATCTCCTTGATCTTCTTCTCGAACTCGCCGACTTCCTTCTGCATCGCGGCGTTCGCCTCGCGCTCCGCCTCGTCGAACTCGGCGATGAACTTCTGCCGCTCGGCGTCGGCCTGCTCGCGGGCCGCCGCCACCGTGTCCTCGATCCGCTCGAGCGTGCGATGCTTCGGCTTCCGCTTGCGGATGTCGAGAAACCGGTCGTCGCCCGCCAATTGATCGAGGACGTTCAGCGCGAACGTCACGTTGTCGAAGTCGAGGCCGAACACCTCGTCGGGCCGGTTGCGGAGACCGAAAATCCTGCCGTCGAGCAGGTCGATGTCGGCGACGACGACGGCGCGGATCGTGGCCGGATTGCCCGCGGCCCCGGCGGGAGCCGCGGCCGCCTTCCGCTCGATCGCCACCGCCAGCACCATCGCCTCACGGCCGGGCTTCTCGAACACGCGCAGCTGCCGCATGTCGCCGCGGTTGCCCATCACCTGCTCGACCTCGATCGTGCCCGACCGCTCGCCCGTCTGCACGAGCGGCGTCCATGTCACGTCCGCCTTGTCGTCCTTGGCCAGCGCGCCGGGAAATGGAAACAGCACCTCCTGCAGCCCCGCCGTGATCGGCTGCGCGGGGTTGAAGCCCGTCGTCTTCTCGGAGCCGCCGGTGCCCATGTCGGCATCGACGAACACGAACTCGCTCGGCAGCTCGAGCTTGGGGTGCGGGTTGTAGTCCTGCCAGACGACGAACGGATCGGCCCCCATCTGGCCCATCGCGGGCCGCCCGGCGCCCGACCGCAGCCGCACGCCGAGCGCCTGCCACAACTGGCCGATGTCGCCCTTCGGCTGGCCCTGCGGCTGGAACATCGCCATCGGCCCGCCGGGGCCGCGGCGCGGCTGGGCCGTGCCCGGCACCGCCTGCATGAGGACCGGCAGCGGATCCTCGAAGATCGCGATCGGCTGGCCCGACTGCACCGCGGCGACGAGGTTCGCCATCTGCTCCGGGCCGAGCGCCGAGGGCTGCACCGCGAGGAGCACGTCATACCGCTCGGTGATCGGGGCCGTCGGATCGACTTGGACGACGTCGTACTGCTTCTCGAGCTCGTCCACGAGCGGCTGCCGGGGCCGCTGCTGGCCGGTCATCATGTCGAAGCCGCCGAAGAGATCCGCATCGGTCGTCAGCACGCCGAGCCGCTTCCGCTTCTGCTGGGCGGCCGTGCAGATCGAGCGGATGAGCTCGTACTCCACCGGCGTGCCCTTGTCGAAGAACGGCACCACCACCTTCTCCAGGCCGCTGGTGAACGCGCACCCGAGGAAGATCTCCTCGTCGCGGTAGGTGCCGCGCACCCGCGACAGCACGCTCACCGGCTCGATGCCGAACTGCTGACTGGCGAGCGCCGCCGCCTCGGTCTTCGGTTCGGTGGAGATGACCTCGACGTTCACCTTCCCCCGGCCGAGTCGCTGGAACTGCCGCAGCATGTTCAGGAGGTTGATCCGTGTCTGGGCGTAATCCTCGGGAACGGTCGGGCTGACGTAGGCCTTGATGTCGATCGGCCGGTCGGCCTCGAGCCCGGCGAGCAGCCGCCGGGTGTCGGGCGAGAGGGAGCTGATCCGCTCCTCCGAGAGGTCGGCGCGGAGGTCGAGCGAGCGAAAGAAGAGCACCGCGCCGATGGCCGCGAGCACGAGGCCCGCCGACCGGGCGGCGTAGTGGAGGCCGATCTGCGGCCCGTCGCGCCGGCCCGTCCAGTGCCTCCGGCCGATGAGGACCATCGCCACATACAGGCACACTGCCACGATCCCGAGGAAGTAGGCGATCGACGACAGGCCGACGATGCCCCGGCCGAAGTCGGAGAACTGCTCGGCCAGGCTCCAGCCCCGAAACCGCTCGGCGAGCCTCGGGCCCATCACCGCACCGGCCTGATCGGCCATCACGAGCGGGGCGTTGAGCGCGAGGCCGAGGATGAAGGCCACGGTGAGGTTGCTCGTGAGAAAGCTGGCGACCGTGCCGATGGCGAGCATGGCGAGGCCCACGAACCAGTAGCCGAGGTAGTTGGCGAGGAACAGGCCGCCGTCGGGCGTGCCCCAACGCAGGAGGATGATGAGGTTGCAGATGCACGAAAACAGGAGCGCAACGGTGTAGATGCCGACCGTGGCGAGGTATTTTCCGAACACCACCTCCCAGTCACTCGCCGGGATCGTGAGCAGGAGTTCGTCAGTGCCCTGCCGGCGCTCGTCGGCCCAGACGCTCATCGTGATCGCGGGGATGAAGACGAGCAGGATGTAGGGCAGGTAGCGGTTGAGCTGGTCGAGGTTCGCGAGGTTCGAGTTGAAGAATTCGGGCGGCCAGAAGGCGGCCAGCGACCCGAGCAGCACGAAGACGCAGATGAAGACGTAGCCGGTCGGATTCGAAAAGTAGGCGACGAAGTTTCGCTTGAACACCGCATCGAGCACGTGCCATTTCATCGTGGGGAAACTCCTCGTTCGGTCGTTCGTGTGTGGAGCCTGGCATGCCGGAACGGCGATCGCGTCGCCCCGGCCCGCCCGGCCGCTGCTCCGCTCAGGCGGAACGTGTGAGTTCGTGGAACCGTTCGTCGAGTCCGCGGCCTTCCTTCCGCAGTTCGGCGGGCGTGCCGTCGAACCGCAGCCGGCCCTCGGCGATCAGGATCACGCGATCGGCCAGCGCCTCCACCTCCTGCAGGATGTGGGTGGAGAGCAGGATCGTCTTTTTTTCTCCCAGCCGGCGGATCGTCTCACGGACCTCGCGGATCTGGTTCGGATCGAGGCCGCTGGTGGGCTCGTCGAGAATCAGAACATCGGGCTCGTGGAGAAGAACCTGCGCCATGCCGACGCGCTGCCGGTAGCCCTTCGACAGCTTGCCGATCGCCTTGCCGATCACGCTGCCGAGTTCGCACTGCTTCACGACGGCCTCGATCCGCTCCTCGCGGCGGGCGGCCGCGAGCCCCCGTGCGTCGGCGAAGAACTCGAGCAGGCTGCGGGGCGTCATGTCGGGATAGAGCGGGCCGTTCTCGGGCAGATAGCCGAGCCGCTCCGCGCCGGCGAGCCGATCGGTCGCCATGTCATGGCCGGCGATCCGGGCCGTGCCGGCCGTGGGGGCGAGGTAGCCGGTCAGGATCTTCATCGTCGTGCTCTTGCCCGCGCCGTTGGGGCCGAGGAAGGCGACGATCTCACCGCGCGGCACGCGGAAGGAGATGTCCTCGATGGCGATGAACGGCCCGTAGTACTTCGTGAGGCCGTCGGCCTCGATCATGGCGGCGGCGTCGGTGGTGGAGTGCGACATGGACCTGGAGCGGAGGGGGATGGAACCGGACGGCCTATTGTGGCTGAACGTCAATTTTTGCCCAGCGGCTTCGCGTCCGGCAATCCCCGGGAGGAGGCCGTGCGGATGGCGGGCTCGGCGGCCGCCCCGTGCGCCCCATGGTGGTCCAGCGGCTCCAGGAGCGGTTCGGTGCGGCCCCGCCGCCAGCCGATATGCGCCCGCCACCGGTCGCTCGTGAGCGAAAAATCACTCCGCACGTGCACCCCGCGGGTCTCCTCGCGGACCAGCGCCGAGCGGATCATGAGCCGCGCGACCTCGAGCATGTTTTGCAGTTGCCAGCCCTCCGGATCGGCAAACTGCAGGGGCAGCACGTAGCGGCACCAGCCCTCCACGGTCTCCAAGGCCTCGCCGAGCGAGTCGCCCGACCGCTCGACGCCCACGTGGCGCCACATCAGGCTGCGCAGGGAATTGCGGATGTCGGCGAGGTCGAGGCTGCCGGTGGTGTCGGACGTCCTCGGATTCGAGAGGTCGGGCACCCGCAGCGCGTCGCCGGCCCCGCTCGAGAGCACGTCGCAGCTCGCCGCCTCCCCGGCCCGGGCACCGTAGACGAGTCCCTCGAGCAGGCTGTTGCTCGCGAGCCGGTTCGCGCCATGGAGGCCGCTCGAGGTGACCTCGCCCGCGGCCAGCAGGCCCGGCAGGTCGGTGCGTCCGTCCGCGTCCACCTCCACGCCGCCGATCATGTAGTGGGCGCCGGGCCGCACCGGGATCCGGTCCCGGGCGAGATCGAGGCCGAACTTCGCGCAGATCTGCGCCATTCCCGGAAACCGGCGGTGCACCGTCTCGGGATCGAGATGGGAGAGATCGAGGTAGACGTTGGCGTGGTGCGTGCGGTGCATGACGACCGTGATCGCCCGCGACACGATGTCACGCGGGGCGAGTTCGGCCCGCGGGTCGAACTCCGGCATGAACCGCCGGCCCTCGCGATCGACGAGCCTGGCACCCGCACCGCGGACGGCTTCGGTGATCAGGCTCCGGGCGCCGCCGGCGATGTAGAGCACCGTGGGATGGAACTGCATGAATTCCATGTCGCGCACGCTCGCCCCCGCCCGCCACGCCAGGGCCAGCCCGTCGCCGCTGGCGCCCTCGGGATTCGTCGATTCGCGATACAGTTGGCCGGCACCTCCCGTGGCCAGGATCGTGCGCCGTGCCCACACGAGCGTCTTGCCATGGGCCTTGTTCCAGACGAGGGCGCCGCGGCACCCTCCGGCGTCGGTCATGAGGTCGATCGTGAACGTGTCGGGCCAGACCTCGAGGTTGGCGAGCGTCCGCGTGCGCTCGATCACGGCCCGCATCACCTCGCGGCCCGTCGCGTCGCCGAGCGCGTGCACGATGCGATGATGGCTGTGGCCCCCCTCGCGGCCGAGATCGAGCGCTCCGTCGCGCTCGTCGAACTTCGTGCCCCACGAGACGAGTTCGGCGATCCGCGCCGGCGCCTCGCGGACCACCGCATCGACCACGTCTTCGTGGCACAGTCCGCCCCCGGCCGAGAGCGTGTCGGCGACGTGATTGTCGAACCGATCCTCCGGGTCGTGGACACCGGCGATCCCGCCCTGGGCCCACTGGCTCGACGAACTGTGCAGATCGTTCTTGGTGACCACCGTGACCGAAAGCCGCGGATCGACGGCGAGCGCCGCCCGCAGGCCTGCCAGACCACCGCCGAGGATGAGCACGTCGGTGAAACAGTGCGGGACCCGCTTCGGTCCGAACGCGACCAGGTACCGCGGGCCCTCGAAGAGCGGCGTCATTCTCCGGCGGTCCCCTGCGTGTAAGCCTTGAACTGCTCCAGGTAGTCGCTCGGCGGACGACTACGACGTCCTTCGGCCTGGCCACCGCGCACGTCGGAGGGCACGTCCCGCGAACTTCGGACGCCGTCGGGCCTCAGGCCGAGGCTCTGCAGCGTGCGCTCGAACGCGCCGCGCTCACCGGGATCGGCACTGGTGGCGAGCTTTCGCATCTTCTCCCAGCGTTCGAGAAACGCCCGCGCCTCGTCACGGGTCCAGCCCAGCCGGTCGAGCACGTCGCTCGCGCCGCTTTCCACCTCCCGGCGGAGGTGCTCGACCGCCAAGTCCGCGGCGTTCCGCGCGTGGGCCAGATCCTGCTCGCCCCACTCGGCTTCCTTCGACGGAGCCGGCCCGTCGAGCGGCGG
>JBBAVM010000025.1:0-38132 GCA_040397685.1 Pirellulales bacterium
CACGGCCCATGCGACCGATTCTCGTGACCGGCGGCGCCGGCTTCATCGGCGGCGAGTTCGTACGTCAGTGGATCGCCGAAGAGTCGGCGGCGGTGGTCAATCTCGACAAGCTGACCTACGCCGGCAACCTCGACTCGCTCGCCCCCGTCGCGGCCAACCCGCGGCACGTGTTCGTGCAGGGCGACATCGGTGATTCGGCGTGCGTGCGGCGGCTGCTCGCCGAGCATCGTCCCCGGGCGATCGTCAACTTCGCCGCCGAAAGCCACGTCGATCGCTCGATCGACGGGCCGGCCGCGTTCGTCGAGACCAACGTCGCCGGCACATTCCGCCTGCTCGACGAGGCCCGCCACTACTGGAAGGCCCTCCCCGAGGCGGAGCAGCAGGAGTTTCGGTTTCTGCACGTCTCCACCGACGAGGTCTACGGCTCGCTCGGCGCACATGGAAAATTCACCGAGACCACGCCCTACGCGCCCAACTCGCCCTACTCGGCCTCGAAGGCCGCGAGCGACCACTTCGTGCGGGCCTACCACCACACGTTCGGCCTTCCCACGCTCACGACCAACTGCTCCAACAATTACGGGCCGTATCAGTTTCCCGAGAAGCTGATCCCGCTCATGATCCTGAACTGCCTCGAAGGCAAGCCGCTGCCGGTCTACGGCGACGGGGCCCAGATCCGCGACTGGCTCTACGTGGGCGACCACTGCCGGGCGATCCGGGCGGTGCTCGCCCGCGGCCGCGTGGGCGAGGTCTACAACATCGGCGGCGACAGCGAGAAGAAAAACCTCGACGTCGTGCACGCGATCTGCCGCACCGTGGATGCGCTGCGGCCGGGGCTGCCACACGCCCCCTCGACGTCGCTCATCACCTACGTCAAAGACCGCCCCGGCCACGACCGGCGCTACGCCATCGACTTCTCGAAGATCAACGCCGAACTCGGCTGGAAGCCGTCGCTGTCTTTCGACGAGGCGATCCGCACGACCGTCGCCTGGTATCTCGACAACCCCGGCTGGGTCGCCAACATCGCCAGCGGCGGCTACCGCCGCACCCGCATCGGCCTGGCCGACGCCGCCCACTGACGTTCACGGGAAGGCACGGCCCGCCCATGGGAAACCTGCGACGCGACACGGACGGCATCCACCTTGCGATCGATCTCTCGCAGGGGAGCGCCCTGACGTGGGTCGCCGGCGAACTGGCGGTCGCGCTCGCCGACCTCGGCGTGCCGGTCAGCCTGCCCCGCGTCGCGAAGCTCTCCCCGACGCTCGAGCCCCGGCTCCAGCCCCGGCTGGCGACGCTCATGAGCGACACGCCCTGCCGGACCTACCACGTCAAGCTCAACCACTATTGGCCGCAGTTCCTCATGCAGGAGGTGGCGGGCGAGATCAACGCCGAACTGTTCGTGACGAACTACCGGTTTCGGGGCGACATCCACCCGCTCGACATGTGGAGCCGCAACCTCGCGACCAACGACGCGCGCAAGCTCCCCCTGAGCTCGTTCTGCCGTGACAGCCTCGTGGATCTCGGAATTCCGGCCTCGCGCTGTTCCGTCGTGGCCCCGGGATACTCGCCGGAGATCGAGTCGCTCTATCCGGACGGGAAGCCGCGCGACGACGCCACGGTGCGCCGCATCCTCGTGGTCACCAACTCCCACGACCTCGATCGCTACGGCACCGACATCCTGATCCCGGCCCTCGCCAAGGCCTTCTCGGCGACCGACCCCGTCGAAATCCATCTCAAGGACTACGGCGCCTCGTCGGGCTCGCGCGTGCTCCGCGACCTGATCGCGGCCCAGCCGTCGTTCCCGAGGCTGGTGTGGCACGAGACGTTCCTCTCCAAAAGCGACCTGATCCGTCTCTACGCCGAGATGCACCTGCTCGTCGCACCGTTTCGGGGCGAGGGGTATGCCATGAAGATCATCGATGCGATGGCACTGGGGCTCCCGGTGATGATGCCGGCGTTCGGCGGCCCCCTGGAATACGCCCCCGCGGGAGGCTATCTGCCGCTCGACTTCGACGAGGTGCCGGTCGGTCCGTGCTACGACACCGAGCACTACCTCGTCGGGCCCGGCGCTTACTGGTGTCAGGTGCGCGAGGCGTCGCTCGTCGAGTCGCTGCGTTCGTACCTCCGCTCCCCGGCGGTGGCCGACGAGGCGGCGGCCGCCGCCCGGGCCCACGTCTTGTCGCGCTACACCTGGACGCACGCCGCCGAATCGCTCGTTCGCGCGTTGCACCAGTGGGGGGCCGAGAAGGAGCGGAAGACGGCGCACCGCCGCCGGCCGGCCACGCTCCCGCTCACGGTCATCATGCCGACCAAGGACCGTCCGCAGGAACTCGCGAAGACCCTCGCCGGCTACGCCGCCCAAAGCGACCGCGCGTTCGAACTGCTGCTCGTCAACGATCACGGAGACGGCGACGCCGTGCGCGGTATTGTGGCCGCGGCCGGCAAGGGACCGCGGGTGCGGGTGCTCGACAACGTCGGTGCCCCGGGCCCCGGCGCGGCCCGCAATCTCGCCCTCGAGGCGGCGGAGGGCGAGCTGTTTCTGATCACCGGCGACGACATCGTGCCGGGGCGGGATCTCGTGGCCCGGCATCGCGAGGCCCATCGCCGTCACGCGGATCCCGGGGATGCGTTCGTCGGCAGGGTCGAGTGGCATCCGGACCTGTCCCCCGGATGGTTCATGCACCACATCGTCGGCGCGGGCGGACAACAATTCGCATACCACGATCTCCGCGACGGCGGGGTCGTGCCATTCGACCGGCTCTACACATGCAACGTCTCGTGGAAGCGATGCCTGACGGCGGAGATGGAGCAGATCTTCAGCGAGGCGTTTCGATTCGCGGCGTTCGAGGATGTCGAACTCGGCTATCGTCTCTCCCGACGCGGCCTCCGGCTCCGCTACCTCGGCGACGCCGTGGGATATCACCTGCACATGATGACGCCGCGGTCGTTCTTCGAGCGGATGCGCCGGGTTGGCAGCATGCGCGCCGTCCTGGCCGCGATGCATCCGCGGCTCGTCGGCGCAGAAGACCTGGCCTTTTACGAGGATCTCGAGATCGAGCGCCGCCGCCGGATCGCCTGCGGCACGTCCATCGGCGAGGACGAGTGGGAGAGCCGGCTCGCGCCCCTCCTCGCCGCCTTCGACGACCTGGAGCGATGGGCTGGCTCCCCGAAGCCGCTGTCCGGGGCGGTCGCGAGCCAGATCGAGCGGCTCGACGCGCGGGTCGATGCCCTGCGTCGCGCGTTGTTCGACGATCTCTGTGCCGCCTTCTGCCGCATGGGGCAGGCGGAGGAGTGGGGACGGGGATCTCATGACGACGGCTGGGCGATGGCGTGGGTCGCCACGCTGGAGGTGGCGATGCGAGATTCCGGCGCGCCATCCCCCGCTACTCCGCCGGGCGCGGCGTCGCCGGGCCGGCAGCTGCATCCGCTCAAGCAGGCCGTGCTCCGCTTCAAATTCGCCCGCACGATCCGCGAGTGGCTTCGCGAGGCGAAGCGGAACCGTCGGCGCGCAGCGTAGCCGCCCCAACCCTCCCCGAGGTCGCCACCATGCTCGGTTTCAAGGTGAAGAAGCCCAAGCCACTGTCTCACGCCGACGTCGTGTGGGGCTTCGCGAACATCCTGGGCCGGCATCCGCGCAGTCAGGCCGAGATCGAGCCCTTCCTGAAATCCTGTGTCGATTTCCGGGATCTGGTCCGGCAACTCGTCGCCATGCCCGAATTCGTGACGCGGCGCACGGTGGCGACCGACGGCTTCGTCTACGACGACTCGAGCGCCGTGCAGGAACGCGTCGCGGCCATCCTGCGGCGGCTGGAGCCGATGCGGGCGACGCAGCATCGTAAGATCCGCATCGGCAAGGAGGCCGACGGGGGCTACGTCATGCTCGACGACTTCACCGGCATCGGGGCGGCCTACTCGATCGGCATCTGCGACGAGGTTTCCTGGGATCTCGCGATGGCCGGACGGGGCATCGACGTGTTCCAATACGACCACACCATCGACCGGCTGCCGCTGGAGCATCCGCGTTTTCACTGGTCGAAGACCGGCCTGGGGCCGCGGGCGACCACCGACCTCGAGACACTGCCGCGTCTGCTCGCCCGGAACGGCCACCACGGCCGCGACGACCTGCTGCTCAAGTGTGACATCGAGGGCTGTGAATGGGAGGTGCTCGCGGCACTGCCGGACGACTGCCTGGGGCACTTCCGGCAGATCGTGATCGAGGTCCATTTTCTCGAGCGGTTGACCGATCCGGCGTTCGCGGCCCTGGTCGAGCGGGCGGTCACGGTGCTCACGGCCGGGCACCGCGTGATTCATGTCCATGCCAACAATCACCGCCCCTATTCGATCGTGGGCGGCATCCCCGTGCCCTCGGTGCTCGAGTTCACGCTCGTGCGCACGCGGGATATCGAGTTGGAGACGAGCGACGAGGTCTTTCCCGGGCCGCTCGACTCCCCCTGCTACCTGGGGCGGGCCGATTTCCGCCTCGGCGCGTTCCGCTCCTGACCGGATTCGGCTCCCGAACGGGCATGCTGGTCGAGGCACGGCTGGCGCAGGCGCGGATTCCAGTCCTGTGGCCGCCGGTGGCATCGCCTCATCGGCAGGTGGACATGAACCGCGCCACGGCGGCGTCGTAGAGCGCGCGGTCGCGATGCAGGAGCGGCTCGACCACCGGGATGAGTTCGGACAGTTCGCGGCCCTCCGGCCGCAGCACATTGTCGCGGCGAATGAAGCGGGCGATGCGGGTGCCGAAGCGGTCGTCGAAGCGGCGGCACGACTCCTCAAAGTGCTCGGTCAGGCCGACGAAGTCCATCGTGTCGAGCCGCTCGATCGCCCGCGCGAGCATGTGGTCCATCTGATCATCGACCGCGTCCCCGCTCCACGGATCGGCAACGCCGTCCACGCCCAGGCTGCGGGTCTGGAAGTCCCGCACCCGCGTCGTCATGAAGTGGTCGTCGTCCATGAGTTCGGCGATCGGCACGTCGAGCACCCTGCTCCAGTGGTTGAGCAGGGAGATCGACCGCTGGACGGGATCCCGCAGGAACACGACCGAGCGGTAGGGCTTCGGCAGGAGGTCGGCCAGGGAGGCGGCGACGTGGCCCACGAGCACGTTGTGGGGCGGCAGGGAGCGAAAATCCCGGAGGAGTTCCTGGCCCGAGGGATACAAGCCGTAGGGGAGCCGCGCGAGGTGCGGGTCGCCGGGGTAGACGAGCCGGGGGCCATACTCGTCCTGGAGCATCCGGCGGAACGAGGTGCCTGCGGTCTTGGGAATATGGACAAGCAGGATCCGGTCGGGGCGGAGCAGGGAGGCGACCTTGTCCTGGGTCCATTCCCGGCTCTGCCTGATCCAATGCGACAGTCGTGACATCCGTCCTCGCTCGTGCCGACCAGAGGGCTCCCCGTGAGCCAGTCGGTCCACAATACCTATTGTGTCGTCCGCGGCCCACATGATATTTCCCCCCCGACGTGGATTCGGACCACGGCGCCGGAGGATGCATGCAGGTCGGCAAGCGAATCGGTGATCTGGTCATGATGGCTCCGGGGCTCGGGGCCCCGGTGGGCTGCATTCGGGCGATGCTCCGGGAGCGCCGCCAGCGGACGCTGCTGCCCGACGCCGACTATGCGAGTTGGGTGCAGCGGCACGACACGCCTTCCGGGGCGACGATCCGGCGCTGTCGCACGGAGTGCCGGGCCTTCGCGCTCCAGCCCACGATCTCGATCGTGATGCCGGTCTTCAATCCGCCGCCGGCGATCCTCGATGCGGCCATCGAGTCGGTGCGGGCGCAGTCCTACCCCCACTGGGAGCTCTGCATCGCCGACGACGCCTCGAGCGACCCCGAGGTGCTCGCCGTCCTCCGCCGCCACGCCGCCACCGACCCGCGGATCAAGCTCAACCTCCGCGGCGAACGAGGCAACATCTCCGCGGCGTCGAACACCGCGCTCGAACTCGCCTCGGGCGACTACGTGGCCCTCTTCGATCACGACGATCTGCTGCCGCCGCTGGCGCTCCACTGGGTCGCCGAGGCGATCAACCGCCACCCCGCAGCGAAGGTTCTCTACTCCGACGAGGACAAGGTGGACGAATACGGCCACCGGTTCGACCCCCACTTCAAGAGCGACTTCAACCACGTGTTGCTGCTGGCGCAGAACATGGTTTCCCACCTCGGTGTCTACCGCCGCGATCTCGTCGTCGCGCTCGGCGGGTTTCGGGTGGGGTTCGAGGGCGCGCAGGACCACGACCTCGTCCTGCGGTGCGTCGCGGCCGTGAGCCGTGACGAGATCGTGCATATTCCGCGGATTCTCTACCACTGGCGGGCGATCAGCGGGAGCACGGCACTGGGGTCGGGCGAGAAGCCGACTGCGACGTCCGCCGCCCGGCGGGCCGTCGAGGAGCACGTGTGGCAACGCGACGCCGGGGCCACCGTCGAGCCCGCCCCCGAGTCACCGGCATTCCTGCGCATCCGGCACTCGCTGCCGAATCCTGCCCCGCTCGCGTCGCTCGTGATCTGCACCCGCGATCACGAGCAGTTGCTGCGGACGGCCGTCGAATCGATCCGCGGGCGCTCGACCTACCCGCACTACGAGATCGTGATCCTCGACAACGGCAGCCGCGACCCCGGCACGCTCGCGTATCTCGAGTCGCTCGGCGGGCAGGCGGGCATCACGGTCGTGCGTGACGATTCCCCCTTCAACTACTCACGGCTCAACAACACGGCCGTCCGGCACACCCGTGGCGACGTGCTCTGCCTGCTCAACGACGACATCGAGGTGCTCGCGCCCGGCTGGCTCGAGGAGATGGTGTCGTTTGCCGTCCAGCCCGATGTCGGCGCCGTCGGGGCCCGGCTCTGGTATCCCGACGGCACGCTCCAGCACGGCGGCGTGATCATCGGCATCGGCGGCGTGGCCGGCCACGCCCACCTCCGCCTCGCCAAGGGGCAGCCCGGCTACTTCAGCCGCGGCGTGCTCCAGCAGGAACTCACGGCCGTGACCGGCGCCTGCCTCGCGGTGCGGCGCGCGGTCTACGACGAGGTGGGCGGGCTCGACGAGCAGATCGCGGTCGCGTTCAACGACGTGGACCTCTGCCTGCGGATCCGTGCAGCCGGCTATCGCAACGTCTGGACGCCGTTCGCCGAGCTGATTCATCACGAATCGGCCTCGCGCGGCTATGAAGACACGCCGGAGAAGCTCGCCCGGTTCCAGCGGGAGGTGCGGTTCATGCAGGAGCGGTGGGGAACGACCCTGGCCGGCGATCCCTGCTACAACCCGAACCTCTCGATGCGGGCGGGCGACTTCACGCTTGCGGCGCCGCGCGAACCATCCACCTTCCGGAGAGCCGCTTGATGAACGTGGCCAGCGTGTTCCGCCGCCCGAGCAAGCCCCGGGATCGCAACGACATCCTGCTCGAGGGCATCGATCGGCGCTCGCTTGGCCTGGAGATCGGGCCGAGCCACCGCCCGACGGCTGCCAAGCGCGACGGGTTCAACGTGCGGATTCTCGACCACCTCGATGCCCCCGGCCTGCGGGCCAAGTACGCCGACCATGGCGTGGACGTCGCCGCCATCGAGGAGGTGGACTACGTGTGGCGCGGCGAGTCGCTCGAGGAGCTCGTCGCCGGCGAACGGTTCGCCTGGATCATCGCCAGCCACGTGATCGAGCACGTGCCCGATTTCGTCGGCTTCCTGCGGTCGTGCGAGCGGATCCTCGCCCCCGGTGGCGTGCTCTCGCTCGCCGTGCCCGACAAGCGCTACTGCTTCGACTGCGAGCGCGAAAACTCGTCGCTCGCCCGGGTGGTCGATGTCGCCCTCGCGCAACCGACAAACCACTCCCCCGGCACCGCCGCCGAGTATTTCCTCAAGGTGCGGAAGAAGGGCGGGCAGATCTCCTGGCATGCCGGCCATGAGGGGCCCGTGGAGCCGATCCACGGGCTCGACGACGCCCTGCGCGCGATGGAGATGGTCCGGCAGGGACACTACTACGACCTCCACGAGTGGGTTTTCACCTGCGATTCGTTCTGCCAATTGATCCGCGACCTCGGCGATCTCAGGCTGGTGGGCCTGCGCGAGCGGTTCTTCACGCCCACGCAGGGCTGCGAGTTTTTTGTGACGCTGGAGAAGGCCGCGGGAACGACGGCTTCCGCGGCCTGACGCCAGGGCCTGCGGAGGATTCACCCCGGGAGCGATTCCATGCGAAGCCTGTTTTCACGCCGGCGGAAATCAGCGCCGCCGGTGATCGCTCCCCAAGGCGGCATCCTCGACGCCTACTGCATGCAGCCTCCGGGACCGCAGCAGGTGCTCGACATCTTCAAGGGCGAGTGGTCTTCAGCGATGCCGATCGGGAGCGGCCTCGAGACGCAGCCCGGCCGGGCGCCGCTGTTCGAGGACGATCGCGTGACGTGGGCGGTCGCCCAGGCGGGTGGCGTGCGCGGGAAGCGGATCCTCGAAATCGGGCCTCTCGAGGGCGGCCATTCCACCATGCTGGAACGAGCCGGGGCGGCCGAGGTGGTGGCGGTCGAGGCCAACACCCGATCGTTCCTCAAGTGCCTGTGCGTGAAGGAGGTGTTCGGGCTCCGCGCGGTGCGGTTCCACCTGGGCGACTGCATGGCCTTCATGGAGCGCGATCCCGGCGGCTGGGACATGGTGTTCGCCAGCGGCATCCTCTACCACATGCAGGATCCGATGCACTTCCTGGCGTTGCTGCCGAAGATGGCGCCGAAGCTGCTGCTCTGGACGCACTTCTACGATGAGCGCATCGTTCGCGGCACACCCGCCCTGGCCCACAAGTTCGGGCCACTCCAGCGGGGCACGCGCGACGGCCATGGATTCGAGTTCGTGGAGCAGTCGTACAAGGAAGCCCTGCAGTGGAGCGGCTTCTGCGGCGGCTCCGCGACGACGAGCCTGTGGCTCACGCGGGAGACGATCCTGGGCTTCCTGCGGCACCTCGGCTATGGCCGCATCGAGGTCTCGTTCGAAACGCCCGACCATCCCAACGGCCCCGCGTTCGCGGTCTACGCGGAGCGGACGCCGGCCCGGTGACGCTTCAGGCAGGCTTGCGCAGCACGGCGAGCGACTGGCCCAGCGCGCTTCCGTTCCAGCGGGCGTCGATGGCATCGACGAACGACGTGCGTTCGAAGCCGAGGTGTGAGCACCAGATGTCGATCACGTTGCGCTCGATGAAGGCGTTGAGGGGGAGCTGGGCGTTGGTTCGCCTGGCCTCAACCGTCGGCGCGAAGACGTTCCAGTGGGCAGGCTCGGCGAACTCGAGAAATGACATCACGACCTTGCCGCCTGGCTTCAGAATCCGGAACGCATCCTGGAGATAGATGAAGGTCTCCTCGTGGAGCAGATGCGTGAAGAGGCTGAAGGCCGAGACCATGTCGGCGGATGCGTCGGGGGCGGGGATCGAGAGCTGCTGGTGGCACACGAACCGGTAATGCTTCGGGCATACCGAGGCCGCATACTTCAGCAATTGCCCCACGACGTCGGTACCGAGATAGTCGATTTGCACCCGCTTGGCGACGCCGGTCGCGGCCCTCCCGCTCCCGCACCCCAAATCCACGAGCATCATCCCGTCGGAGAGCCCGTTTTGTACGAGCACTTCCGCCAGGATCACCGAAAATACCTCGTAGCTGCCCCCGACGGCGAGCGACATCGCTTCGGGCAGGGGATGCTGTCGCATCAGTTGCTCGACGTGCCGCTCGTAGTCTTCCACGAAATGAAACGTGGCCATGGTTAGTGCTCGTTGTGGGTGGTGCGAATATCCTGCCGCGGTCGATACAACTCTGCATAGGCCCGATAGTCGCGGCCATACTGCTCCGTCACGAGCGGGATCGTCACGTCGTCGAGCAGGAGATCGGCTGGGGGTACGCCGAGGTCGTCGAGCGTCTCGCTCGTGGCCGGGAAGCTCGAGGCATCGCTCGGCCAGCGATGCCGGCCGGAGGGGCGGTTGTGGTGCACCGACTCGCTCAAGGACTTCGTGTCCACGTGCGGGAGGCCGCACAGCCGCTCCGTCTCCTCGAGGCCGGCGGCCAGGCTCTCGAGCGGGATCAAGGCATCGACGCGGCGATCCCAGACAGGGTCGTATTGAGGCCGCAGGTGCGGATCGACGAGATGGCCGCCGCGGTCGAGATCGCGGGCGAAGTGCAGGAACTGGACGAACGAGCAGCCCGGCTGCGAGCCGAGTCCGTGCTCCTGCTTCCATTCCTCGAGCTGCACCGTGCCCTGCCAGCGCTGCGGCTCCACCCTCAGATAGTGGAGATAGGCACTCACCGCCCGCTGGGCCGGGTCGCGGATGATCTTGATCACCCGCACGCGATCCGATGCCAGCACCCGGTTGCAGAGCTCCTCGTAGCCCGGCTGCTGAAACAGGCGATCCGTGCGGTAGGCGTGGAGCCAGGGATGGTAGCGCTTTGCCTCCGCGAGCCGGCCGGTGTGGGCGAGGAACCACTTCAGCACCGTGGTGCATCCGGCCTTCGGCGACCAGCAGCAGGCCACCGGGAACCCAGCCTGCACGAGCGGCGTGGAGAGCGAGAGCCGCTCGAGCGAACGGCGGCGCACGACGGTGCGCACCCAGGCGGTGAAGCGGCTCATGGAGTTCGATCAGGGGGGGCGTTCATCCCGACGCGGGAGAGATGAGTATGGATGAGGGGCGCCCAATCCGGCCACCGCAACGCGGCGCGGGCGAGCACCCGCCGCACGTCCACGCGGTAGGGATTGGCCCGGAAGATCGCCGCCTTGAGATATGGCACGCCCGCATCGCAGGCCCGCTCCCAGAAGAGTTCGCTGGGGTTATAGGGCGGGCCCATACGGCCGACGCGCCGCCGATGCCGGCCGAACGGGCCGAACGCGAACGGCGAGACGTTGCGGCACCGCTCGCGGAACGAGGGCGGGCCGTCGTGCCGCCCGTCGTAGAGCGCCGCCATCCGGAAGCCGGCCGCCGCGAGCGACGCGCTCGCGCCGACCTCGTAGTGGTCGATCACGCCCTCCTTCGACGGCTGCGGGACGACGCCCTCCCAGAACCGGGCGAACGCGGCGGATGTCAGCACCGGCCGCCGAAACGCGAGAAACCACGACTGGAGATGGTCGCCGCGTTGGGCGGAGCGGATCATGCCCCAGACGTCGGCGGAGGCGATGCGGGGGTCGGCGAGGACGGTTGCGAGGTCGGAGAAGGGGCCGTAGGCGCTGTCGTTGACGCAGACCACTTCGTCGAAGCGGTCGAGCGGGCCGAGCAGGGCGAGTCCGGCGCGCCAGCTGCCGAAGTCGTAGCCGACGTTGTCGCGTGGGAGAAACTCGTCCACGAGGGCCGCCGCCTCGGGCGGCAGCGATGGCGCGCTCGTCGAGACCACCACGAGCCGGTCGGCCACCGCGCGGTAGGCGGCGAGCGCGCGGACCACGTAGGGATCGACGATGCGATCGGGGTCGTAGTGGGCGAGAACGACGGCTCGGCTCATCGCGCGGCCCTCACGGCGGCGCGGAGGGCGGCCCGCTTCCGCTCCCGCCACAGGTCCGCGAGGTCGTCCGGGCGGAACTCCGTCGGCGAGAGGTGCGGGCTGTAGAAGGGATCGGCGGCGATCACATCGCGCCAGCGATTGCGGTAAACGTCCTTCGCCGTCTCCTTGGGCCGCCGCGACTTGCTCTCCCAGTGACTCGCCTGCACGAGCGGGTTGTAGACGACCTTGAATCCGGCCTGCCGCAGCCGCAGGCAGAGGTCGATGTCGTTGTAGTCGTCGGGAAAGATCTCGTCGAAGCCGCCGACCTGCTCGAACGCCGCGCGGCGCACGAGCATGCAGGCGGCCGTGACGGCGGAAAACTCCTGGAGCGAGCGGACCCGCCCCTCGT
Organism: Pirellulales bacterium; assembly: GCA_040397685.1. Classification (GTDB taxonomy): domain Bacteria; phylum Planctomycetota; class Planctomycetia; order Pirellulales; family UBA1268; genus RGVT01. The sequence goes on from JBBAVM010000025.1 coordinate 11,826, forward strand.
AGCCGAGGGCGTCGCCGGGCAGCCCCGCGTGGGCGGCGATGCAGGGCCGCTTCGGCGTGAGGATCACGCCCGCGTGCTGGATCGCGCCGTCGGGGTAGCGCAGCAGGCCGCCCACGGCGGCGATCGCGGGGTCGAGCGCGAACGTCGCGACCATCTGGTCGAGCCAGCCCGGCGAGAAGCCATCGACGTCGTTGTTGAGCAGGAGCACGAGGTCGCCGGTCACGTGCCGCACCGCCGCATTGTTCATCGCCGCGTAGTTGAACGGGCCGCGATAGGGAAACACCCGCAGCCGGCCCGCTGCCGACTCGGCGGCGAGATACGCGGCGAGCCGCGGCTCGTCCGACTCGTGGTCGATCACGACGACCTCGTAGGGCGCGTAGGCGGCCGTCGCCCGCAGGTCGGCGAGGCACTTTTTCACGAGGTCGCCGGCGTTCTTGGTCGGGATGACGATCGACACGAGCGGCGCGGCGGTGCGGGAAAGCCAGAGCTCGTGCAGCCGCGGGTCGTCGCGGCGGCAGGAGACACGGGCCTCGACGCCCCGGCGGGCGAGCGCTGCCGCAGCCTCCTCGGCGAGCCCCGTCGGCGGCGGCTCGGCTCGGGCCGCGTGCCAGAGCGGGTGCTGCACATGCACGATCTCGCCGCCGCGGAGGCTGCCGAGCGCCTCGAGCGCGATCGCGTAGGCGGCCGCGGCGGGCGTGGCGGGCTGCCGGCCGGACGCGAGGAGCGCGTCCACCGCCGCGGCGACGAGGCCGCTATCGTAGACGACGACCGGGCCGACGAAGTCGCGGGCGAGGAGATACGTCCAGGAAAAATCCGGTTTGCAGACGGGGGCTTCCCCCTCGGAGTGATCCGCGTAGAACGCCTTGGCCGCGGGGTGTCGGGCGACGAGCGCGGCGATCCAGAGCGTGGCGTCGTCCTCCCAGGCGGCTGCCGCGCTGCCGAGCGCCACGAACGGTGCGGTGCCGCTGGCGAGCGCCTGCCTGATGCCGTGGAGCAGGGGTGTGGCGGCCGACCGGCGAACCACGTGGGGCCGGCCCGCGGCGAGCGCCTGCCGCGCGAGCGAGTCTTCGGCGGCGTGCGCCGGGCCGCCGTCGCTCTCCGCGAGCAGAATGATGTCGAGGGTGGTAGCGGGGCCGAGCTCGCGCACGAGTGCGTCGAGGCGGAGCGCTCGGGCCGTGGCGGCGAGCCGGGCCCGTGTGAAGGCCTGGTGCACGCGTCGTCGCAGCGTCTTCAATCGCTTCGTGAGCAGGCCCACAGCAGTCCCTCGCCACAACCGCCGCGGGATCCATCACGCGGCGGTGGCAAGATACCCGAGCGAGCGGAAATTCCGCGAGGCTGCCCGGTGTGCCGGGTCGCCCGGCTCACTCCTGCGCCGGAGCGGCGGCGTTGGTAGCGTCCCGGGGAAGTTCCTCGACCACGATGTCGTCGAGGAGGAGGGGGCCGAAGGCGATGAAGTTGATCGACTCCTTGTCGCAGTCGGAGTGCTTGTGGGTCTGGGTGATCGCCTTCTTCCCGTCGATCCAGAGCGTCCACTCGGTGCCCACGCTCTCCACCACGAACACCGTCCACTTCCCGGGCTCGAGCGGGGCAAAGGCCTGGCTGCTCACGCCGCGGACCTCGTAGGCGCCGAGCGGCTTGAAGATGTCGCCCGGGCCGTGGCTCTTTTTCTTGTTGCGGGGATCGGTCTCGTCGCGGGTGAAGTCGCGTTCGGAGATGTCGATGCACTTGTCGGCTGGGTTCCGCGGCAGCCGGGCGGTGACGTCGGCGATGTGCCAGACCGGCAGGCCCGTTTTCACCGGTGGGAAGCCGGCGTTGATGATCATCACCATCCGCGCCGCCTCGCCGCCGAAGTTCACGCGGTATGACACGCGCACATCGCGAGCCTTGAACTTCGGGGTGATCGCTTTGCCGTGCGCCTTGCCGGGGTGCTGCGTGCGGTCATAGATCGCCGCCACGGCGCCGTCGCGGAGCTCCCACGTGTCGGGTACGTCCCAGGAGTCGTTGGAGAAGTTTTTCGTGTCCACGACGCCGGAACTGAAATCCTCGTCGATGAGCACGCGGCCCTTCCGGGGGCTCTGGGCCGTGGCGACGGTAGTGCCAGCGAGGAGCATCGTGAGGGCCAGGAGCATCGTGGGGGCCAGGCAGACGGGACGCATGACGCTGGGATTCCTCTTGGACATGGTTGACCTGAAACCGGTTCAGCCGGTGATCTCCGTGATCACGCCCGTGCTGTCACCGTGCCGCTCGGCCTGCACGCCCGCGCCGCGCAGGAGCGTGAGCCAGAGGTTCGCGAGCGGCGTCTTGTCGGCGACGACCACGTGCTCGCCGAGGCGAATCCCCGAGCCGCCGCCGGCCACGAGCGTGGGGCAGTTGTCGAGGTAGTGGATTGAGCGGATGTTGCTGCCGTACGCGACCGTGGTGTGGTCGAGCAGGCTCGTGCCGTCGGGTTCCTTGATCGCTTGGAGTCTGTCGAGCAGGCCGGCGAGCAACGCGCTCTGCTTCGCGTCGCGCTTCTTCGAGGCCTCCATCCGCTCGCCCGGCTGGTAGTGGCTCATGTCGTGCGGGGCGACGTTGATGCCGAGCCCCTTCAAGAGCGTGCCCACCGGCTGGCGGTAGGTGATCACGCGCGTGGCGTCGGCCTGGAGGGCCGCGGCCACGAGGTCGTACATCACCTTGATCTCATCATGGCCCGGCATCGACGCGGCGGGCTCAATGAGCCCCTCGGGCTTCGGCTTCGGCACCGTGAGCCACTGCTTCTCTTTGGCGAGCCGCGTCTCGATGTCGCGGATCGACTGGAGGTATTCGTCGAGTTTGTCGGCGTCGGCCGTCGAGAGGCCTTTCTTCACCCGGGCGGCATCGGCCCGCACGGCGTCGAGCACGCTCTCCTGGGCGGCAAGGAGCGCCTGCCGCTCCGCGAGCGATTGCGACTCACCCGAGAACAGCCGATGAAACACGTGCACCGGCGTGTCGAGCGCTGCCAGCGGCCGGCCGCGCGAGTCCCACGCGAGCGAGAGGCCGGGGCCGTGGCCGGAGTTGGCGGCGTCGAGCGTGCCACACTGGAGCGACGCGAAGCGCGTCGCGTCGCCAAAGGCAGCGGCGGCTACTTGGTCAGCCGAGATCGAATTCGTAAAGCTCTTGCCGGGCTCGCCGTAACGGTTGGCCCCCGTGAGCCAAAACGTGCTCCCCCAGTGGGCCTCGGTCGTGAACTTGTTCGAGAGCCCCTGGATCACGGTAAAGCGATCCTTGTGCCGCTCGAGGGGCTTGAGGCCTTCGGGCAGGGCATATCCCGCGCCCGTCGAGTTGCGGTCGGGAAACCACGTCTCGTTCGTCACGCCCCAGCCGAACCCGAGGAACACCATCCGCTTGGGGCGGGCCGTGGCAGCGGCCGCGCGGGCGGATCTGGCCGGTCCGAGCGATGCGAACAGCGGCAGCGCGATCGTCGAGCCGGCGGCTCGAAGGATCGTGCGGCGGGAGACGGGTTTTTCCATTTCTGCATTTCCGATGGAGGAATCGCCGAAGTGGCCAGCGTGACAGGCTGAAGCCTGTCCTACGTGGGGCTACTTGGTGTGGAATTCGTCGGAGGCCACGATGGCTTGGAGGATGTCGCGGAGACGGTAATCGTTGTCCTTCGCGGTGCGGGCGAGGGCGTCGAGCGTGTCGGTGTCGGCGAAACTCACGGGGCGGCCGAGGGCGTAGGCGAAGAGGTTTTCGATCAGGCCGCGGGCAAACGCGTCGCCGTGCCGCGTGGCGATCTGCTGCCGCAGCTCGAAGGAGTCTTTGAAGGCCGGGCCACCGTGGAACGCTCCGGCCGGCTCGATCGACCACGACTTTTTCACGACCTTGCCCGCCAACTCGCCTTTCACGACCCAGCCCCGGCCGTAGAAGTGCTCCTCGGTGCGCCAGCGGCCGGCGGCGTCGAAGTTTTCGAGGCCGAAGCCGATCGGGTCGATCACGCGGTGGCACTGGTTGCACTGCGCCTGCTCCTGGTGCATCCAGAGCCGTTCGCGCGTCGTGATCTCTTTTGATTCGAGTCGCGTGAGCTGGGGCACGTTCGGCGGGGCGGGGGGTGGCGGGTCGTTCATCAGTTTCCTGAGCACCCACGCGCCGCGCTCCACGGGGCTCGTCCGCTCGCCGTTGCTCCCCATGGCGAGGATCGCCGCCATGCCGAGCAGGCCGCCCCGCGGGCTCTCCTTGGGAAGCTTCACGACCCGAAACGCATCCCCGATCACCGGGCTGCCACCATCGTCGAGGCCGTAATACGCCGCCAGCAGGCCGTTGACGACGACGAAGTCACTCTTCAGGAGTGTGCGGGCGTCAAGATTGCCGGTCACGAGCGCGTGAAACGTCTCGTAGACCTCGTGCTTCGCGGCCTCGCGGGTGGCTTCGTCGAAGTCGGGAAAGAGTTCGTAGTCGAACCGGAAGAAATCGAGCCGGTCGAGGCCGAGCCACTGGTGCGTGAAGCCCGCGGCGAAGTCGCGCGACTTCTCGTGGGCCAGCATCCGCTCGACCTGTTTCGCGAGCACGTCGGGATTTGAGAGTTCGCCCGATGCCACGAGCGCCAGCAGTTCGTCGTCGGGCGGAGCCGACCAGAGGAAGTAGGAGAGCCGCGTGGCGAGCTCGCGAGCCGAAAGCCTGCGGCCGCCGGGCCCCGCTTCAGCGAGAGGGTCGGCGAGGTAGAGAAACCCCGGCGAGGCGAGGATCACGGCCATCGGTTCGCGAATCGCCTCGATCGGCTCGGCGCCCGCATCGCGCTTCGTCTTGTAGACCGTGAGCAGCCGATCGAGGAACTCCCGCGAGGGCGCGGCGCCGCGAAACGCCAGCGTTGCGAAGCGGCGCAGGATCGTCTTCGCGAGGTCGGATTCCTGCCCCTTGGCGGCGAGGCCGTCGAACACATGCTTGCGAATGGGCGACGGCGATGCCCGCGGGATCGGTCCCTCCCACTCGACCCAGTCGATCCACAGGGCGTGTTCGAGCCCCACGCCGTTTGCGGCCTTCGCGAGCGCATTGCGGAACTGGTCGGCCGCGACATCGTTGTATCGCTTCTCGCGGACGTGCCAGGCCCTTGGCCCGTGGGCCGAGACGCGCACGGGAATCTCGATCACCTGCGGCTGGTCGATCGTGCCGGTCACCTGGAACGTGTCGATCGCTTTGAAGCCGCTCTCGTCGTCCCCCTTTTCGCCGCCGACGCCAAACTCCATGAATCGCCGCAATGGAGGGGCGTGGGCGGTCGCTCCGATGCGCACCCGCAGCAGGTAGTCGCCGGGCGGTGCCGTAGCCGGCACGGCGATCTCCTCGGCGTGGTGGTAGTTGCCAGTGGCGAGCATGAGGTAGGCCCCGGTGTCGGCATGCGGCATCTTCAGAAACCGCTCCAGATACGGCCCGTGGCGCTCGTACTGGAGCATCCGGAATCTCGCCTCGGCCTCGTCCGGAAATCCGAATTCCTTCGGCGACTTGCCCCCCGACGCCTCCCACTCCTTCGCCTTGTTGAAGCCGCCGAGGAAGTAGTTTTTGTAGAGCGCCTCAATCCGCTTACGGGCCTGGGTCTCCGCCTCGCGGCGAACCGTTTTTCGCTCGGGCTTCGGAGCCCCGGGCCGCGGCCAGTCGGATGCAGCCGCCTCGATTGCCGCGCGGCCGATTGCGAGGTATTGCTCGAACTGGTCGCTCGACATGAAAAGCCCGGAGCCGATCGTGTCGAAGGCGGCCGTGCCCGTGTCGTCGGGGAGGCTGCTCGTGTCCACGCCGGCAGCGTCGAGGTCGATGCCGAGGAGGTCGCGGAGCGTGTGGCGGTATTCCCGGCGGTTGAGCCGGCGGACGAGCGTCGTGCGGCCCTGGTCGCCGATCGTTTTCCGGGCGACGACGAGTGCCCGCGACAGCGCGGCGAGCACCTCCCTCTTCGCCTTCTCGTCGGGCCGCGGTTTGTCCTCCGGCGGCATCTCACCGGAGTTCAACACGTTGAGCACCTTCTGCCAGCGTTCCGCAATCTCGACCGTGGTGATCTGGAACGGCAGGTCGTCGAGCCGTACGCCCGCCTCCGGTTCCTCCGCGGCGTGGCATTCCAGGCAGGAGGTCTTGAGAAACGCCTGCACCAGTGGCTGGGACGCGTTGGAGAATGCCCCCTCAGGCGACGCTGCGGACGCGGCCCCGCCGAGGCTCGTGATCACGGCTGCGATCGCGCTCAGCACCCTTGCGCCATGACGCGATTCGGGCGGCCGCGTGGTCAGCATGGAGCGGTTTCCGGGCGGGGTCAGGCGCGAGGCCTGCTGAAGGAAACCGGCAATCCAGCCTCGGCTTACGGAACGATCACCCGGTTGGGGCCCGGAACCGGGGCCTACTGACGACGCCGCATTGATCCGAGCCATGTAAGACGCTATCTTACGAACATGAAGACAACGGTTTCCTCAAAAGGCCAGATCGTGCTGCCGGCAGCCTTGCGCGACCAAGACCATGTGCGGGCCGGTGAGAGTTTCCTGGTTGAGCGGATCGCGAGCGGGCAATACCTGCTCAAGCGATTGGGGAATGCGACAAGCCACGGAATCGCCGCGTGGCTGCAGTCGTGTCCTGCCCAGGATTGGTTTCTGCCGCTTCCGTCGGAATCAACTGCATCGATCGGCGGCGCGACCAGGCCGGGCACGAGCGGCCGTTGACCCGGTGGTGGCAGCATGCGGTATCTGGTCGATGCCAACGTGCTCAGCGAGGCGACGAAGACTGTGCCGTCGTCGCGGGTTTTGGCTTGGCTTGAGGCCCACGAGTCTGATCTCGTCGTCAATCCGATCGTTCTCGGCGAGTTGGAATACGGGATCTTGGCGTTGCCATCAGGGCGGCGCCGTTCAAGCCTTCTCCGCTGGTTCGCCGACGGGCTCGGCAGGTTGAACGTGGTGGCGGTCGATGCCCAAACGGCGGCTGAATGGGCCGCGCTCTTGGCCCACCTGCACAAAGCCGGCCGTGTCATGCCGGTCAAAGACAGCCTGATCGCCGCCTCGGCTCGGCAGCACGGCTTGGCGGTCGCCACACGAAACACCCGGGACTACCGCCATTGCGGGGTGAGGCTTGTGAATCCCTTTGGCGACTGAACTGTCCGCGATGAACGGCCGGCGCCGGGCGCCCAGAGTCAAGCGCGCAACGCCATAGCAGGCAAAGCTTTAGGAGAAATCTGGAAGATCGGCCTGAGGCGGTGGCGTAAGGGATTCCGGTCGCGATGGTTTTCTCGTGGCTGTGTACGCATCCGCCGGACGGGCTTCGGGCAGACGTGCCCGCGGGTTTCGTTCGGCTGGTTCCGCGGGTTTTGCCCACTTTTCGGCGATTTCGCATCGCCTTGGGCAAAAGTCGAGGGGGATTCCAATGAAGCTCATGCATCTGAGGCGTGTGCATCGCCTGATCGCGGTCGGGGCCTTTTCTCTGCTCGGCCTGGCCTCGGCGTCGCCGGCCCTGGCGCAGGCCACGTGGACCGGTGGTACGCCCGCCACGTGGAGTAGCACGTCGTTCTGGTCCACGGGTGCGGTGCCATCGGCTTCGACGGCGGTGGTGTTCACGCCGTCGGCCAATGCCACGATGAACGTCACGAACGGTGTCATCGCGACCGCAACGTCGGTCGACTTCGCCAACACGGCAGGCACGACCACGCTCACGATCGCGGATGGCGGTCGGCTGAACGTCGGCGGTGCGATCACCGACACGGGGGCGGGCACTGCCGTCATCAGTGTCAACAACACATCGTCCGCCAATGCGGGCTTGATTCTCACCGCCACGTCGATCGCCCTGAACAACCTCGATCTGACGGGCGGTGGCACGCAGTTCCTGACGATGAACTCCGCCATCACGTTGGCGGTTCAGTTGAACGTCGGCAGTACATCCGGCACGGCCACCTATCGCCAGACCGGCGGCACGCTCACGACCAACAATGGTACGTATGGTCTTACGCTCATCGAGGCGGCATCGGCCAACCCCACCGGCACGGCATCATTCATCCTCGACGGCGGCCGCGTAATGGCGGACCGGATCGGCGTGGCGAATGGCAACGGCAATAACGGCAGCGTTACTCGCTATGCTGCCAACGGGTCTTTCGTATTCAACAGCGGCACGGTGCAGCCCCGGAATGGATCGAACACCTATTTCCAGAATGGCAGCGCCCGCACGTCGTCAACGACGACCGACACGCAGCTCGACACGAGCAAGCCGGTCACGATTTCGCTTGCCGCCGCCGGCACGCACGAGTTCAATGCCACGGGGGGCAGCATCTTTATCTCGCCGTCGGCGCAGGTGCGCGACCAGGCCGGCGTGGCCGGCACGCTCCTTAAGACGGGCACCGGCAGCCTGATCCTGACCGGCAACGGCCCCGTCGCCATCAACGACTGGACCGGGGCGAGCACGGTGAATGCCGGTACGCTCGCAGTCGATTACAACCAGATCGCCGGCACGGCCACGTCGAGCGGCACGACGGCCCTGTCGAACGCCTACAGTCCAGCCTCGCAGCTCGTCCTCAACGGCGGCAACTTCACGCTCACGGGCCGGCCAAACGCATCTGCCTCGAGCCAGACGGGGCGGTCGATGAACGCCGGGTCGTACAACCTGACGGTGACCAGCACCGCAGGGTTGGTCGTCGGGCAAGCCGTGACGAACGCCAACCTGCCGGCCGGGACGTATATCCGCCGGATCACGAATGCGACGACGGTCGAACTCAATGCGATGATCACCGGCACGACGAACGTGTCGGGCCAGCAGTTCGATTTCGCCGCTGCCAACTTCACGAACAGCCAAACGATCAACAGCGTCTCACTCCAGCAGTCGGGCACCGTGACGGTGAACCCCGCCGGCGACAGCACGGTACTCACGTTCGGCGCGGTCTCGGGAGCAGCCGGGTTCACGAAGGCCGGCACGGGGATTCTGCGGCTGACCGGGCCGCTCTCCTACACCGGCACGACAACCCTTTCGGCAGGCACGCTCGAAGTGGCCCCCGCATCAGGCACCTCGACGCTCGCCGGCAGCCTCGTCGGTTCTGGGGCGTTTCTGAAGACAGGCTTGGGCACGACGATCATTGGCGGCACGGGCAACACGTTCGCCGGCGCGCTCAGCGTGACCGGCGGCACGCTCCAGATCGGCAATGCGGCGGTGACCAACGCGGCGACGCAGGCGTTGGGCTCGGTCGCGAGCGTGAACGTCGGTGCCGGGGCGAATCTCGTGTTCAAGAACAGCAGCGCGATCAATGCGGGCGCCCCGATCACGCTCGCGGGCACGATCTCCACCGACGTGACCGGCGTTTCCGGCGGCAACGGTTTCGTCACGGCGCTCGGCCCCCTCACGATGTCGGGCGGGTCGCTGATCGCGAATCTCGGCGCCAACAACACGAGTTTTCAGTCCTATGCCCTCGGTGGCGATGTGACGGTCAGCGGTGCGAGCCCTTCGACGATCTCAGCGGCCGCCGGCTCGACGCAGAATGGCATTCATCTGGCATGGGTCACGGGTACGACGCGCGTGTTCAATGTGGCTGATGTTACGAGCAGCGCGGCTACGGATCTGTCCGTGTCGGCTCCGCTCATCAATGCCACCAGTAGCCTGGCTGCTTCGGGGCTCCGAAAAACCGGCTTGGGCACGATGCTCATCTCCTCCACATCCACGTACTCCGGGGCCACGCAGGTTGCGGCCGGAACGCTTGTCGTCAACGGCCAGCTTGCGAACACCTCGGGCGTGACGGTCGATGCCGGGGCCACGCTCGGAGGCTCCGGCGTAATTTCGGCGCTCGCCACCGTCAACGGCACGCTCAGCCCTGGCAACAGCCCGGGGGAGATCACGCTCGCGTCGCTCGCTCTGGGTTCGACGGCCACGACGCTCATCGAGATCACGGGCACGGCCCGTGCGAGCCAGTTCGACGGGATCACGATCACCCAGCCCGGCGGCCTCGGCTATGGTGGTACGCTGTCGTTCGCGTTTGGGAGCCTGTTTGGCGACGACACGACCTTCGACATTTTCAAGTTCACCGGGGCGCCCACCGGAAGTTTCACGACCGTCGCGTCGACCGGCTCGTATGCAGGCACCTGGACGAACAACAACAACGGCACGTATTCGCTGCAGCAGGGCAGCCAGACGCTCACGTTCAGCCAGCTTTCGGGCGACGTGGTGATCGTGCCTGAGCCGACGGCGCTGATGCTTGCCGGCATCGGCGCTGGTGTGGGAGGCTGGGCGGCCTGGAGGCGGCGGAGGTCGTCGGTGGCACGGAGGTAAGGGCCATGCGTCGAAGCGGAATGGCCCTCGCGTTCACCGTGGCCCTCGTGTCGGCCGTCTCGTGTCGGCCGGTCGATCGACTCGGCTTCACGCCCGTCGAGGGACGCGTCACGCTCGACGGCCAGCCCTTGGAGCGCGGTGAGATCCGGTTTGCGCCGGATTCTGCGGCCGGGACGACGGGGCCGCAGTCGGTGAGTCCTCTCGGTGCCGGAGGTGCGTTTACGCTCCGTGGGCCGGGAGGGCGACTTGGGGCCGTGCCCGGGCAGCACCGCGTCTACCTGGCCATGCCCATCGAAAACGGCGCCCCGACGCCGCCCATTGAGATCGACGGAAAGCCCGTCGCCCACGATGACACGCCGCAGCCCGGTTCCGGAGCGCCCAAAGTGCCCGGACGGTATCTGATGCCCGAGACATCCGGCCTCACGGCCAGGATAACGCCCGGAGAACCCGGGCGCCTGGAATTTGATCTCGTGTCGGCCTCCCAGAAGAAGTGAGCAGACGCCATGCGATGCCTCGTTAGCCTATCCCGCAAGAGCCGTCGCACGGCCTTTACGCTCGTCGAACTGCTCGTGGTGATCGCGATCATCGGGCTCCTCATCGGGCTGCTCCTGCCTGCGGTGCAGGCGGCCCGGGAAAGCGCGCGTCGTTCGACGTGTTCTTCCAAGGTGAAGCAGATCGCTTTGGGCTGTCACCTCCACGTCGATGCCACGCGGGCCTTTCCCGTGGGGCAGCGACAGCAACCCTCGGCGACCAACCCGACGCAGTACTTCAGCTGCGGTGATGGAACCGTTCAGGCCGGCTTCAATCCGTGGTTCTCGGATGCCCGGTCGTTCATCACGGCGCTGCTGCCGTTCATGGAGCATGCCGCCGACTACAGCCGGCTCGACTTCACGAAGGATGCAACGCAAGCCCCAAACAAGGACGTCCTCAAAACCTGCTTCCCGTTCGCCCAATGTCCGACGAATCCGCAGCAGAACAAGCTGTATGGCGGCTGGAACGGCATGGCCCACTACGGCGGCTCCGTCGGCACGACAGGGAACCAATGCTGGAAGACTCCCGCCCAAAACGGGATGTTTTCCGGGGTGTTGTTTTCCGACACCCCGGGCGGCTTCACTCCCAAGGACGTGACCGACGGCCTCAACAACACGATCATGGTGTGCGAGAAGCTCGGCTACAGGCCTGCGGACACGGTGAGCGGATCGCCGGGCTTCCGGGAATGCAATGCAATTCTCTCGGGCGGTGCGTTCTGGTCGTGGGACCTGTTTGGGAACAATTACGGGGCGACGGTGAACATGGCGAGCGGCCCGAATCCGGCGACGGTGAGCACACAGACGGGTCCTGCGTCCAATACGCCCTACAGCTTCCATCCTGGCGGACTCCACGTGGCGTTTGGCGACGGCGCCGTGCAGTTCATCAATGAGACCATCGACATTACTGTCTGGAACGCTTTGTCCCAGCGAAACGACGGCAAGGCGCTCAAGTACAACCCCTGATGCCGCTCTCCCACGACGAATTCGTGTCGCTCCTCACGGCCGCCCAGCGGCGCGTGTATGCGTTTATCTGCACGCTCGTCGTCGATCGCTCCGATGCCGACGAGGTGCTCCAAGAGACGAACCTCGCGCTCTGGCAGCAGATCGAACGGTTCGAGCCCGGCACCGACTTCGTCGCCTGGGCCTGCCGCATCGCCCACTTCAAGGTGATGAAGCTGCGCGACGCCGCCAAGCGGCACCGCGTGAAGCTCGACGACGCGGTGATCGAGATGCTGGCGACCGAGTCGATCGAGGAACAGCGGGCCGACCACCGGCTCGCGGCCGAGAGATATGAGCGGAACCGGCTCGCGCTCGTCGCCTGCCTCGACGAACTGTCTGAACGCAATCGAAACATCCTCCTGCTCCATTACCAGGGCGGCCAGTCGCTCGCGACCATCGGCTCGTCGATCGGCCGCACGGCCAACGCGGTCGCCCAACTCTTTCACCGCATCCGCTTCGCGCTCCGCTCGTGCGTGCAGCGCCGGCTCGCCGACAGCCCCGCCTGATCCCCTCGCCCACCAGCCCCCGCCATGCCCAGCCTCGCACCACGTCCGATGTCCGACGACCTCGCCGCGCTCGTGTCGGCACTCGTCGATGGCACGATCGCGACGGACGACCTCTTCCGTCTGGAGGACCGGCTCCGGCACGACCGTGCGGCGCGCGACGCGTTTCGCGACTTCATGCAGATGGAGTCGATCCTGGCGTGGGAACTCGTGAACACGGCGGCGCACGATGGCACGATCGGCGGCGGAGCGGACGATGGTGACAGCGGCGTCACTCGCCGGGGCAGGGCGTGGCGGCGCGCGGCTGCCTGGCTTGTGCCTTTGCTTGCTGTGGCGGCAACGGCGGCAGCGGTGGCTCTCATCCCGATCATACGGCAGAGAGATCATGGTGCAGCAGACGGCGGGCCTCAGCGGCATGCGCGGCTGATCGATGCCACCGACGCGCAATGGGCTGGCGGGGCGCGGATCACGGTGGGAGAGGGGATCGCCGACGGGCCCTTGCGGCTCGTTGCGGGCTCGGCGCAACTGCGGTTCGAGTCGGGGGCGGTCGTGACGCTCAACGGCCCAAGCGAGATCGAGGTGCTCGGGGATAACCGCCTGTTTCTCCGGAGCGGGAACATCATTCCCTTCGTTCCGCCGGCGGCGAAGGGATTCACGGTGGTGTCGCCGACAGGGGAGGTGATCGATCTCGGTACGGAGTTTTCCGTGAGTGTGGACGCCCGCGGGCAGACCGACGTCTACGTCATCGATGGCGAGGTGGACGTCGCCAAGGGGCATGCCGACCGCGCGAATCCCGTGCGTATGACCCAGGGATTCGGGACGCGGCTCGGCCCTACGGACAGCGCCCTCACGCTCACGCAATCGCCGCTGGTCATCGACGACTTCGAAGGCGCGGGAGCGCTTCGGTGGCGCGATATCGATGCCGGCCGCACGTCGTCGGTTGTCGCCGGCGAACTCTCGCTGCCATTGGAGCATCGCCGGGCCGCTACCGGCCCGAAGGGCTGGACGAGGCTCGTGCTCGACCACGACTTCTCGATGCTCCACGGGCGGCGCTCGGCGATCGCGTTCAAGGTCAGCCTTCCCGCTGACAGCCTGTCCGAAATCAACCGCTGGCTGGCCTGCGTGGTCGATGACGGGGCCGGCGATCCGCCGATGGCCTACGAGCCGCGGGCTGCCCTCGCCGTCCTCGTCTCGCCCGACTTTCAGGCTGGCGTGCGGATCAATGGGGCAGCCGTCCGACAGACTCGCGTTTTTTCCCGGAGCGAGGATGCCGTGGGCCCCTACCAGGTGTTCATCACGATCGACGACACCCCCGCGGCCTGGCGGCGGTATGGAAGCGCCGTTGCCAGCGTCACGGTGAATGGCCAGGAACTCATGGGGCCCCGCCCGATCACGCTCGCCGAACAACCCCGGATCGGCCTCCAGACGTTCTGCGCTGCAACCGAGCAGGGCCGGGGCCGGGCGCTCGTGGACGATTTCAGCGTGAGCGTGTCCACCGACGGGGAGGGGCGAGCCGAGTCGATCTCCCCGACCGTGCTGACCCCGTTCGTGCATGGCGACCGCGTCGTGGTGGTGGGGCTCGGTGAAGGAAAATGGCAGGAATTCACGGGCCTGCTCCACGACTTCTACCGAACTCGATTCCCGGCACGGGACATTGGGGTCTCGACACTCGGGTTTCCGGATCTTCGAACCGAGGCGGCGATCGACCGTGTCCGCGAGATTCTCGCGATGCAGCCCACCGTCGTGATGATCGGACCGGCAGCTCCTGATGCCCCGGTATCGGATGAGCATGAGCAGGTCGCCGCTGACATGATGGCCGAATTGCGCCGCGGCGGCGTCGATCGCATCGTGATGCTGGGCGAGGGCGGCCGCGGCTGCGACCTGGCGGACCAGTGCATTCCCGCACTCGATCCGGAGCCTCTGGCGGCCGTAAGTACCGTGCTCACAGGCCAAGGCCTCGAGGGCACGGTTGCCGAGAGCGAGATCAATGCGATCACGAATTCGCTCGAGAAATCCGACAGCTGCAGCATCACGCAGATTCGCAGGTCGGGCGAGGTGCTGGGGTGGAGGTATCTTGCGAATGCCCTGCCGTTTCCGTGCACGGCCCCGGGCTATGTGCGGTGGCGGGAGGCCCGCTCCGCTGGAGCGGCCTGGGCCCTGCGGCTACCCTTTGATGATGCGTTCAACACCGAGCGGCTGGCGGTAGTCGGGCTTCCGGTCGGCCGATACACGCTCGCCATCGATGCAGCCGTCATCGGTGAGTTTTCCGCTGAGGAACTACGGAGCGGGATCAATCTCGCCGTCATCCCGGGAACGCCGCAGAACGAGCAGGCCCTGAACGGGCAGCGTTCCTCGCCAGTGGAACGGCACTTCACGCTCCGCCCCGCCGGCTGATGAATGCACATTGACTCGACAGGCCCTCTTGGACTAGACTGGTCTATTCGACAGGTCTAGTAAATGTCGGACCTGTGCAACCGCGGAGTGGGCCATGGGGACGATCAGTTATTACGAGGCGCGGACCCATTTTTCGGAACTCCTCGATCAAGTGTCTCGGGGAAAAAGCATTTTGATCACCCGCCGCGGCAGGCCAGCGGCGATGCTGACGCCGCCGCCCCAGCAGGCACGCAAGGACGTGAAGGCCGTGATCGGGGAGATGAAGGCCCTCCGCCGCGGCAACCGGCTGGGGAAAGGCGTGACGATTCGCGATCTGATCGAAGAAGGCCGGCGGTTTTGAAGCGGCGTCTGCCCGGAAAGCAAGCCGCAGCCATGGGAAGAAAGCGATCGCCGGCACCGTCGAAGACGTTCGTGCTGGATTGCTCTGTGGCCGTCGCGTGGTTCTTCGAAGACGAAACGAATGCCTACGCAGAGGCGGTCGAGGATTCTCTGCTGGCGTCGTCTGTGATCGTGCCATCACTCTGGCCGCTGGAGATCGCCAATGCGCTCCTCATGGGGGAACGCCGCAATCGTGCCACCGAGGCGAAGGTGACGACGTACCTTCACCTGCTCGCGGCTCTGCCGATTGCCATCGACGACGAAACGGCCAATCATGCGTGGCACCAGTCGCTGGCGCTCGGCAGAAGGCACCAGCTCTCCGTCTACGATGCGGCCTACCTCGAACTCGCTTTGCGAAAAGGGCTGCCGCTGGCCTCCCTCGATAAAACGCTGATCGCAGCGGCGCAGGCTGCAGGTGTTCCCGCGTATAAGCCGTGACGTAAAATCCTCGGAATTTTGAAAACCATAAACCATGATGTTATGGTTGATGGATGAATTTTGATGCGATCACCGCCAAAAAACGCTCACTCGACCGGTTGCGGCCGCTGCCGCGGGAGGCGCTGCGGAGCCTGGAGGCTTGGTTTCGGGTCGAGTTGACCTACACGAGCAACGCGCTCGAGGGCAACACGCTCTCCCGCCGCGAGACGGCGGTGGTCCTTGAAAAGGGAATCACCGTCGGGGGCAAGACCCTCCAGGAGCATCTGGAGGCGACCAACCACCTCGAAGCCGTTGGTGCATCCGGTGCTGTTCGCCGCCGACGCCCATTATCGGCTCGTGACCATCCATCCGTTCGTGGATGGCAACGGTCGCACCGCGCGACTGCTCATGAACTGCCTGCTGATGACCCACGGCTATCCCCCCGCCATCATTCGGCCTCGCGACCGGGCCGCGTATCTGGGGGCACTCGAAACGGCCCAGCTTGGTGGCCCCAGGACGGCTTACGACAATCTCATCATGCGGGCAGTGGATCGCTCGCTCGACATCTATCTCGATGTCGGCGGCGGGGGCGGCCGCACGCAGTCTGCCGCAGCAACGCCGGGTGAAACCCTGCTGCGCATCGGGCAACTGGCGAAAACCATCGGCGAATCGGTGCCCACGATCCGGCATTGGATCAAGCTTGGCCTCGTGCAGCCGGCCCAGACGACGCCTGCCGGCTACCAGCTATTTGCGAGCGCTGCCGTCGAGCGCTGTCGGCGCATCCAGGTTTTGAAGGGCCGCCGGCTCACGCTCGCGGAAATCAGCGCTACCATCGATGAGGGTGGAGAAGCGGACGGCGCCTCGTAGGCGGCCGGCCGGCTCACGCCTCACGGCGGGATTTGGGCTACGATGGACGGCGATGACCAGCCCAGCCAGCCGCTCGAGCCCACCTCTCCAACCGCACGATGCGGGGGCCTTGCGCGATCTCACGGGGCAGCTTTTGTTTCTCGGCACCGGCACGAGTGTCGGCGTGCCGATCGTGGGCTGCCGGTGTGCCACCTGCACGAGCACCGATCCGCGGAACAGCCGCACCCGTACGAGCGTGGCCCTCGGACTGCCCGGCGGCACGCTGCTCATCGACACCACGCCCGACCTCCGCAGCCAGTTGCTCCGCGAGCGGATCGGCAGCGTGCAGGCGATCCTCTATACCCACGACCACGTGGACCATGTCTACGGCCTCGATGACATCCGCCCGATCTGCTACCGCGCGGGCGGCCCCGTGCCCGTGTACTGCGAAGACCGCGTCGAGCGGCGGATCCGCAGGGCGTTCGACTACGCCTTCGAGCCGATGCCGGTGCCCGGCGGGGGCGTGCCGAAGATCACGTTCGAGCGGATCACGACCGAGCCCTTCGACATCCTCGGTGCCCGCGCGATCCCACTGCGGCTGCGCCATGGCGTGTTCGACGTGCTCGGCTTTCGGTTCGGCAATGTCGCCTACTGTACGGACACGAACCTGATCCCGGACGAGACCTGGCCGCTCCTCGAGGGGCTCGACACGCTCATTCTCGACTGCCTGCGGCCCGAGCGGCATCCCACGCACCTCTCGCTCGACGAGGCGCTCGCCGCCGCGGCCCGCGTCGGGGCGCAACGCACGCTCTTCGTGCACATGTCGCACGACATCGAGCACGCGGCCGTGTCGGCCCGGCTGCCCGCGGGCGTGGAGTTTGCGTATGACGGGCTTGCGGTGCCGCTCGCGTAGGACAGGCTTTAGCCTGTCATGAAGACCGACAGGCTGAAGCCTGTCCTACGGTGAAGACCGACAGGCTGAAGCCTGTCCTACGTGCGCAGCCGGAGCGAGTTGGCGATTACCGACAGCGAGCTCAGGCTCATCGCCGCCGCGGCGAGCATCGGGCTCGTGACGTGGCCGAGCCAGGGGTAGAGCACGCCGGCGGCGAGTGGAATCGCAAGGACGTTGTAGAGGAACGCGAGGAAGAGATTCTGCCGCACGGTGCGCATCGACCGCTTTGCCAGGTCGAGGGCTCGCGGTACCGCGGCGAGGCCACCGGAGAGGAGCGTGACATCGGCCGTCTCCAGGGCCACGTCGGCCCCCGACCCCATCGCGATCCCGACATCGGCCGCGGCGAGCGCCGGAGCGTCGTTGATCCCGTCGCCGACGAACACGACGCTCGGTGCGCGGGCCACAGACGCGCCATCGGCGTGATGGAGCCGGGAGACGAATGCCGCCTTGTCTGCTGGGGACAGGCCGCCGTGCGCGTCGCCGATGCCGACCGAAGTGGCCAGCGCCCGAGCCGCCGCCGGCGTGTCGCCGGAGAGTAGTCCGGTGGTGAGGCTGCGCGCGTGCAGCTCGGCGATCACGCCCAGAGCCTCCGGCCGCACGGGATCGGCGACGGTCACGAAGCCAGCGAGTCGCCCGTCGATCCCCACGCCGACCGTCGTGCCGATGCGGCCGTGATCATCGAGCATCGACCCAGCCGCCCCCGCGAGCCCCGCGACGCCTTGGGATTCGAGAAACGCCGGCGTGCCGACAGCCACGCGCTGGCCGGCCACGGTGCCGGTGATCCCACGGCCGACGACGGCCTGCACGCCGCTCGCGGGCTCGAGGCCCATGCCCGCGTCGGCAGCGGCCTGCACAAAAGCCCGCGCGAGAGGGTGCTCGCTCGCAGCCTCGAGGCTCGCGGCGGCAGCGAGGAGCGCGCGGAACGGCTCGACACCGAGTGTGGTGGGCGCAGCCGGCACGTCGGCGGTAGCTGCATGAGCGCCATCAGGCCGCATCGCCGTTACGGCCACGATGCGCGGCCGGCCGAGCGTGAGCGTGCCCGTCTTGTCGAAGAGGATCGTGCCAGCCGCGGCGAGCCGCTCCATCGCCTCCGCGGTCCGCACGAGAATTCCCGCGCGGGCTCCGCGGCCGATCGCCACCGTCATCGCCAGCGGCGTCGCGAGGCCCAGCGCACAGGGGCAGGCGATCACGAGCACGCTCACGGCCGACAGGAGGCCGAGCGCAAACCGCGGCTGCGGTCCGAAGAGCGACCAGCCCAGGAATGTCGCGAGCGCGATCGCGAGGACGGCCGGCACGAACACGGCCGCGATCCGGTCGGCGAGCTGCTCGATCGGGGCCCGCTTTTCATGGGCCTCGCGGACGAGCCGCGTGATCCGGGCCACGAGCGACTCGGCGGCGGCGGAGGTGGCCTGGATCGTGATCGCGCCCGCGCCGTTGATCGCCCCGCCCAGCACGCGGTCGCCCGCGACCCGTTCGACCGGCAGCGGCTCGCCCGTGAGGAGCGACTCGTCGCAGGCGGTCGTCCCTTCGCGGATGACGCCATCCACCGGGATCCGGCCGCCGGGCCTCACGCGCAGGAGATCCCCCTTTCGCACCGCGGCGAGCGGCACGATCTCTCCGCCCGGTGCCCGCTCGGCGGTGGGCGGCACGAGATCCATGAGCGCGCGGATCGCGCCCGTCGTCGCCCGGCGGGCGCGGGTTTCGAGGAGTTGTCCCAAGAGTACGAGGACGACGATCGTTCCGGCCGACTCGAAAAACACCTCGACGCTGCCATCGGCCCGGCGAACCGCCGCGGGAAACACGCCCGGCACGAGCGTGGCCACGACGCTCACCGCATACGCCACGCCCACACCGAGGCCGATCAGCGAAAACATCGTCGGCCGCCCGCGGTGGAAGCCGGCCCAGCCGCCGACGAGGATCGGCCAGCCGCCCCAGAACACGATCGGCGTCGCAAGCAGAAGCTGCAGCCAGTTGCCCGCCCAGCCGGTGAGGCCGACGCGTTCGCACCATGCGGCAAGCGCATGACCGCCGGTCCAGCCGGGCAGCAGGTGTGCCACCATCGGGCCCATCGCCACGAGCAACAGAATCGCCGCCAGCACGGCACACACGGCGAGCCTGAGCCCCTCGCCGCGCGGTCGCGATTCAGCCGCGCAGCAGGGCGGCACGACGGCAGGCGCCGCCGGAGGCGGAACGTCGGGCTGGATCACGGGCAGCTGAAGCATCGCGGGATTCTACGCGACGTCCGTAGGACAGGCTTTAGCCTGTCGGCATCACGTAGGACAGGCTTCAGCCTGTCGGCATCACGTAGGACAGGCTTTAGCCTGTCATGAAGGGAGACAGGCTAAAAGCCTGTCCTACGTGCCGGAGTGCGAGAAGGCAGCCAGGCGATCAAGCGTGGCAGCGGCGCGGCCGGAGTCGATCGCGGTGGCGGCCAGGCTCGCGGCCGCCGACGGCGTGTCGGCTTTCCCCGCCGCCCAGAGGACGGCGGCTGCATTGAGGACCACGATCTCGCGGCGCGGGCCGCCTTCGCCGGCGAGCACGGCGCGGATCGCGGCCGCACTCTCCTGCGGGCCGTCCACGGCGAGCGTTGCGAGGTCCGCCGCGGGCCGCGTGGCGACCCCAAAATCCTCCGGCATCCAGCGAAACCGCCGCGTACCCGCCGCCGACACGTCGATCACGTCGGTCGGCCCGAACAAGCTCACCTCGTCGAACGCTTTTTCATTCGCGCCGATGATCGTGCCCGAGACGACGAGCACCCGCGACGCCCCGAGCGCGAATGCCGCCTCCGCCATCGCCTCGCGTACGGCAGGCCGACCCACGCCGATCACCTGCACGGTCGCCCCGGCCGGATTGCAGAGCGGCCCCACGAGGTTGAACACGGTCGGCCGGCCGAGCGACTTCCGCAGCGGCCCCACGCGGGCCATCGCCGGATGATGCGTCGGCGCGAGGCAGAAGCAGAGGCCGATCTCGCAGAGGCTCCGCGCGGCCGTGGCGGGCGAGACGCCGATGCCCACGCCGAGCGCTTCGAGCACGTCGCCGGAGCCCGTGCGGCTCGAGACGGCACGGTTGCCGTGCTTCGCCACCGGCAGGCCCGCCGCCGCAGCCACGATCGCCGCGGCCGTCGAGATGTTGAACGTGCCCGAGCCGTCGCCGCCGGTGCCGCAGGTGTCGGCGACGAGGGGCAGGTCGTGCACGACCGGGAGCATTCGCCCGCGCAGGGCCTCGGCCACGCCGGCGATTTCGGCGGCTGACTCGCCGCGGTCGGCCAGGGCCACGAGCCAGTGGCCGAAGGCCTCGAGGTCGAGCGAGCCGTCGAGCACGCCGGCGACGAGCCGGGCTGTCTCATCCCGGGACACGCCGCCGCCCTGCCGCAGCCGCTTGGTCGTCTCGGCCAGCAGGGCCGGTGTGTCTGGGCGCGCGGTCACAGGGAGTCTCGGGGCAGCGGGGGCGTCGTGTCGGTGCGGCACGATTTCGGATACTATCTTCAGCCTACATCGGAGAGCGATTCCACGTGCCCCGCAAGGTGATTCTCGACCTCGATCCAGGCATCGACGACGCCGTGGCCCTCGCCATGGCCCTGTTCGATCCGCGGCTCGACGTCGTGGCGGTGACGGCCACGGGCGGGAACGTGTCGCCGGAGCAGGCGACGGCGAACCTCCAAGCTCTCGTCGGGATCCTCGATCCCCCGCGTCTGCCCCGGCTCGGCGTGGCCCCCGACGACACGGTGCGGCCGGAGAAGCCCTTCAACATGCATGGGCCCGACGGCCTCGGCGGCCTCGACCTGCCCCGGGCCCGGCTCCACGGTGGGCACGTCTCCGAGAAGGTGATCTGGGAGACCATCCATGCCAATCCGCGCGAGGTGACGATCGTCTGCCTCGGTCCGCTTACGAACCTCTCCCGAGTGCTCGCCCGCGATCCTGCGATCGTGGAACTGATCGGCGAGGTCGTGATCGCCGGCGGCACGGCCCACGGCCACGGCAACGCCACGCCGGTGGTGGACTTCAACTTCTACTGCGACCCGGCGGCGGCCCGGCATGTCATCCGCGAGCCGATGGCCAAGACACTCGTGCCGCTCGAGACGACCGGCCAGGTGACGTTTGGCTTCGACCTGCTCGAGCAGCTTCCCGAGGAGTCGTCGCGCGCCGGGCGGATCCTCCGCGGCATGCTGCCGCACGCCCTCCGCGCCTACCGCCAGATCCTCGGCAGCGAGGGAATCTGCCTCCATGACGTCGTCGCGCTCGTGGCGGTGACGAACCCGGAACTCTTCGAGCGGGTGACGGTGGCGGCCGATGTCGAGACCGGAGGCGAACTCACCGCCGGCATGCTCGTCGTCGATCGGCGAACGGTGCGGCAGTGGCGGCCGAACCTCGACCTGCTCGTGGGGTGCGACGTGGCCGCCGTGCAGGACTGCATCCTCCGCGGCCTCGCCGCCGCCGGCGCCGGCACATAGCGACAGGCTCGTGGAAGCGGCGAGGTGAGGGGGTCGGCGAACGCTCGACGAGCCTTGGGCCGCCGCGGCCCACGCGAGAATCTGCAAGACCGCGCAGCGGCGACTTTTGCCGCCCCCGAGCCGGTGTGGTCACTCGAACTGCGCGCGGCTGGCGACGGGCATCCGGAGCGTGATCTGGGCCTGATCGCGGAACACCACGAGCGTCACGGTCCGGTCGGTCGGCGTCATGCTCACGAGGCTCACGAGGTGGTCGTCGTCGTCGATCGGCGTGCCGTCGAACTCCACGATCACGTCATCCACGCGGATGCCGGCCAGATCGGCCGGCGAGCCTTTCGTGACCTCCTTCACGCGGGCCCCCACGGGCCGCACCATGCCCAGCCGCTGCGCCGCCCGCTGCGTGAACACGTTGTCGAGCTTCACGCCGAGATAGGCCCGCGACACGGTGCCCGTCTCGACGAGCTGCCGCGTCACGAACATCACCATCCGGATCGGGATCGCGAACCCGATCCCCTCGCTGCCGCCGGAGTTGCTCGCGATCGCGGTGTTGAGCCCGACCACCTCGCCGCGGAGATTCACGAGCGGGCCGCCGCTGTTGCCGGGGTTGATGGCGGCGTCGGTCTGGATGAAGTCCTGGAACCGCACGCCCTCCTCGCCGAGTTCGAGATCGCGGCGGCCGAGCGCGGAGACGATGCCGAGCGTCACGGAGTGCGAGAGGCCGAACGGGCTGCCGACGGCGAGCACGGTGTCGCCGATCTCGACGGGGTCGTCCTCGGCCAGGCGGGCCGTCTCGAGGTCGTCTCCCTCGATCTCGAGGGCGGCGATATCGGTGGCTGCGTCGGACCACAGCCGCAGCGGCCTGATCTCCCGCGCGTCGTCGAGCCGGATCGTGATGTTGTCGAGGTCGGCGCGGTTCACGACGTGGCGGTTGGTGATCACGACGGTGCGGCCGGCCACGCTGGCGATCACGCCGGAGCCCGCCTCCTCCTCGCTCGACTTGCCGTTCTTCGGCCGCAGGGCCGGCTTGCGGGTGTCGAGGTGGACGACCGTGGGCCGCACGAGCTGCGTGAGCCGGCGGAGCTGCGTGCTTTGCCGCTCGAGCACCTCGGCGTCGCGCTGCACCTGCTTGTAGAGCTGCTCCCGCTCATCGACCGACAGGCGGGTCGGCCGCATCGGATCGGCCCGCTGGCCGGAAAGCGGCGCGATCCGTGACATGGGAACCGGTGGCTCCTCCGCCGCGGCATGGGCCGCCATGGCGATGAGGAGACACGCGAGGCCGATCAGGCGGGCGTGGACGTGGCGGAGCGCGGGCATGAACCACTCACGAGGCGCGGGTGCGGACCGAAAATCATAGCCGACACCCGCGAACCGGGCCGGGGTCACGACACGTCGATCTCGAGGTCGCCGGAGACCGTGTCTTCCCGGGTCTCGGGGTGCCTCGAGCCCAGTCCCGATCGCTCCGAGTCCCGCTGGCAGCCGATGCACATCGTCGCGTAAGGCAGGGCATTGAGCCGCGCCATCGGGATCTTGCCGCCGCAGTATTCGCAACTGCCGTACTGCCCGCTCCGCATCCGTTCGAGGGCGTTCTCGATCGAGGCCAGTTCCCGGCTTTCCACCTCGGCCAGCTGCGAACTGATCTCGTCGTGCGACGAGTCCAGGGCGGCGTCCACGAGGTCGCCGGGCGACTCGCTCCGGAGTTCTCTCAGGAGTGAAAGGTCGCCGGCCAGCGCGCTCCGCAGGGCGTCGCGCCGCCGAACGAGGATGGCCCGAAGATTCAAAAGTGCGTCTTTTCTCGCCATGGTTGTTGCTCCTAGCCGCAACCAATACTACGGGCCTCGCGAAATTTGGTTCGTCCGCCCCAAATTTCCCTGCTTCTCTATCGAAAAAGCGGGCCAAACAGATGATGCCAGTTGGTCCGGCCCCGACAGTTTCCCCAAAGTTCCCCGGCTGCCCCGGGCGACTGTGGGCGGCTCAGCGACTCTGCGGCCGAAAACACCACACGGTGCCATCGTCGGAGGCCGCCACGACCCGGCCGGCGGCCGCCGCCGGGCCGGCGGTGAATTTGCCGCCGGCGTCGAACTCCCAGGCCGCGGCCCCCGTGGCCGTGTCGAAGGCGGCGATCCGGCCGGCTGCGTCGGTGACGAGGGCGACGTTCCGTGCCGTGCCCGCCGTGGACACCACGACGGGCGACCCGTCCACGCGGCCGCGGCTCGGCTGCCGCCAGCGTCGGCTGCCGTCGGCGAGCGAAAATGCCTCCACCGCCTTGCCGCGGGTGCCGACGATGGCGAGGCCGTCGCTCACCGCCGCGCTCGAGCGATACGCCTGGCCGCCCGTCGCCGGGGCGACTTTCCACGCCGCCGTCGCCGCCGCCACGTCGATCGCGAAGAAGGTCCCGCCCTCGGTGCCGAAAAAGACGCGGCCGTCGGCAGCCGCCGGCGTCGTGCCGGTCGGCCCGTCGATCGGCACGGCGGCGGTTTCGGCGCCGGTCGCCGCATCGATGACGTGCAGTTTGCCGTCGCAGCCTGCGATGAACACGCGGCCGCCGGCGACCGTCGGCGAGCAGCGGATCTGGTCGGCGATCGAATGCTTCCAGACCACCTTCCCATCGGCGAGGCCGAGGCAGGCGAGCGATGCATCCTGGGATCCGACGAGCACGCGGGCCGGCGCGGCGTCGTCTGCCGGGAGGATCGTCGGCCCGCCCGAGATTTCGCCGTCGGTCTCGTAGTCCCACACGACGGTGCCCGTGGTGCGATCGAACGCCCGCACCACGCCCGTATCGTCGCCCACCACGACCAGTGGGAGGTCGGCATCGAGCGACACGGCCGCCGCCGAAGGAAAGCCCGCCGCCTCGTCCTTGAACGACCAGCGCGAGGTGCCGGTCTCGAGATCGAGCGCGTGAAACGTGCCGTCGAGGTCGCCGAGGTAGATCGTGCCTGCCGCGATCACCGGCACCGCGCCGAAGGCCGTTTTGTCGAACGAGCGGTGCCAGTGCTCGACGAGCGGCAGGTCGAGGACGAGTGCCGAGCGACCGGTGGCTGCGGCGGATCCACGGGCCATCGGCCACGCGTCGGCCGGCGCTGCATCGAGCTCGGCGGCGCCGGCCGCGGCCGCCATCGCCACGAGAACCCACGTGAGCAGGCAGGCGAGGCATCTCATCGGGCGGCCTCGTAGAGCTGCGCGAGGTCGGCCGCGGTCACCGGCCGCGGATTGAAGCCCGCCGTCCATTGCCCCGCCGCCTGCTCGGCCAGGCCGGCCGTGTCGGGCGCGGCGGGCGTGTCGGGCATGGCCGCGGCGAGCGTGGTGGCGAGTCGCGACTGCGTGAGTAGGTCGGCCAGCCATCCGGCCAGGCATTCGCCCGCTGTGTCGGCCGGGCACTCGACTCCGAGCTCGCCGAGGAGTTCGGCGTAGTCGGCCCCACAGGCGCCGCCATTGAAGCGGACCACGTGCGGGAGCATCAGGCCCACGGCCTGCCCGTGGGCGACGTGGTGGGCCGCGGTGAGCGGATTCGCCAGCGCGTGGGCCGCGCCCAGCATCGAGTTTTCGATGGCGAGGCCGGCGACCGCGGCGCCGAACTGCACCGCCGCCCGCGCGGCGACCGTGCCGCCGTCGGCGAACACGCCGGGCAGATTCGTCGCCAGAAGCCGGAACGCCTCGCGCGAGAAGGTCCGCGATGCCGGGGTCGCCGCCCGGCTGACATGGCTCTCGACGGCGTGCGACAGGGCGTCGATGCCGGTGAGCGACACGAGCGAGCGGGGCTGGGTGAGCGTGAGGGTGACGTCGAGGATCGCGATCCGGAACGCGGCGCCCGCCGCACCGCAGGCCATCTTCAGGCCGGTGGCGGGATCGCTTACGAGGGCGAACGATTGCGTCTCGCTGCCGGTGCCGGCCGTAGTGGGCACGGCGATCGAGGGGAGCATCGCGGCGGCGGTCGAGTCGCGGCCCCGATAGTCCTGCATCCTTCCGCCACACGAGACGAGGAAGTTGATCCCCTTTGCGCAGTCCATCGACGATCCGCCGCCGAGCCCCACGAGCAGGTCGGGGCGGAACTCCCGCGCGAACGCCGCACCGGCCGCGACGTGGTCGGTGGTGGGGTTCTCGCCGAACGCCGAGAACACGGCCGCCGTCACGCCCGCTTCGGCGAGCGCCGCCACGGCCGCGGCCGTATGCCCTGCCGCCACGATCCCCGGATCGCTCACGACGAGGGCTCGCGCGGCGCCGAGGTCGCGGGCGAGCCGCCCCAGCCGGCCGAGCGAACCCGGGCCCACCACGAGCCTCGGGCCGGGCCGCCATTCGTAGTCCCCCGCGGCGAATGCCGCCGTGCCGGCCATCACGCCGCGCCCACGGCGCTGGCGGCCGGCACCTGCAGCGCCCGCGAGCGGTAGAGGAAGTCGATGATGTTGCCCTCGTGCGGCTGGAGCCAGTCGAGCTTCGTGGTGGGGATGGGGCCGAGATTGAGCCGGTCGATCACGGTCGAGTCGATGAGCCGGGCCTGCAGGGCCGGGTCGTCGGTCAGCGCCGTCGCCACGAGCGTCGGGCCGATCGCGTCGAGCAGCCGTTCCTGCGGGCACTTCACGACGCTCACGAACGGAAACATGTACTCGGCCTTCGCGATCTCGGGCTCCGGCG
>JBBAVM010000026.1:0-1800 GCA_040397685.1 Pirellulales bacterium
CACCGACGCCGGAGAACGTCACCTCCGTCGAGAGGCCGTTTGAGTAGGCGGAGCCAAAGCTGCCGGCCGACCCGTTGCCCCAGGTGCCGCCAGACCCGTTGCCGGTCCAGGTGTAGTTGGCAGCCGGCGGGGCGTAGGTGCTGGCGTTGAACTGGATGTTGTCGAGGCGGTTGTTGCCGAGAGCAGCCGTCGCACCGGCGCCAGTGAAGCGAATGTAGGCAGTCGTCGCGTTGTTCAACCCCGAGATCGTCGACAGCGTATAGGCCGCGAAGGACGTTGTCGGGGCGACCGAACCAATCGAAGTCCAACTGGTGCCATCGGTGCTGTAGTCCCATGTTTGCGTCGAGAAGCCGGTAGAAGTCCGCTGGGATGCGTAACTGACGACGAGATCCTGGTAGCCCGTCATGCTGAACTTGAAGACGGCGGCCTTGCCGTTGGCGGCGTTGCCTGAACCCCCGAGCAGCGCGAGGGCTCCGTTGGTCGTCGTCTGAGAAAAACTCGTACCAGCGGTATTCAGCGTGGTGCCGCCAAAGGCATTCAGTTCCGTATTCGTGCTGCCCGACGCGGGCACGAACCAACTGCTCGATCCCTCGGAGCCGTTGAGGTACAACGTTCCGGTTCCAAAGTTGGCGACGTAGAGCTTCGGTGTGGAAGGCGAAGCCGCGACAACTGTGCCGCCCGTTGTCGACGTCTGAAAGTCCCACCCGGCGATGAGCGCCGCCTGCGCCGACGGGCCGCCCAGGATTGCGCAACTTGCGACAATCGCGATCGCCTTTCGAAGGAATTTCCAGAGCGTGCTTCGCATGAGCGAGTTCCTTGCTGGGGGGACTGCTGCAAATGTGGTTTGGGTGCCGCCAAAACATCGCCGAGAAGAAGCCTTCCCAGCAGCCAGAATAATGCCCGCGGATCGTTAGGGAATTCGTAGCCCGACGTGAGAAAAGCGTAAGAAATGTGTGAGCACGCTGTGCGGACGCGTACCGCAATGGGCTTTTTTCAGCGATACCCAGCGAGCCTTGCCAAACTGTCAGGCGTCGCAGAGCAACCGCTCGGCTTGCGCCGCAGGCTTCCCGGAGGTGCGGTTCAGAAGAGGCGGCGGCGCGACGTCGACGTCTGCGAAGACTCGACGGTCAGCGAGAACAAGGCGAACATCTGGTCGCGGAGCACCGTAGGCGGCGACGGCGCAGGGTACTGTGCGAGCGACGAGCCGAGCTTGTTCTTGAGCAGGTTCACGTCGGTGGTGTTGATCAGGTTCGAGCCGTTAATGTCGGCTCGGAACGTGGTCGTCGTCGGCGTGTTGCCGATGCGTTGCCGCACGTAGGACTGGTCGGTCGTCCCCACGAGGCCCGCGACACTCGGTGAGACGTCGCCGACCAACACGTTGAAGTCGAATGCAAACGCCCCGCCCGCCGCGCCGTTGCCCGATCCGATCGCAAACGTGCTCGCGTCGCGGGTCCACTCTCCATCGAGCGGGCTCGAATCCGCGTTCAGGATCGCATCAGCCGCCAGCGTGATCCGGTAGCGCCCCGAGGCGAGGTTCGCGAAGCTCCACTGCACGATCCGGCCCCCGTCGAGGAGCACGACGCCCGTGGGCGTGATCGTGACGTCGCCGCCGGCCGAGCCGACCACGAGGCCGAGCGTTGACGTGGGAGGGAGCGCCACCGGCTGGTTGAACCGGATCGAGAGGCGATTGACGTTGTTCCAGGGCGCCGTCGAAGTGGCGGCCGTCTGGCTTGCACCATCGGGCAACTGCCAGCCGAGCCGGGACCCCGCCACGGTCGTGAACACCGAGAGATCGAGATA
>JBBAVM010000026.1:1900-22874 GCA_040397685.1 Pirellulales bacterium
GTCGCAGCCGCCAGCCGCACCGAGAGCGTGCCGGAGGCCGAGCCGCCCGCCTGCACGAACGTGGCCGTCGTGCCGAACGACGTGCCATCGCTCGATACCTCGAAGCCTGCGGGGGCCGTGGCGGTGATATCGCCCGTGAGGTTGGTGCCCGACACGGTGATCGTGGTCGTGCCTGACGCGTCGCCGTACGTCGTGGAGACGCCCGCGAGCGTGCCCGACGCGATGATGGCCGGATCGAGCGGCACGAGGGAGCGGATGCCGAAGTTCACGCCCGTGACGTCCTGCCCCGCGGCGACGACGACCGTGTGGGCCGCAGGCGGGGCGACATAGCCGCTGCCCGCCGTGCCATACACATTCATGCTCCACGAGCCAAACGTGCCCACCGTTCCGGCCGTCAGGTCCGACACCGTGAGTGTCCACGTGCCCGCCGACGACTCGCCGAGGTTGCGCACCGTGGAGAACATCCAGCCGGTGTAGTGGTCGCCCGTGTCGGCATGCGTCTCGGCGAGCACCGAGCGGGTGCCGGAGGGCGAGGTGAGCACCACCTGGAGGTTGCCGCGCGAGGTGTGCGTGGCGTTCAGGACTACCTCCATGTTTTCGATGCGGACATCGGCGTTGAGCGTGAATGACGACGTGATGCCAGCGGCGCTATTGTCGGGGATCGACTGACCGACCGTGATCACGCCGGTCGTTGCCGAGATCTCCGCGCCGACATTCGTCCAGGTCTTCGCCGCGTTGACGGCCGCTGCCGCATCGACCACGCCGAAGCCATACTTGTGGTTCACCCACCGGCCGGCGCCGTTCTGCGTCCAGTCGAGGTCCGTCGGGTCGTTCTTGCGGGCCGTCGTCGCCAGCACGTGCTGGACGTCGCGCCAGCCGAGGTTGGGATTCGCCTCCAGCATCAGGGCCACGACGCCCGACACGAGCGGCGTGGCCGACGAGGTGCCGCCGAAGTCGTTGGTGTAGTTGCCGTCGGGCAGATTCCCGGCCGTGGAGCCGGTGTTGTAGCCGGCCGTGCCGGTGCGGTCGGTCGTGGTGATCCCGACTTCCGTGCCACTCGAATCGCCGTTGGAGGGCGCGGCCACGAGGATGTTGGCCCCCGGCTCGGCATACCAGGCCTGATTGCCCGTGTTGTCGACGGCGGTAACGGCGATCGTGTAGCGGGAGTTGGCGTAGCCGTCGTAATTCGAGTTGTCGTTTGCTTGGAGACCGTTGCCGGCGGCCCACACATAGATGCTCCCCTTGCCGCCGCGGCCGGTCTGCACGGCGTTGGCGAGCGCCGCACGCGTGAGTGGGCCGGGGGCTTCGAGCGTGGTGCCGTTGTCGGCCGGGCCCCAGCTATTCGAATAGATCGCGATGTCCTGTGGCTTGTAGGTGAGGCCGTTCGCCTCTTGTTGGTCGGTGGTGGTGAGCGAGATCAATCGCAGGCCGGCGAGGGAGGCACTCGGGGCCGAGCCCGATACGCCGATGCTGTTGT
Organism: Pirellulales bacterium; assembly: GCA_040397685.1. Classification (GTDB taxonomy): domain Bacteria; phylum Planctomycetota; class Planctomycetia; order Pirellulales; family UBA1268; genus RGVT01. The sequence goes on from JBBAVM010000026.1 coordinate 3,378, forward strand.
CGCCGCGGGCGGCGGCCACGCCCGCTGCCGCCGTGCCGTGGTCGTCGCCCGTGCCGGGCGTCGGGTCGGCGTCGTTGAAGTTGAAGTCGTAGCTCAGGTCGGCCCGATAGGCGGGGGCCAGATCGGGGTGTGTGAATTGCAGCCCGTCGTCGACGATGCCGATCACCACACCCGAGCCCTTCGCCACGTCCCACGCCGCCACGAGCCGGCCGTCTTCGCCGGCGGTGCCCCCCTGCTGCCCCGTGTTGCGGAGGTGCCACTGGTTCGTGAACAGCGGATCGTTGGGCACGAATCGCTTCTGCTGTTGGCGGAGGACGGGCGTGTAGGCCGGGTCGCTCGCCAGCCGGAGCGGCGCGGTCGACGACCACGAAACACTCCGCACGCTGGCTGCCGCGGCTGCGGGGAATGTCTGCTCCCAGCCTTCCTGCGGCACCTGCCGCACGACATACGTGCCGGCCGCGAGGCCCGTGAACGAATAACCGCCATCGGTGGCCGTCACGATGCTGGGCTCGCCAGCTCCCAGTTGGCCGTTGGAGTTGAGATCGAGATAGATCGTCCAGCCAGCAGCGGCCAGTTCGCCCACGCCCCACAGGCCGTCGCCGTTGGCGTCGTTCCACGCGAAGCCGGCGATCGAGCCGGGGGCGGGGGGCACGGCGTTGTGCGAGCCGAGGCCGGAGACGGTGTCGCGAGAAAACTGTTCCCATTCCGTGCCGAGCGTCGCGAACGTTGCCGGATTGGTGGTCACGCCCGCGGTCACCGATGAGAGCCGGCGGAGCGTCGCCTCGGCCGTCGTCAGTGAGCCGCTCGTCCAGGCGGAGCCGGGGTCGTTGCCGATCACGCCAAAGATGTCGACGTAAGACGACGTTGTCGTCTTCCAGATCGCCACGGCGTCGTCGCCGCTGAAGCTGGTGACGCCGCTGGCGTATGCCGTCACGCCTGCGGGTAGCGTGAGGGTGGCACCGGAGTTGCGAAGCACGAGCGTGGCGCCGGGGGCGAGCGTCGTCGGCCCACCAGCCAGCGAGCCGAGTGCCTGGGTGGTGGACGCAGCCGCAGACCCGTTGGTGAACAGGCGGACCTCGTAGTCGGCAAGGTTCGCCGCGGCCGTGCCGCCGTTGTAGATCTCGAGATACTTGTTGTTGCTCGACCCCTCGACATACTCGCTGAAATAAAGATCACCAATCGTCGGGCCGGGCGTGACGACGTTGCCTGCCGCCGCTGTCAGTACCGTCTGCGGCGCGGCACCGCTGCCGCTCACGGTGATCGCTGCGCTGTCGTACGTGCCGGCCGAGGCATTCGCGGCGAGCCGGACGTAGATCGTCGTCTCTGCGACTGTGCCCGCCGTCGGGGCGACGGTGATCGACGTCGCGTAGCCCGAGTCGGCCGCCGTGGACACCTGCAGGCCTGTCGGCGCCGTGACGGTGAGTGCCGTGGTGAGATTCGTGCCGGCGATCGTGAACGTGGCGGGGGCGGAGGGTGTGCCGGCGGCCGTGGTGAGGGCGCTGGTGAGCGTCGCCGGCGAGACCACGATCGCGGGCGTGGCCGCCACGACTTGATACGAATAGTCGGCCACAACGGGCAGATGGTCCGACACCGTCGTCAGCAGGTTGAGCACCTCGAGCCGGTTCGAAAGCCCGGCAAGCGCGGTGTTGCGAGCATCATTGATGCTGCCATTTCGCGGCACGGAGCCGTTGTTGCCGAAGGCACGGTAGCTGCCTGTCTTGTATTGCACCGAGCCGCCGGAGAGCACCTCGCCCGACACGAGTTGGAAATCGAAGCGGTCGTCGAGGCCGCCGCCCACGAAGCCGGCCGGGGCGTTGGCGAGCGGGGCCTGTGTGAACGTGTCGACAAACGCCGAATTGGAGTGCCAGTCCCCGGGCTTCGAGATCGGGTCGAACGCCTGGCCGTTGCCCGCCGACAGAAACGTTTGGTACGCCGCCTCACTCGAGCGGTAGAGGTTGAAGTCGCCCACGTAGAGAATGCTCGTGCCCTGCGGGAGGGCGTCGGCGTCGGCACGGATCTGCAGGGCCTGGTCGTTGCGGCGGTCGGCATCGCCGGGGGTGTCGCTCGACTTCAAGTGGGCCACGTAGACGTAAAACACCGACGATCCCGCCGAATTCACCGGCTGGAACTTGTAGCGGAGCGTCTGCCGGGGGCCGCCGGTCGAAGTGGCGGTGCCGATCGCCCGCTCTTCGAGCAGCGCGAGGGCCTGCGTGTTGTAGACCACGCCGGAGGTGCCGCTGCCGGTCGAGGCCCCGTTGACCGCACCGGTGGCGTAGGTGCCAGATCCGTAAATTGCGTTCAGCGAGGCGGCCACGCTCGCGGAGGTTCCCAACTGGCTTCCCACTTCCTGGAGCGCGAGCAGATCGACCTGATCGACATGGCCGGCGTACGACTCGGCCCCAATCGCGGCGATCAGCGTGCCGATGCCGGTGCCCGGCTGGGCCTCGGACGCGCGGATGTTGTAGCTGACGATCCGGAGGTGGTCGGTCGTGGTGAAGCCGGAGGGCGTGATCGACGCGGTGAGCGTCGGCTGCGTGACCGTGTAGTTGGCACTCGGGGTGGCAAACGAGCCCGTGGGCACGAGCGCCTTATTGTCCCCGACGTGTTCGTCGGGAAACGCCCAGGTGACCCGGCCCGTGACGTCGAACTGCTCGCCGTTGACGAGCCCCGCAAAGATGGGCGTGCCGGTGACGACCACGCTCGTGGTGCCGTCGTAGGGCTTGTCTTCCGCCGTGAGGCCCGTGATCGTGAGCGCTTTCGCCGCGACGCTGTTGCCGGTGGCGGCCGTCGTGATGCTCACGCTCGTGGCCCCCGTGCTGGAAAGCACGACGCTCTGCGCGTTGTAGACGCCTGCCGGGGCGGTGGCGGCGAGCCTGAGCCGGAGCGAGCCCGATGCGCTGCCGCCGGTGGCTGCAAAGGTGGCCGTGCTGCCGAATGACGTGCCATCGCTCGACACCTCGAAGCCGGCGGGCGCCGTGGCCACGAGGTCCGCCGTGAGGTTCGAGCCGCTCACGGGAAACGTTTGGGATGCCGATGGCGTGCCGTAGGTTGTCGTGAACGCCGTGGCGGTCGCCGCACCGCCGATCGCCGGGCCCGCCGGCCCGCCGCTCGCGCGGATCGTGACGTCGTCGATCGCGAGGCCCTGAGCACTCGATGAGCCGCCGACGCCCGTGTAGGTCCAGCGCACGTAATACGTGCTGCCCGCGGCGATGCTCAGGCCGGAGAGTGTGACGCTCTTGGCGGCCGAACCGGGCGGATTGCTGACCGTGGTAGTGTTGGCATCGGCCGCGTACGACTGGTTGCCCGCCGCTTCGGCGATGCTGGCCGTCGAGCCGCTGCCGTGGAAAAACGTCCAGTCAAACGCTCGCGTGCCGGACCGGTATTTTTCAAAGTTCCAGCCAACCGTGAGCGACGTGATCGTGGAGCCGGTATTGTTCGTGATCCCGGCGATGATGCTGCGTGGGGCCGCATAGCCGCTTGATGTCAGAAACCCGAGCGCTCGATCGGTGGCCGTAGCATTCACGCCGCTTCCGAAGTTGTAGGTGCCACCGGGGCTCGAGCCCGTGAGCACGCCTGCGCCGGTCGTGCCATACGCCTGGGTCGTGGCCGTGGTGCCTGTCGCATAATCGGTGCCCAACCGGAAGCCGGCCGGGAGTGCGGCCGTGGCCGACGAACCGAGCGTGTCGAACGTTTCCGTGAACGTCGTATCGAGCGTCGTGATGGAGTCGATCGCGAGGAGCGCACGATGCTCGAGCGACTCGAAGCCGGGGGACTGCAGGCTTGCGCAAGCCGCAGCGCTGCGAGGGGTGCGGCGGCGTCGCACGGCGGTGCGGGTGCGAGCTTTGTGCCACATGGTCATCCCTGACGTATCCCGAGAAGCCTGTCAGCCACCGGCGCGCGTGCGGCGGCCGCGCACCGCCGCCATCATCATCGCGATTGCGCCTGTGGCCAATGCCACGGCGGAGGGCTCGGGAACGATCGAAACCGTGCCGATCGTGACGGCCGTGCCATTCGAGGCTGACAGTGTATCGAACGCCGTCTCGCCGCCGACGGCGTCGGTCCAATAGGAGCGCCCGAATGCATCGTTGACGGCGTAGAGCGTCCAGGTTCCGGCAGCATTTTCGCTCGCCACGAACTGGAGGATGCCGAGATTCTTGACGACGCCCTGCGGCACGGTTGCTTCCTGCTGGGGAGCCAATTCGTTCATGAGGAGCGCTACGGGCGTGGCGATCGAGCTGCCGTTTACCGGGGAGAGATTCGTGATGCCGTTGAGCTCGAACTGGGGATCACCGGGATCGGGCAGGATGCCGTTCGTGGCGGGCACCAAAAAGTTGCCGAATTGGACGGTGCCGGAAGCCCCCGCCTGCGGAATGAGCTGCAGAGCGAGGCCGAAACCGTTGAATGTGGTGATGTCGCCCGTTCCCCCCACGAGGTTCGTCGCCGAGAGCGTGAGCAGGGCCGTCGTGCCCGACGCCATCGACACGGAAAGCCCCGTCGTGAGCGCGAGGGGCGTGGCGTGGGCCGTGGTGCCGATGCCGAACCCGAGCACGAGGGCGACGGCGGCGAGAAGGGAGCGGAGGTGCATGAGTCTCTCGAGGATTTGTCGGAGTGACGCCTGAGGCGCCTGGAATAGATCAGGCCCGGCGACGTCGCCTCCAGGCTCCGAGCCCGGCGATCAGCACTCCGCAGCCCGAGATCGCGACCGCGGCAGGCTCGGGCACCACCACGAGGCTCACCTCGCCAGCAGTGGCCGTGTCGATCGCGAACGAGTTACCCTCTGCCAGCGCCGGCACGGTGCCCAGTGTGAGCAGCTGGTTGGTGAGCGTACCCGAGTAGTTGAAGAGCCGCCACTTCGCGCCCGCGCTCACCGTCGAGAAGTCGCCGATCGGCGTCACATTGAGCACGCCGTCGAGCGTGAGATTGGTGACGCCCGTGATCAGGTCGTTGATGCCGCCGCCGACGGTCTGGTCGGTCGCCGACAGCTCGAAGAGCAGGCTCGTCGCGTCGCTCAGCCCGAGCGCCCCCGCGATCGTCAGCGTGCCGGGGCTCGTGCCCGGGGCGAGGATCGAGTTGTTCGTCATCGTGACGGCACCATTGATCGAGCCGAAGCCGCCGAGCAGCGTGCCGGCCTGGGCGACGAGGCTGCCGGCCGTACCGGTGAACAGTGTGCCGTTGACGGTGAGGTCGAGCAGATCTTGGATCGTGACGAGATCGGTCAGCGCCGACGCGTTGCCGTTGATCGTGAGCGAGCCCGTGCCGCCGATCGTGATGCCGGTGCTCAACCCGCCACCGCTCGTGGGGCCGATGACGCCGTCGAGTGACGTGACATTGTTGACGTCGAGCCGCAGTTCACCGCTCGTGCCATTGCCGCGGAAGAAGCTCGTCGAGCCTGAGAACGTCATCGCATTCGCCCCGCCGAGCACGGCGACGGCGCCCGTGCGGCCGCCGACGGAGAGACCGTTGGCAAACGTGAAGGGAGCTGTGGCCTGGACCGTGCCGTAGTTCAGTTGCAGCTGGCCCGTGCCGGATGCAGCGGCGGCGGCCAGGATCAAAGTGCCACCGTTCGTGGGCGACGCCCCGGCCACACCGAGGCGGAATCCACTCGTGGAATTCGAGCCCGAGGCGATGAGCGTGCCGAGGCCGGTCTTGCCGATCCGGCCGGTCGTGCCGGCGATGTCGCCGTTGAGCACCAGCGTGCCGCCCGACCCGACGTCCACCGGCTTGTCACCAGAGGTGAACGTGATCGCGGGGTTCACGATCGCGGTGCCGCTCGTGACGGCGGTCGCCGAGAGGCCGGTCGCGGAGATAGGACCCGAGGCATTGACCGTGGCGGCGGTGTTGAACGTGAGCACGCCCACCGACCGCGTCGCGCCCTGCAGGTCGAGCGTGCCGGAGTTGGCGAGCGTGGTCGAGGCGAGGCCAAACGACCCGCTCGAGGTGAGCGTGGTGCCCGGGGCAATGTCGAGTACGCCGCCGCCGGAAAGATCCCGGTTTGGGCCGAGCGTCAGCGATGCCGTCGTTGCCAGCGTGCCGGCGAGCGAGATGTCGTTCGTGGCATCGCCGAGCGACTCATCGGCCGCGACCTGCAGTGTGCCGGAGCCGACTGCAACGTTGCCCGTGAAGGTGTTCACCCCGGTGAGGACGAGCGTTCCAGGACCGAGCTTCGTGAGGCCGGCTGTGCCTGCGAGCACGGAATCGATCGTCGTCGTGAAGGGGGCAGCCGTGCCGGTCGTGATCGAGTTGAGGCCGATCGTCGATCCCGCGAGCGAGATCGTGCCGCCGGAGAGCGTGTATCCCGACGCCGCGAACACGATGCCGTTGCTGGTGGTCACCACGCCGGTCGTCACGGTGTCGGCCGTGCCGCCGAATGTGGCGATGTCGGCCGGATTCCAGGAGCCCTCGCCATCGCTCCAGGTGCCGACGCCGCCGACACCAGGCCCCGTCGTGCTCCAGCCGCTGGCACCATCCCAGTAACTATTTGCCGCACCGCCGGTCACCGCGGAATTCATCACGAAGTTGTCGATCCCCAGCCCCTGGGAGTTGCTCCAGCCGCCGGAGCCGATGAAGCTCCAGCGAAGAAAGTAATTTGACCCAGCCGTGATATTGAGCCCCGACACGCTCACTGCCTTGGCTGATGTCAGCGGCGGGTTAGACATGGTCGTGCTGTTTGCGTCCGCCGCGTATGACTGGTTGCCAAGTGCGTTTGCAGTCCACGTCGTGCCATCGGTCGAGGTGAAAAAGTTCCAATCAAAGGCACGCGTGCCTGAGCGATATTTTTCATAGTCCCAGGCCAGGTCGAGGCTCGTGATCGTGCCTCCGGAATTGTTCGTGAATCCGAAGAGAATCGCGAGGGAACTCGCGGTGGTGCCGCCCGGATAGCTGCCGCTCGACAAGAAGCCGATCGACTTGTCGGTTCCGGTGGCAGCGGTGCCTGTCACCCACAGATAGGAAGCGCCGGTCGTAGGAGCGCTGCCGGCGCTCCCAGCGGTGGCGATTGTCGACGTGGATGTGGAACCCGACGTGAAGGCTGGTGTCACCGTTGCGGTGCCGCTGCGAAAAAAGCCCCATCCCTGAGGCACGGCGGATGCGGCCGTGTTCGCCATGCCGTCGAAATTTTGGGTGTAGGACGTTCCGGTGAGCGACACCGCCGTTCCTTGGGCATTCACCTCACGCCCAATCAGGCTGCCAGCCAGAATCACGAGTGCCGCGAGAATCCCACGCGTCCAGTTCGTCATGAATCGCTCCGTATCCCTCGGGGGCCGTCCTTCGCCTCGGTCCGGCTTCGGTGGCCGGGTTGGCCCGCCCATACTGCGAATGGCGGTCCAAACGCACATGAGGATTGCGTGAGGAAGGTAAACCGCACGATTCAGCGAAGAAAACCAACTGTCGGACTCCCGGGGGCCCGGCGCCTGGCACAGCGTGCCGCCTCGTTTCTCACCACGGCGCACTCCCAACCGTGGTGAGTTCTCACCAAAATGGTGAGACGCGGCCCTGCCCCATCTCGCCCACGAGCGGGGTGCGCAGCCGGCGCGCGGCCTCACCGCGGGCGTAAAAAGCCCGCAAAAATATGAGGAAATCGTGTTGTCCGGCCAACGCGCAGCGTGTCGAAAGCGAACGCTGCGCGCAGCCGTGCAGGGAGGATGGGCACTTCGTGTGCCAGATGCGGGCCAATCCGAAAATCCCTCCCGGCGCATCTCGAGTCGGATCCACGGCCGTCGGCCGCGATTGCTGCGAGAGAACGCGTGGTTTGGTATTCTCGCGAACGGGCGTGCGCCCGACGCGTGGGGGGATCAGATGCCGCTGATCGTGTTCTTGTTCGTGGTGTTCTTCGCCGCGGGCGAGGTTCGTGCCGGCGGGATGATCGATTTTGGTGCGGCTGACCAGTTCACGCTGTCGCAGCCCATCGTGCAGACGCAGGTGGGCTCGTACGAGACGTTTTTGAACGAATATCTGCTCGACACCGGCGCGAGTGGGATTCTCGTGGGCGCCGCGGCCTCCCAAGAACTGACGAGCGCGGGCCTCCAGACCGTGGCCACCTACTACGACTACGGCGTAGCCGGTACCCAGGCGACGCAGGTCTCGGCGCCCTACGACTTTTACTTCGCCGGCGCCGATGGCGTGCCGCTCACGCTGCCCAACACCCGCATTCAGACATCGACGGGCGACTTCGCGTTTTACGCTGGAATCGCCGGGATGCCTCTGATGATGAATCGGACCGTCGGCCTCGATCTGGCGGCGCAGACCAACATGGAAGCCCTCCGGATCGGCGTGTCGTTCAGTTCCGCTGCGCCGCCGCCGACCGGGGTGCAGTATTCCGTGCCGCTCTCGATGTACGAGTTTCCGATGACGGGTCAGGAACATCCGGCGGATCCTCTGCCCGTGTATGCCCCCCTGCCCTTCGCGCCGGTGAAGGCACATTTCGGATCGACGACGAAAACCGGCAGTTGGCTGCTCGATACCGGTGCCCAGCAATGCATTCTGTCGAGCGCGACAGCGTTCGAACTCGGGCTCGACGCCAATGGCAACGGTGATCTCGACGACGAGGCGATTGATTTCCAGACGGTGGCGGGGGTGGGCGGGTCGGTCGTGATCCCGGTGCTGCAGATCGACGCGCTCTCGCTCCAGACGACGGCCGGGGTGGACCTCACGCTCCGCGACATTCCCGTGGGCATCATCGACATCGACCCGTCGATCAGCGGCGTCCTCGGCATGAATATCCTCAACACCGGCTGGGAGATTCACGCCCTCAACCTATTTCTCGGCATCGACCCCGGCCCGCCGGGGCTCTTCGACCGCGTGGACCTCGATTTTCGCGGCGCAGCCGCCACGATGCAGGGGGAGATGCGGCTCACGGTGAATGCCCAGAGGGTCGAGGCGAGTGCCTGGGAGGTGGCGGCGGGCAGCACGCTTTCGCTCGGCTCGCAGCCGGCGGCGACGGTCAACTCGCTCGCGAACGAAGGCCTCCTCGACGTGGGCTCGAGCAAGCTCTCGGTGGCGACGGGGCTCACGGCAGTGGCCCTTGTCGACTGGATCGTGGCAGGTCGCAACGGCGGCACATGGGACGGCGCAGCCGGCGTCACATCCGCGGAGGCCGCCGCGGCCGATGGGACGCGGGCCGTGGGCTGGCTCGACAACGGCGACGGCTCGTTCACGTTTGGATTTGCCGCCCAGGGCGATACGAACCTCGACGGCCAGGTGGGTCTCGACGACCTGATGAACATCCTCGCCGCCGGCAAGTATGGCTCGGGCACGGGCGCCACCTGGGCCGAAGGCGACTTCAACTACGACGGCGTGGTAGACCTCACCGATCTCATCGATGTGCTCGCCACCGGCGTCTACGGCCAGGGCTCTTATCTCGCGACGACCAATTCAGTCGCCGGCTCGGGACTGGCGCCCACGGTGTCGCGGAATGACATCGATCTCAATGGCCTGGCCGCGGCATTCCCGATGTTCGTCGTCGTGCCGGAGCCTGCTGCCTGGCTCGTTGCGATTCAGGCCGCAACGACAGTCTTGCTGGTGCGGCGACGTCGGGTGTAGCACGCAACCACGACGGCCCCGGCCATCACCGCGATGATCGACGAGGGCTCGGGTACGGCCGTGACCGGGATCACCGCGCCGAGGCCGCGGCCCGACTGGCCATCGACCGTGTAGTCGAACAGACCGATGCCCGGGCCGAACCCGAGGAGGTCGGCCGAAAACCCTGCCATCAGGTTGTTTGTGGCGGCTCGAAATCCCTGGCCAGAGTTGCTCGCCGTCACGAGCGCCGCCGTCCACGGGGCGCCGCCGGTCGCCGTCGGCGCGACCACATTAAAACTCCATGGCAGGTCGAAGAACCCGCCAGTGGATGCCGAGTTGGCTCCGGACGTGGCGAGGGTGTAGAGAGCCGCCCCGATCTGGGCCTTCGTCGTCGTCGGTGCAAACGGATAACTGCCGGCCGGAAAGGTGGCTCCGACCGCGACGGATCCGCTGCCCGCAGGAAACACGAAGGGTCCGTTCGTCGTGCCCGAGGTGACCGCTGACCCGTAGCGAAACGAAAACCCGCTGATGGGCCGGCCTTTGGGGTCGAGTTGCAGCTCTCCCGTCGCGAGGTTGAAAAACGCCACGGGGTTCGCCCCGGAGACAAGAGACGACCATGCGGTCCCGTTGGGGGTCGTTCCGGAGGGCAGGAGGAGACCGTCCAGGCTGAAGACGCCGCCGGCCGAGACTGCCGCCAGCGAGAGCCATGAGCAGCACGCCGCGACGACAGTCCGGATATCTCCCCGCATCAGATCCTCACATGCCCCGCTTTTCGGCCGGCTACAATACGCGCGACCTCTTGTCACCGTAGCCGGCCCACGGTGGCCAAGTCAACAACTATCCGATCAGGAGACGGACGATGACCCGCAGTCCGGAGTGGGCGACCACGGCGACGCGGCGACGCTTCCTCACGAGCGCCGCGGGCGCGGGCGTGACTCTCGCCCTCGGCGGTCCGGTGGCGACGGCCCGCGACCTTGGCCGGGCCCGCACGATCTCCATCTTCCACACGACCGACCTCCACGGCCGGATCCTGCCCACGAGCACCTATGAGGGTCTCGACGACGTCGGCGGCTTGGCCCGCTGCGCCACCTGCATCCGGCAGTGGCGGCGGGAGTCGCCGCATTCGCTCACCGTCGATGTCGGCGACGTCGTGCAGGGCACGGCGGTCAGCCTTGGCACCGGCGGGTCGATCATGATCGACCTGTTCAACCGTCTCGGCTACGACGCCTGGACGCTCGGCAACCACGACTTCGACTGGGGGCCGGAGAAGCTCGAGGCGAATCTCGCGCTCTCGCAGATGCCGGTGCTCACCGGCAACGTCGAGCGGGCGGGCAAGAAGCCGGGTGACTTCAGCGGAGCGTGGGCCGGCGTGAAACCGTGGCTCGTGAAGGAGGTCGGCGGTTTCAGGATCGGGCTCGTCGGCCTGATCACGCCCGGCCTCTCCTACTGGCTCGCCCCCGAGACGCTCGGAGGTGCGGCCGCCACCGATCCGGCCGCGGTGCTCGCCGAGAGCCTCAAGGCGGTGCGGGCGGAGAAGCCCGACGCGATCGTGGTCATGGGCCACATGGGCTGGCGGTTCCAGGACGACTACGCCAACCCGGTTCGCGAACTCCTGCGCGAGGCCAAGGACGTCGATATCTACCTCGCGGGCCATTCCCACCAAAACCAGCCCGCCTGGACGCTGCACGACGTCCTCTGCTCCCAGGCGAGTTACCACGGCATCCACTGTGGCCGGATCGACCTCACGTTCGACATGGACAGCCGCCGGCTTGTCGAGCGCCGGGCCTTTACGGTTTTGATGGATGACCGGTTTGAACTCGATCCCGCCGTCATGGAGCGCGCCCGGCCCGACCTTGCCAAGGCCGACGAGCAACTCGCCCGCCGGGTGGCGACCCTGAAGCGGCCGCTCGACGGCAAGGGCCGCGGGAGTGACCTCGCGAAACTCCTCTGCGAGACGTTTGCCGCAGCACTGCGTCGCAACCAGACGCCGGTCGAGGGTGTGTTTCACGGGACGTTCGCCTCGGGGGACCTCGCACCGGGCGAACTCACCGTGGGCGACTGCTGGAAGATCATCCCCTACGAAAACATGCTCGCCACGGCCGACGTCAGGGCCCGCGATCTGCTGACGATCGTGGCGGAGGACGCCGGCGACAAGAAGTCGGATCGCACCCTGTGGCCGTTCGAGGTCGCGCGCGACGGCGATGGCACACCGTCGGCGATCCGCCACGAGGGCCGCGAGGTCGATCCCAATCGCCGGCTCGCGATCGCCTTCAACAGTTACGACGCCCAGTCGGGGGGGCGGCGACTGCTCAAGCTCCGGGAAATTCTCCAGCAGCCCGAAGCCAACCTGCAAACGACGTCGCTCGATACGCGGAGCGCCCTGATCGACGGCCTCCTCGACCGCGGCCAGATCGGGTAGTTCTGCTATCATTGCGGCATGATCCAACTGATTGTCACCGTCATCGTTCTCTTTGCCGTGGGCAGCGGCTCCACCGAGCCCGAGAAGACCGTCACATGGAAGGTCGTGGGAGTGAGCGACGGCGACACGCTCACGGCCCTCGATGAAGACAACAAGCAGCATAAGGTGCGGCTCCATGGCATCGACGCGCCGGAGATCGGGCAACCGTTCGGCACGAAGTCGCGCGAGGCCCTCGGTCAGCTGACGGTGAAGAAGACCGTTACGCTGCGTCTCCATGGCCGCGACCGCTACGGCCGCGATCTGGCCCGGGTGGAAGTGGACGGCCGGGATGTGAACGTCGAACTCGTGAAAGGCGGCTTGGCGTGGCATTACGTCCGCTACGACAAGAGCCCGGAGTTGGCATCCGCCGAACGCGAAGCCCGCGAGGCGGAACGTGGCGTGTGGGCCGACAAGGATGCGGTGCCGCCGTGGGAGTGGCGGGCCACCGAGCGCGAACGCAAGGCGACCGGCTCGAAGCGGCAGAAGGTCGGCGTGGCCGCGGAGTAACCGCGGCAATCGGCCCACCCGCTCAGCGTCCGGCGCTTGTCCGAACTCGTGCCCTCAGGGTTGCCGCATCGATCTGCTCGCCGGAAAGCACCCGCATGATCTTGCGGGCCAAGTTGGCGGCGCCAATGATCCGGCCTTCGGTGTAGTCATCGAGCCCGTAGCCCTGCCGGGCTTCCCGGTCTCTCTGAGCGAGGATGGCTTCCTGGCAAGCAGCAGCGACCTGGAACAGTTTCTCTTGGTCGGTCTTCGGACGATACATGGGTGCCTCTGAGGTGCGTCTGAATTACTGTAGGCTCCCCGCGCGATTCGGCCACGCCCCGGCTCATCCGCAGCCTCATCGCGGAGCGCCATATCGGCGGTATACTTTGTCCGCTTTCCGGAGGGTAAGCGAATGGCTAGCGGCGACACTGGAAATGTCGTGCCGGGTAACCGGTTGTGGGTTCGAGTCCCATGCCCTCCGCTGCTTCACGCCGGCGATGACCTTCCGGCCATCGCCAGCTGGGCCCGAGAGTCCGCCATCCGGGCGGACTGTGTTTAAGACCTGATGGCCGTATTGCTCGATATCAAGAACGCGTCGAAGCGCTACGGCGACCAGGTGCTTCTCGACGACGCGTCGGCCACGATCACCGACGACGGCAAGATCGGATTCATCGGCCGCAACGGCGCGGGCAAGAGCACGCTCCTCAAGATCATCCTCGGCGAGGAGGAGCTCGACTCCGGCGACATCGTCCGCCATCCGCGGCTCAAACTCGGCTACCTCCGCCAGCACGATCCGTTCCTCCCCGGTGAGACGGCGCTCGAGTACCTCGTGCGCGACAGCGGCCAGCCCGACTGGAAGTGTGGCGAAGTCGCGGGGCAGTTCGAGCTCAAGACGGCCCACCTCGCCGGCCCCGTCCAAAAACTCTCCGGTGGCTGGCAGACACGGCTCAAACTCGCGGCGCTCCTCCTCCACGAGCCCACGCTCCTCCTCCTCGACGAGCCGACCAACTTTCTCGACCTGCGGACGCAGATCCTCCTCGAACACTTCCTCCGTGGCTACCGCGAGGCCTGCCTGATCGTGTCGCACGACCGCGCCTTCCTCGGGGCCACATGCGATCAGACGCTCGATCTTTCCAACGGCCGGCTCGCCGTCTTCCCGGGCAAGGTCGAGGCGTTCCTGCTCCACCAGCGGGAGAAGCTCGAGCACGTCAAGCGGACGAACGCCGCCGTGCTCGCCAAGCGGCGGCAGTTGGAAGACTTCATCGCCCGCAACAAGGCCCGGGCCTCGACGGCCTCGCGGGCCAAGTCGAAGAGCCGCCAGCTCGAGCGGCTCGAGCTCGAGGAGACCGAGTCGGCCGCGCCCACGGCGGCGATCCGTTGCCCCGCCGTCGCGTTGCGGCAGGGGCCGGCGGTGCGGTGCCGCGACCTCGCGATCGGCTACGCCGCAGGCCCGGAGATGCCCGCCCGCACGATCGCCGCCGGCATCGACGTCGAGATCGTGCACGGCTCGCGGGCCGCGATCGTGGGCGACAACGGCCAGGGCAAGACGACGTTTCTCCGCACGCTCGTCGGGTCGCTGCCGCCGCTTGCGGGGGCCCTGAAATGGGGCCATGGCTGCGAGATCGGCACCTACGCCCAGCACGTCTACACGAGTCTTCCGCCTGACGACACCGTGCTCGGCCACCTCGAGCGGCAGGCCCGCCTGGGCACGAAGCAGCAGCAGATCCTCGACCTCGCCGGGGCGATGCTCTTCCGCGGCAAGGCGGTCGAGAAAAGGATCGGTGTGCTCTCCGGCGGTGAGCGGGCCCGGCTCTGCATGGCCGGGCTGCTGCTCGGTCCATACAACGTGCTGGTCCTCGACGAGCCGGGCAACCATCTCGACGTGGAGACGGTGGACGCCCTCGCGCGGGCCCTCGTCGAGTACGAGGGCACGGTGATCTTCACGAGCCACGACCGTTCGTTCATGCGGACCGTGGCTACGACCGTGATCGAGGTGAAGGACGGCCGCGTCGTCAACTCGCTCGGCGACTACGATGCCTACCTCGCCGCCCTGACCCGCGAGATCGACGAGGCCGAGGCCACCGGCGCCGGCAGCCCCCCGGCCAAGGCGAACGGCCGTCGGGCTCCGGCGCCGCCGCCCCGAAAAGCCGACGGTCGCGGCGAACGGGAAATCCGCAAGGAGATCGCGAACCTCGAGCGGTCGATCGGCCGGCTCGATACGGAGAAGCGGGAGCGGAACGCCGCCCTGCTCGCCGCGACCGACCCCGCCGAGGCGCTGCGGCTGCACACGGAGGTCACGGCCGTGGCCAAGAAACTTGCGGCGGCCGAGGAACGGTGGCTCGAACTCCAAGGAGAGATCGAGGCGTAGGCAGCGGGTATTCTGGTGGGGGCTTGGCCTGCCCACTCCAGCGGAGACGTCGCATGGACTCGATCAGCCGCCACGAGCAACTGCTGCGGGTCTTCCATCTCATCGACATGCTCTTCGGCGCCCGCCGGCCGCTCACGATCGCCGAAATCAAGGCGGGCCTGCGCGACCGCGGCGTGATCGACGAGATGTCCGACAAGAACATCCGACGCGACGTCGATTTCCTCGGGAAGTTCGGCTACGCAGTGAAGCGGTCGAAAGTCCGCACGCCCCGGGGCACCACGGCCCAGGCCTGGTCGATCGTGCCGGGCCGCGGCAAGGGCGAACTCTCGTCGCCGGCGGTGTCACTGCCGGAACTCCTCTCCCTGCTCGTGGCCCGCGAGTTCCTCGCGCCGCTCGCCGGCACGTTTTATTGGCGCGGCATCGGCCAACTGCTCGCGAAGGTCGAGGCCATTGCCACCCCCGAGCTGCGCGACTATGTCGCCGCGCACAAGGACGGGCTCGTCGTCCATCCACCCCGCGGTGGCGGGAAGTACGGTCCGCGGCTCCTGACCGCGATCAACCGGGCGATCCTCGGCTCGCTCGAGCTTACGCTCCGCTACCAGGGCCTCGCCGACGAGAAGCCCAGGCAGATCGTCGCGCGGCCCGAGGCGCTCGTGATCTACGACGGCAGCGTCTACATCGCGGCCTACCGCGCCCCTGGGAAAAGCGGGCGTGACGACGATGGGATCCGGTTCTTCAAGCTCGACCGCGTGCTCGACGCCAAGCCCTCGGCGAAGACGTTTACCCGCCGCGGCGTACCCGTGGAGACACTCCTCGCCGACAGCATCACACTTTTTCGCTCGCCCGACCCTCCCCGGACCTACCGCCTCCGCATCGGCTCCGCCCGCGCCCGCTGGGCCGAGGAAAAGCCGTTCCATCCCCGGCAGCGGATCGAGGAGCGCGGCAGTGATGGGATCGTCATCGCGATCGACCGGGCCCACGACGAGGAGATGATCCCACAGCTGCTCGCGCTCGGGGAGCACGTCGAGGTGCTCGAGCCGGAGGACGTGCGCGACCGGCTGCTCGACGAGGCGCGGAGGATCGCTGCAAAATACATGTGTCACCACCTGCGATCGTTCGAGGAGACGTATGTCGAGCAATGACACATTGCGCCCGCTGACCAGGCGGCAGTTCGGCGTGGGCACGCTGGCCGCGGTCACGGCAGCGACGGCGGTCAGGGGCGAGGCCCAGGAGGCGGTCGCAGCCGAATCGAGCATATTGGCCGACTACGCCCATGCGGCCGACCCGGCCACCCGCGTTGAGGCCGTCGCCAAGGGCGAGCTGGCCGGCGGCCGATACCACACGCTGCGGCTGGTGAGCCAGTCGTGGCGAGGAACGGAATGGACGCACGAGCTGTCGCTATTTCTGCCGGGGCAGCTGCCGTCCGACACCGCCACGATGCTGCTCTGGATCGACGGAGGCGGCTCCAAAAAGCTGCGCGATCTCGACCAAGGGCCGACCGAGGCGGTGCGCACGCTCGCCGTGGCGGCGAACGCCGCAGGCCTGCCGGCCGCGGTCGTCCGACAGGTTCCGTACCAGCCGATGTTCGACGGCCTCGTCGAAGACGACCTCATCGCCCACACGTTCGTCGAGTACGCACGGACTGGGGATGCGTCCTGGCCGCTGCTCCTGCCGATGGTGAAGGCCGCCGTCGAGGCCATGACTGCCGCCACGACCGCCGCCCGCGACGACTGGGGGCTCGCCATCGAGCGATTCGTGGTCACCGGCGCGAGCAAGCGCGGCTGGACGACCTGGCTCACGGCCGCCGTGGACGAGCGGGTGCAGGGGGCGATGCCGATGGTGATCGACATGCTGTCGCTGGAGCGGCATGTGGCCCTCCAGCGGGTGAGCTTCGGAGGGATGTCGGAACAACTCGAGCCTTATACGGCCGTTGGCGTCGAGAAGCTCATCGCCTCGCCACGCGGCCGCGAACTCTGCGAAATCGTCGATCCCTACGCCTACCGCGGGCGGATCGTGCAGCCCAAGATCATTGCACTCGGCACGAACGATCCCTACTGGCCGCTTGAATCGCTCGGTCTCTACCTCGACGAGCTCGCAGGTCCACGCTGGGTGTCATACGCGCCGAATGCCGGGCACGGACTGCCGTTCGCCCGCATCGGCGGCCTCGTGGCGGCCCTCGGCCGGCATGTGGCCGGGATCAGGCCTTTGCCTGCGCTCGCCTGGTCGGTTGCATCCGCAACCGACGGTGCCGTGTGCACGGTCCGCTCCGACGAGGAGCCGGACGAGGTTGCGCTCTGGACGGCAACGGCCGACACCCGCGACTTCCGCAAGGCCCGCTGGCGTTCCGCGCCGCTGTCGGCGGTGGACGGAGCGTGGCGGGCCACCTTCCCCCGGCCTGGCCGGGGATGGGCGGCGGCGCTCATCGAGGCCCGCTATCCGCGGGAGCCACTCCCGCTCCTGCTCACGACGAGCGTCCATGTCGAGCGGGCTTTGTGACCAAGGCAGCACCATGGCCATGAAGGCGATTCCACCGCTCTCGTCCGGGGCACTGGCGGCCCGGATCGCCGCCGCGCCCAAGGCCGAATTGCACGTCCATATCGAGGGCACGCTCGAGCCCGAGATGGCGTTTGCGCTCGCCAGCCGCAACGGCGTTCCGCTCCCCTACGAGTCGCCGGAGGCCATGCGTCGGGCCTACGCCTTCACCGACCTGCAGAGTTTTCTCGACATCTACTACGCCGCGGCCGCCGTGCTCCGCACCGAGCAGGACTTCGAGGACCTGGCGTGGGCCTATCTCGTGAAGGCCCGGGAAGACAACGTCGTGCGGTCCGAGATCTTCTTCGACCCGCAGACGCACACCGCCCGCGGCGTGCCGTTCGAGACGGTGGTCCGCGGGCTCACCAGGGCCCTCGACCGCGGCCGGCGCGACCTCGGCATCTCGGCCGCGCTCATCATGTGTTTTCTGCGGCATCTTTCCGCACGTGAGGCGTTCGAGACGCTCGAACGGGCGGAGCCGTTTCTGCCGCGCGTGCTCGGAGTCGGGCTCGACTCCGGTGAGCGCGGCAACCCGCCCGAGAAGTTTCGCGAGGTGTTTGCGCGATGCCGTGCGCTCGGGCTGCATGCCGTGGCCCACGCCGGCGAGGAGGGACCGCCGGCGTCGATCACCGGGGCGCTCGACGCCCTGGGCGCCGAGCGGATCGACCACGGCGTGCGGTGCCTCGAGGACGACGCGGTCGTCGCCCGGCTCGTCCGCGACCGCATCCCGCTCACGGTCTGCCCGTTCTCGAACGTCAGGCTGCGGGTCTGCGACACGCTGGCCGCCCACCCCTTGCCCCGGCTCCTCGCCGCGGGGCTGCGGGCGAGCGTCCACTCCGACGACCCGGCCTATTTCGGCGGGTACGTCAATCAAAACCTCGGCGCATCCTGCGAGGCGCTGCACCTGACCGCGGCCGATGCCTACACACTCCTGCGCAACAGCCTCGAGTCGAGCTTCCTCGAGCCGACGGACGTCGCCCGCCACGTCGAGCGGCTCAACGAGGTGTTTCTCACCCCGTAGGACAGGCTTCAGCCTGTCGGCCGGCGGGAGAGTTTTGACAGGCTTCAGCCTGTCGGCCGGCGAGGAATTTTGACAGGCTGCAGCCTGTCCTACGCCAGCAGTGCGGCCAGTGGCACCGCGACCCAGTCGGGGCGATTGGCGAGCTCGTAGGCGAGCTCATACACCGCCTTGTCGAGCCGGTAGACAGTGAGCAGCCTCTCCGCCGCGGCTGCGTCGGCGGGCCACCAGTCGTGGCCGGTCGCCACGGCGCGGTACGCCTCGAGAAACGTCGCTTCCAGCGTCGCGAGGTCGGCGGCCGAATACGGCTCGCCGCCCGTCTTCGCCGTGTGTCGCAGGAGGTAGTCGAACGAGCGGCACATCCCGGCCACATCCTTGCAGACGCTCGTCTTGCGTCTGCGCTCCGCGAGCGACCGCCCCGGCTCCCCCTCGAAGTCGATGACGAAGACGCGCGGCCCCGGCTCACCGACGAGCACCTGCCCGAGGTGATAATCGCCATGCACGCGCTCGATCGCCGCTGCAGCGCCGGCCTGCGGCAGGCTCTTGAGCGTGGCTACGATCGCTTCCTTACGGTCGAGCAACCGCTCCACGTCGGCCCTCACGGCAGGCGAGAGCGCAGGCAGGCGAGCGCGGGCGGCATCGAACACTTGCCCCGCGTGGGCCGCCATGCGTGCGGATTCCACCGCCGCCCAGTCGGCAGGCGGCGTCTCGGGCGCGAATGCCGCGACGTCGCTGCGGCTCCCCAAGGCCCGGTGCATCTCGGCTGTCGTGTGGCCAAGCGCCGCGACAAGATGCATGATCGTCCGCCCGTGCGGCCCGCGCACGCCGCCGCTCCGGGTCAACGCCACGAGCCGATCCCAGGCCGTCGTGCATCCGGCCACGAACTCGTGCACCGTCGCGAGCACGGTCGAGGCGCCCGAGCGCGGCTCGTAGTCGAGCCAGCCGACGAACGGCGGCGTGCCGTTCCAGCCGACCTGTGCCAAAAACCCTCCGACCTCGACCTCCGGCTGAATGCCGGGCCGGCAGCGGCGTAGCACCTTCACGGCGTAGTCCCGCGGTCCGATCGTGACGCGGAGCGACGTGTTCGACGCGTCTCCACCCAGCGGCACGACGGCGGCC
>JBBAVM010000026.1:22974-31394 GCA_040397685.1 Pirellulales bacterium
GCGAACTCGGGGCTCATGGCGGCGTCGAAACCGTCGGCGGCCAGCGGCATCCAATACCGGTCGGTGCCCGAGTCGGACGCGACATCGACGAGCGTCGCGTCGAGCGTCGTCTGCGGGAGTGTGGCGCGGTCGTGGATCGAGACCCGGGCGGGCCCGGCCGCTTTCCCGGCAAACCAGCGGGCTTCCGGCAGCCAGGCGGCGATCGCGGCCTCGCGGTTCACGGCGCGTCCCCCACGGCGGTGGCCGCGCCGGGCCCGATCCGGTAGACCTGCACGGGGTGCTCGGGCGTGCATTCGATCTCGATCGCATCGAGCGGCCAGACGTCGTCGGCCCCCGTCAGGAGATCGTGGGCCGCGACGGCGGCCGCGGCACCCAGGCCGAGGGCCGGCGCATCGAGCGTGAGCCGCCCGCGGCGGGCGGCCGCCGGCTCCATGTTCACGACCACGAGGACGGTGTTGGCCGTGGCCGGGTCGTGCCGGCACCATGCCAGGAGATGATCGTCGTCGATCGCCTGTACGAGCGGCGGCCGGGCCCGATGGACCGCCGGCTCGGAGCGGCGGATCTGGTTGAGCCGCCGGATGAAGGGCGCGAGGCTCGTGGGCGCGTCGAGGTCCCAGGCCTTGAGTTCGTATTTCTCGCTGTCGAGATACTCCTCGCTGCCCGGCTCGCGCGGTGTCGCCTCGAGCAGCTCCATCGCCGGTCCGTAGATGCCCCAGTTGCCGACCGAGAGCGCGGCGAGCGTGAGCCGCACCTCGAACATCGCCGGGCCGCCGTGCTGCAGTGTCGCGTGGAGGATGTCGGGCGTATTCGGCCAGAAGTGCGGCCGGAAGAAGTCGGCCACCGGCGGCGTCGTGACCTCGCGAAAATAGTCGGCCGTCTCCTGTTTTTCCGTCCGCCACGTGAAGTAGGTGTACGACCAGGTGAAGCCCGCCTTCGCGAGGCGATACATCGTCTTCGGCCGCGTGAAGGCCTCGGAGAGGAACAGCACGTCGGGATGCGTGCGGTGGATGTCGGCGATCAGCCACTCCCAGAACGCGAAGGGCTTCGTGTGCGGGTTGTCCACGCGGAAGATCCGTACCCCCTGCTCGACCCAAAACCGAAACACGCCGCCGAGGGCCTCCCACAGCCGCCGCCACGGCTCGCACTGGAAGTCGAACGGGACGATGTCCTGGTATTTCTTGGGCGGGTTTTCGGCATAGGCGATCGTTCCGTCGGCCCGGTGCCGGAACCACTCGGGATGCTCCCGCACCCACGGGTGGTCGGGCGAGCACTGCACGGCCATGTCGAGGGCGAGTTCGATGCCCATCGATTCGGCACGGCGGCGGAGCCGCTCGAAGTCGGCGAACGTGCCGAGCGCCGGATGGATGGCGGTGTGGCCTCCCTCCGCGCCACCGATGCCCCACGGGCTGCCCACGTCGTCGGGCCCCGCCTCGAGCGCATTGTTGCGGCCCTTGCGAAACGAG
Source organism: Pirellulales bacterium (assembly GCA_040397685.1). Taxonomy (GTDB): domain Bacteria; phylum Planctomycetota; class Planctomycetia; order Pirellulales; family UBA1268; genus RGVT01. The sequence goes on from JBBAVM010000026.1 coordinate 24,438, forward strand.
CGGCCGATCGGATGGATCGGCGTGAGGTAGAGGACGTCGAATCCGAGCCCCTGCACGTAGTCGAGCCGATCGGCGAGGTCGGAGAGCGTGCCGTGGCGTCCCGCCGGTCCCCAGGACCGTGGAAACACCTCGTACCATGCGCTCGAGCGCGCCTTCTCGCGATCGACCCACATGGGCCGTGGCGGATCAATGCGTGTCTCGTCGCGCCGGTCGGCATAGATCGTCATCAGCTCGTGGAGCCTGGGGCTCGTGGCTGCGTCACGCCATGCCGGCGACTTGAGCGCGAGCGCGAACGATTCGATCTCCCGTGCCTCGGCGGCGGGGGCCAGATGGGCCGCCGCCGCGACGATCCGCGCACCCGCGACGAGCTCGACGTCGAGCTGTTCGCCAGCCGCCTCGCGCCGGCCGAGATCGCGGAGCCAGGTGGCGAAGGCATCGACGCGGGCCGTGACGACGAAGTGCCAGAGGCCGATCCGGTCGGCGATGAACGATCCCACCCACCGGTCGTTGCCTGCGCATTCGAGCGGGATCTCGCCCCACTGCCCGGCCTCACCGTGCCGGACGAGCAGCCGGCAGTCCAGCTCCTCGTGGCCGTCGCAGATGATGTCGGCCTCGACGGTCACGACGTCGCCCCGGATCCGCTTCACCGCGAAACGGCCGCCGTCCACCTCGGGCGCGACGCGGTCGATCGCCACCCGTCGCCGCCACGCGTTCGGAAAATCCACCGGTCGCTCCGTCACATTCGCCTCCGTCGTGTCCGCCTGGCTGAGTCAGTCCGGGCGGCAGTGTACGGGGCGGAGCCGTCAGGCGAACACCGCCATTTCGGCCGTGAGCCCCGGACCGAACGCCAAGGCGACGCAGGGCGTGGGGGCCGCCGTGGCGCGGAGCCGCTCGATGATGAACAGGATCGTGGCGCTCGACATGTTGCCGTGTTCCGCGAGTACGGCGTGCGACGCCGCGAGGGCGTGGTCGTCGAGTTCGAGGGCCTCCTGCACGCTCGCGAGCACCCGCGGGCCCCCCGGATGCACAGCCCATGCCGCGATGTCGGCGCGGCGGAGCCCGCGGGCCGAGAGCGACTCCTCGACGAAGGTCCGCAGGTCGCGGCCGATCGTGGTCGGGACCTGCGCCGAGAGGCTCATTTCGAAGCCGTGGTCGCCGATCCGCCAGCCCATCTGGTCGGTCGAGCCGGGGAGGATTCGCGACGTCTGGCCGGCGATGCGCCACGTTGCAGTCCCTGCTGCTGCCCTCCCCACGAGCGCCGCCGCCCCGTCGGCGAAGATGCTGTTGGCGACGACGTGATCGCTCTTCGCGCCGTATTGAAAGTGCAGGCTGCACAGCTCGACGCACACGACGAGCGCGCAGGCGGTCGGGTCGGCCGTCGCGAAGGCGTCTGCGACGCGAAAGGCGTTGAACGCGCCGTGGCAGCCCATGAAGCCGACATGCGTGCGCTGCACGCCCACTCCGAGGCCGAGGCCCTGGACCACGTCGAGATCGACGCCGGGGCTCGAGAAGCCGGTGCAGGAACAGGTCACGAGGTGCGTGATCGCGGCGGGCGTGACGCCGGCGGCCGAGATGGCTCGGGCGGCCGCGGCGAGGGCGAGCGGCCCGGCCGCCTCCCGGTAGCGCTTCATGCGTTCGGCCGTCGTCGGGCCGGTGTCGCTCGTCGCCGTGGCCCGCGGATAAAAGCTTTGCGCGAATGGCTCCTCGGCCGGCGGCTCGAGGAGCACCGATCCGCGGCTTTTGATTCGCGTCTGGCGATAGATCGCCGCCAGCGTTCGCTCCCGGCCGGGAGCGGCGTTGTTGAACCCCGCGGCGAGGGAGACAGCGTCGCGCTGCGCGATGCTCCGATCGGGCGTGGCCGTGCCGATGCCGAGAATGGCGAGGCTCATGGAACGCATCCTCCGCCGGTCACCCAGGGCAGGACCGTCGCCGCGGCACGGGGCATGAAGCCGGCGAGGCCGACGAGGCCGACGATCGCACGCGGATGTCGCACCGCCGTGGCCACCGCGAGGCAGCGGCGGTGTTGCCCGGCAAAAGCCGCGCGGTAGCGGCGCTCGTAGGCGAGGGCAGCCGAGGACGCGTCGGGGGCTGCGGCGATCGCTTCCGCCACCAGGCGACCGCACGTGAGCGCCCAGCCGATCCCCTCGCCCGTGAACGGCTCGACGTAGGCGGCGGCATCGCCGATGCGGAGCACGCGACCGTGCATCCCCGCTCGGACCGGAGCCCGACGGGTGAGGGCGGGCGTGGCCCGCACGAAAGCCCGCGCGAGCGCCGCCGTGTCGAGCGGGCAGGCGGATCGCCCGCAGGCCTCTGCGAGCATCCCGGCAAGGACCTCCGCGGGGCCGGCGCTGTTTCCCAGCCAATTCCGATCGATAGCCGCGGCCACGTCGATCCGACCATCCTCGAGCCGCACGACGCCCACATAGCCCGCCCGCGAGGTCGCCATCACGAGTTCGCCCGCCGGCAGATTCCCAGCCTCGGCAGGGAGCGTGGTTCCCAGACCGATCCGGCTCGTGGCCGAGATGCGATGGGCGTGCCGCGGCAGGGGGCCGGACGGATCCCCCGCGGACACCACGCGGATCGCGTCGGCCAGGCCGGCGGCGACCGCGGCCACTGCGGCGTGCAAGGAAACCGGTCCACCCTCGGCATGGTCGGCCGCGATGGCGACGCGGTCGGTGTGTTCCTCGATGCCGCGCACGATCGTGTGCGGCAGCCAGTGGACGCCCGCGGCGATGGCCGCCCGTACGACCGCCGTATCGAGCGCCTCGCGCGAGAGTGTCGCCGTGTGCCGCATCGCGATTCGCGCAGCGTGTCCATCCGCGATGAGCCGCACCGTGGCCAGCGGAATCGCTGCGGCGAGCCCGTCCGCCGCAATGCCGAGGGCGGCGAGTTCACGCCCGGCCCGCGGCGAGAGGCAGCAGCCGCACACCTTTGGCCGCGGCATCGCCGACCGTTCGACGAGCAGGACGCGTCGCCCGGATCGTGCCAGCCGCAGGGCCGCCGACGCCCCGGCAGGCCCCGCCCCGACGACGACGGCATCCCAGGCAATCGCCGCCGCGTCGGATGGAGGAATCGTCGCGGGAATCATGCGTGGCCCTCCTGCGACCGCCGCCACTCGATCAGCACACGCTCGGGCCAGATGCGGCGGACCCGCGCCCCGTCGAGGCCCCCGGCCGCGCACAGCGTGCGATGCTCGGCAAGCGTGCGGGCCGCCCGCACCGACAGCGGGCCGTCGACGCGCGCGACCCGCGACGTCGTGAGGAGCCGCGTGCCGAGGAGCGCAAGCCACAACCCGCCACGGCTACGGAGCAGGTCCGACACGACGATCCCCCGGCGGGCCGCGCCGCGCATCGCACCGAGCACGGCCGCGGCGATCGGGTCGTCGAGGTGGTGGAGGAAGAGCGACGTCACGACCACGTCGCAGGGTGGGCAGCCCTCCGCGACCACGTCGCGAGGCTCGAACGCCACTGCGGCCATCCCGCGGGCGGCGGCGACGTTACGGGCGCGGGCGATGGCCCGGTCGCTCATGTCGATTCCGGTGACGCGATACCCCGCGCCGAGACGGCGGGCGAGGCCGAGGGTCACGTCGCCGCCACCGCAGGCAAGATCGACGACGTGCAGCGGGGTGGCGGAATCAGGGGTAGGCGGTGCGACCCGTCGCACGGCCGCGGCCAGGGAGGCGGCCGTTCTCGACATCGCGTTGATCGTGGCGAGCGCATCGAGCGCGTCAAGATGGTCCTCGGCGGCGATCGCCGGGTCGTCCATCAGTTCGGGAGTGCGCACCGGTGCGACCGACCACAGGCTCATGCCTGCACTATACAGCCGCGGCGCGGTCGCGTGGTCACGGTCCCGGCGGGCACGGCGGCGTCTGGCCGGCTGCATCCATCACGACGCCGGCGGTCGTGACCGTGCCCTCGGGGCACCCCTGCGGGCACGGCGACGTCTGGCCCGCCACGATGACGCCCGCCGGAGCGGCCGCCGGACCGGGCATCGTGACGACGGGCGCCCCAGCGACCGGCGCCGCGTAGGACACTGGCTGAGCCGTCGGCGGCTGCGGGTAGACCGGCGGCGCGTATGGGGGCGCGTAGGCGTAGGTGTTGCCGTGGTGGTGCGCGCAGCTGACGGCCGCAAGCGAAGCGGCTACGATCAAGTACAACGAGGCCTTCATGTCGGCGAACCTCCGAACGAACGGGGGTGGGAAAGTAGGCAGCCCCGGCCGTTGCCGCAAGGGCAATCCGGTTCGGCAGAGCAACAGCCGGACCGTCGCCGCAGTCCAGGGGTACCCCCGCACGCAGGCCCGAAGCGCGAGCGAGGGGGAATATCGTTCCCTCGCTTGCGCTTCGGGCTTCCGTCGGAGCTTCCATACGTCCCCTTCAGCCCCTGCACGTCCAGATCATTTGAGACATGACAGGCTGAAGCCTGTCCCACGCAACCCATGACAGGCTGAAGCCTGTCCCACGCAACCCATGACAGGCTGAAGCCTGTCCTACGACGCGGCAAACGCGGTGGCGAACAGGATTGCCGCAAGGCTGAAAATCAGCCGCGCTCGAAGAGGGCGATGCTGGCCGTGAAGCCGTGAAGGCAGTTGCGGCGGCCGATCGGCCCGAACTCCCCCTGGGCGAAGAACCCCGCGGCCGGAACGGGGCCGAGCGACTCCTGGAGGCAGGCCGCGTCGTGATGCGGCGCGCCGAACAGCCTCGTGCCGCGACCGTTGCAGGAGAACACGAGCGCCCCGGCCGGAGGCTCGCCCCCCTCCACGCGGCGTTCGGCGAGCAGCGCCACGAGATCGTCGTGGGCCGACTGCGCGTCGCGCACGTGGAACTGCATCGTTTGCCCGGTTCGCACGACGTCGCCGATCGCGAGCGCGCCGACGTCTGGATCGGCGCCGACCACGTTTCGCACGAGGAAGTTGCCCCGCTGCCGATGATCCTGATACTCGCTCGCTGCCCGCCCGACGTGGAGCGAGGTGCGCACGAGTTCCTGCGTGGCGGCGTCGAGTCCGCCGTAGACCTCGCGCAGCCGCTCGAGCGCGGGCCGGCCGCCGAGCTCCACGATCAGGTTCTCCTCGGCCCGCGTGATCACCATCGGCGGGCCGATCGGCCGGCAGCCCTGTGACACGATGGGCCGGATCGGGACTCCGCCGATCACGACGCCCACGGCGCCAGAGTCGTACGACGTCGGGCCGACGACGAGCGTGTTCTGCCCGGGCCGCTGCCCACCGCTGGCGAACCCGCCGAGCACGGGGACGCCGGGGTGGTCTTCCTCCATGCGGCGCATGAGCCGATCGACGTCGAACGTGAAGGGATCGGCGAGCAGGAGGAGCGTGGCATCGGCCGGCCACGGCCCGTCGAGCTCCTCTGGCCAGCCGAGAAACACGCCTCCATCAACCGACTGCGCATACTCGAGCGACAGCGGCACGAGCGTCGCCCCCGGCAGCCGGGCGAGCCACACGACGACGGCGGGCCCCGTCTCATACTCGGCCCCGTCGGCCAGGATCGCCTCGGCGGTGGCGGCCAGCACGTGCTTCACGCCGAGCAGGTCGGAAAGCCCCTCGAGCGCGGGCCGCACCGGCGCGTCGTGGCGGCCCGAGACGAACACGACGGCGAGGTCAGCTGCCGTGGCGAGGCCCGCCGAGGCGGCAGCCGCCGCGGCGGTGAGCGCCACCGTGAGGTCGGCATCGGTCGAAACGCCGACGGCACAGCGGACGAGTCGGTCGGCCATGATCGGAGGTGCCGGCGTGCCCATGGTCGGAGTGGTATCGGCGTCAGACGACGATCTGCGTGAACGACTCGATCGGCTCATGGGCGAAGAGCCCGCCCGGGTCGCGGTTGCCCGGCCGCACGGCGAGCGCCGTCGCCATCCCCGCGGCCCGCGCCGCATCGAGTTCGGCCCCCACGTCGCTCACGAACAGGATCTGCCGCGGCTCGATCCGCATGTCGGCCGCAATTTTTGTGTAGCTTGCCGGCTCCCGCTTGGGGCCGGTGGTCGTGTCGTAGTGGCCGCGCAAATGGGGCAGGAGATTGCCGGCCGAGGTGTGGCCGAAAAAGAGTCGCTGGGCATCGACCGACCCCGACGAGTAGATGCGGACGTCGAGCCCGGAGGCGGCCCACTGCTCGAGGGCCGGCGGCACGTCGGGAAACACGTGAGAGACCAGTTCGCCCGACTCGAAGCCGCTCCTCCAGATCATCCCCTGCAGGGCCTTGAGGGGCGTGCTTTTCACGTCGCGGTTCATGAGTTCGATCGCGGCGAGCGCGGCCTGCTCGAGGCTGGCGGACCGCTCGGCCCCGGCCTCCACCGCGATATCGCCCGCAAGACCGGCCACGAAGCGATCGTCGGCGTAGCGGGCCAGGAAGTCCCCCACGTGCCGCTTGGCAAACTCGAACAGCACGTCGTAAACGAACGAGATCGACGAGGTCGTCCCCTCGACGTCGAGCAGGATGCCCCGGCCGTCGAACACGATCACGTCGCGGCCTTTCCGGTGGCCGGCAGCCAGGCGGGCCCGAAGCAGAGCGGCTCGTACCCGGCGTGCACGCCGTCGTCGAGATAGTGCGGCGTCCAGCCGCTCATGTCCTGGAACAGCCGGATCGCGCGGATCCGTCGGTCGGTGCAGAGGTCGAACCAGTGCCGCGTGCCGAGCGGCACGCTGATCATGTCGCCGGCCCAGACCTCGATCGCGAACACCGGCCGCGTCACGGGATTGATGTGAAAGACGCCCCGGCCCTGGAGGATGAACCGCACCTCGTCCTCGGTGTGTGTGTGCTCCTTGTTGAACTTCGCGAGCATCGCGTCGAGGTTCGCCGTGTCGGGGAGCACGTCCACGACGTCGGCCGTGACGAAGCCACCCCGGCGCTTCAGTTCCTCGATCTCCGGCCCGTAGGCGGCAAGGATCGCCTCGGCCGGAGCCGCCGGATCGACGCGGTCCTCGAGCGGCCACCGGGAATAGTCGATGCCGTGGCT
>JBBAVM010000026.1:31494-35087 GCA_040397685.1 Pirellulales bacterium
CGCGGATCGCTCCAGTCGGCCGCGGAGAGCCGCTCGCGGATGCGGCCCGAGAGTTCGACCATGTCCTGGCTGTTGGCGAAGATCGGCACCTCCTCGCAGGTGTCGTGCGTGGCGATGCCCTCGAGGCCCTTGAGCATCTCGAAGCCCTCGATGCGGATGCCGCCGCGCGGGAGATCGGCCCGCGAGAGGATCGTGCTCCAGACCGAGTGCGTGTGGAGGATGGCGCCCACCGGCTGGCCGCCGAGGGCCGGCACGAGCTCGGCGATGAGGCAATGCAGCAGCGTCTCGGCCGACGACTTCCTGCCGGGGCCGCCCGCGAGCAGTCGTCCGCCCGCGTCCACCCGCACGAAGTCGTCGCGGCCGAGGGCCGACTTGTCCTTGCCGCTGGCCGTGATGAGCAGTTCGAGCGGGTCGTGCGAGACCACGATGCTGTAATTGCTGCTCGTGCCGAGCGACCAGGAGCGGCCGTGGAATTCCCGTCCGACGGTCCGCAACGCGTCGATCGGATCAGCCCCGGGCGGTGCGGCGGTCGCAGTGCTCATGATGCGAAAATGTAGGGGATCAGAGGTACGGCGAAAAGAGCCGGGCGATGCCGTCGCGAAGCCGCACGGGCAGGCTGCGGGAGTCCACCTCCTCGAGCGTCTTGGGGCGGGAGCGGGCGATCACGTCGGCGATGTGGCGATCGATCCGCCCCGCGATCCCGCGATCATAGGTCTCCACGTTGAACTCGAAGTTCAGCCGCATGCTGCGGTCGTCCCAATTGCCGCTGCCGAACAACGCCCACGCCCCGTCCACGGCCATGAGTTTCGTGTGGTCGAAGGGCGGTGGCGACATCCAGACGCGGCAGCCGCGGCCGAGCACCTGCCAGAGCATCGCCGTGGACGCCCAGCTCACGAGTGCGAGGTTGTTCTGCTCCGGGAGCACGATGTCCACCTCGACGCCGCGCATCGCCGCCACGTCGAGCGCCTGGCAGACCGCGTCGTCGGGGAGGAAATACGGCGTCATGATCCGCACGTGTCTCTGGGCCGCGGCAAGCGCGCCCACGAGCACGAGCTTGATGCGGCCGATGTCGGGATCGTCGGGGCCGTAGCGGATTCCGCGGGCGAGCGCCGCCCCGGCGAAGTCGGCGTCTGGCGCCCACGGGCCGTCGATGCCATCCGACGCCGGGTCGCCGACGAGCGACTCGCCGGAGGCGAACGCCCAGTCCTCCACGAACACCTCGAGCAGCTGCGTGACGACGGGCCCGCGGAGCGCGAAGTGCATGTCGCGGACCGGGTGCTTCGGCTGCCGCGCGAGCCAGCAGCCGTCGCGGATATTGAGGCCGCCGGTGAAGCCGAGCGTGCCATCGACGACGAGCAGCTTGCGGTGGTTGCGGAGGTTGGCGTACGGAAAGTAGATCGGCGCCGTCGTGGGCAGGAAGCGTTCGACGCGCACGCCGTGCTCTGCGAGAACGCCCGTGATCGGAGGCGACGTGTAGCGGGAGCCGATGCCGTCCACGAGGACGCGGACCTCGACCCCCCGCTTCACGGCCCGGCCGAGCGCCTCGGCGAAGATTTGGCCGGTCGGGTCGTTGTCGAAGATGTAGGACGCCAGGCCGACGCTCCGGGTCGCGCCGTCGATGGCGGCGAGCATCCGCGGGTAGGCCTCGTCGCCGCCGACCAGCGGTTCGATCGTGTTGCCGTCGAGCAGCGGCCGATTGGTCACCTCCCCGACGAGCGTCGCAAGCGACCTGAGCGGCGCGGCGGGCGGCCCGATCGCCGCGTCGAGCCTCTCGGCGGCGGGCACGGCCGCCTTGAGTTCGTGGGTCACGGTCAGGGCGCCGGCCCGCAGCTGGCTCGCCCGCGAGCGGATCCGGTTGACCCCGAGCACGGCGTAGGCGATCGCCCCGAACACGGGCGACAGCCAAATCAGCCCCACCCATCCGATCGTGGACCGCGTGTCGCGTTTCACGAGGATCGCGTGGGCGCTCGCTATCACGTTGATCGCGAGGATCGTCGTGGCCAGCACGTGCGGCCAGATGGCGACCCACCACCGCCACATCATCGAGACGAGCTCCTCCATGCCCGATACTGTAGCGTGCCTGGTAGGGGCCCGGCTTTGAACGCCCGGGGAGAGGACACTTCCGGCTCAACGAACATGCAAAAAATGCGTCGCGCGGGCGTTCACCGCGACGTGAGGACGCCGCGGTACGCCGCCGGCGTGGCCCCGACGATCGCGCGGAAGTGCGCGTTGAAGTTGGAGAGGTTGTGGAACCCACAGGCCCGGGCGACCGACGCCACCGGCATCGCCGTGTCGGCGAGGAGGATGCGGGCCCGGCCGATCCGCAATTCGTTCACGAACCTGGGCAGCGTGCGTCCCATCTTCGCGCGGAAATAGTGGCTGAACGAACGCTCGGCGAGGCCGGCGAGCCGGGCGAGCTGCGCACGGGTGGGCGGCCGGCGGCCGGCCTGGAGATGCTCGTGAATCCGCCCGATGACTGCGGTCAGCCGATCGTGATCGGTCGTGTGGAACCCGGGCGCGAAGCCGCGCGAGCAGAGCGGCGTGCCGCCCGCCACAGCGAGTGCGTCGAGGACCCCGAGCAGGGTCGTGAGCCGCTCGAGTCCCGCGAGCCGCGTGAGTCGCACGACCTGTGGGCCGACGTGCTCGCGCACGGTGGCCGGGAACGCCAGGCCGCGGGCGGCCGCCCGCAACAGCCGCACGATCCCGGCCGTCTCGGGAAGGTCCCAGAAATCCCGGCCGAGAAACTCGGCCCGGAACTGCACGATCACGGCATCGACCGGAGGGCGCCGGCGCGGCGGCCGCCGGGCGGAGCCCGTGGTCGGCTGATCGACGTCCCAGACGTGCGGCAGGTCGGGGCCGAGAAGCGTGAGGTCGCCGGGCGCGAGGGGTGCGATCGAGTCTCCCACGATGCGCTGTCCGTGGCCGCGGATGACGAGCGTGAGCTGGTATTCGGGATGGAAGTGAAACCCCCCGCCGAGCGTCCGCTGCCGTACGCGGACGCAGCGAAACGACGCCTGCTCCGATCGCGTCACTTCGAGCCGCGTCGCCGTCACGGGAAGAGACTCCTTCAGAACACGTTCGGCACGAACCGCCCGCCCCGGCAGCGCATGAGGTGCTCGAGCGCCGCGACCTGGCCCGTCGTCTCGAGCGCGTCGCGGTACACGGGATCATGAAATCCCTCGATGTCGATGCTGCCTCGCCAGCCGGCCATGCGCAGGGTCGAGATGAGATCGGTCCAGTTCGTGTCGCCGAATCCCGGCGTGCGGTGAAACGCGTAGGGCACGCCGCCGCGGATACCGTGCGTGCGGATCACATCCCAGAGCACGGTCGCATCCTTGCCGTGGATGTGCCAGATGCGGTGGGCGTAGCGCCGCAGTTGCGGCAGCGGATCGACGAGGCTCATGAGCTGGTGACAGGGCTCCCACTCGAGGCCGATCACGGGGCTGTCCACCTCGGCGAACATCGCATCCCAAGCCTGCGGCGCATGGGCGATGTTGTGGTCGCCCGCGTCCCACGTGCCGCGTTTCTCGCAGTTCTCGAACGCGAGCCTCACGCCGCGGTCCCCGGCGCGGGCGGCGAGCGGCCGAAAGACC
>JBBAVM010000027.1:0-34853 GCA_040397685.1 Pirellulales bacterium
GGAGCCTTGCCTTTTCGCCAGGCACGCTCCGCCGCGGCCACGACGTCGCGCGGGTCGAGGAGTTTCAGGTTCAGGGCCTGCGACAGCCGCGCGTGGTAGAGCCATGGCTCGCCGGTCCAGATCGCGTCTTGGTAGCGGCCGAAGTTCGCGAGCCGTTTGGCGATGAAGTCGTCGAGGGCGGCCCGGGCATCCTCGGGCGTGACAGGCCAGTCGAAGTCGTCGAGGCTGCCCGGGTGCGCGGCAAACCTCGTGTTTACGAGGTCGAGCACACCGCGCGTCACCGCGTCCGGTGCGAACCGTTTCGGTGCCGGGAGCGTGCCCGGCCCGGTCTTTGGGAAGGCCCCGCGGTTTTCCGCATCGAAATTCCATTGGCCGCCGGCCGGCTCGCCATCGTCCATGAGCACACCGAACTTCTCGCGGAGGGGCCGGTAGAAGTATTCGAGCCGCAACTGCTTGCGGCCCTCCGCGTGCGCCGCGAAATCGGCCCGCGAGGAGAAAAAATGGCGATCGGGCCGGATGTCGAGCGGGATGCCGGCCGCCTTGGCCGCGGCTCGCAGGGCCTCCTGCACCCGCCACTCGCCCGGCTCCACCACGATGAGCCGGTCGGGGGATCGGCCGGCCTTGCGCAGGGCCTCGAGGCTCGCCGCGAGCGCACCCGCGAGCGACGCCGGCTCCTTGGCTCCGGCTTTCGGCGGCAGTTCGCGGTAGTCGATGTCGATCCCTTCGGCCCGGAGCCGGTCGCGAAAGTGCCGCATTCCCGCGAGAAACACGGCGATCCGGGCCTTGTGCGTCCACACGTGGGTCGATTCTTCGGCCACTTCGGCCATCCAGACCCGGTCGCGCGTACGGTCGAAGCCGTCAAAAGCACTGCCCTGGCGGTCGAGCTGGTCACCGAGCACGAGAACGAGATTGACGGCCATGGCCCTTACGGTAACGGAAACCTCGGTGAGGGGCTGCAGTAAGGACACTCCACAGAGGGGTTTTGGCCAAGCAGCCCATCGTTTGACCCAGCCTTGTGGCGCGGTATTCTTGCGGGATCGGCCGGCAGGCATCCGTTCCCGGAATGCCGCTCGGCCGACCTTTCGAGAAACGCTTGTGATGGCCCGCTGAGTCCGGTTGCGCTGCCCGTGGGCTTTGCCCACAGTGCACGCAGTGCTCCTGCTCAGCTTCTCGAGCCACCATGCCCCTGACCTCGCCATCCAGGCGATGCGTCTTTTTTCCACAGGGCGCGGATGCCGGCCCCGAGACAGTCCATCCCAACCCAACGCTTGACACCAATCGCAACACGAGTACTCTTGCAATTGAGTTGCATATGAGCCCCACAGCCAAGTCCATGCCATCCGCATTCACCCTCGTCGAACTGCTCGTCGTGATCGCCATCATCGGCGTGCTCGTCGGGCTCCTGCTCCCGGCCGTGCAGGCGGCGCGGGCGTCGGCACGCCGCTCGCAGTGTTCGAACAACATGCGGCAGGTGGGGCTCGCGATGGCGTTGTTTTGCGAAGCCCACAAGGGAAGGTTTCCGGAGACCTCGCATAACGAGGCGAACGACGAGCAGTTGTCCTGGATCTACACCGTGGCCCCGTTCATGGAGAGCGTCGATGCGGTGCGAATCTGCCCGGACGACAAGAAGGGTTCCGAGCGGCTGCGGGAGCGGCTCTCGAGCTACGTGATGAACGTGTACCTCACCGACGAGGGTGGGGCGGGATCGGTGACGAATCGCAACCAGCTCCAGGCGACGTCGAAGACGCTGGCTGCCTTCGAGATTGCGGATGCCAAGGCCGCGCTTATCGAAAATGATCATGTCCACAATCAGGGCTGGTTCACGGCGTCGAACGTCGCGGCGAAGCGAGTCTTCCAGCGCATCGAGGGCGATATGGCCACCCGACGGCATGCCGACGGCAGCCATCTCTTGTTCACCGACTGGCGCGTCGAGTTCGTGCCCGCAGCGACGATCGAGTCATGGGCCGCCACGCAAACGCCGACCGACAATTTTTGTCTTCCCAAGTAGCCGACATCACCATGCTTGCTTCCGGAGTATCCCCGATGAATTCCGCGATTCTGCGATCCGTCCTCGTCAGCTGCCTGCTGGCAGTGGTTCTGCGATCGGGCACGGCTGAAGAGGTCCACTACGACGTATTCATAACGTCCAGTGGTACGTCGCTCGTGATCGGCGGCTATGACGACGTCAACACTGTCGCCGAGATCCCCGCAGGGCAACTGCGGGTCTTCGGTGGGGAAGTCGTCGGATCCGGTACCGTAGGTCCATACGTCAGCGATGCGCCTGGTGAGCCCGGCTTTCGAGCCAGTACCCAAGCGTCTCTAAACAATGCTTCGCTCACGACGCCGGCGAATACCTACACCGCGCTCAGTGGTTCGACAGCGTTGACCTTCACATTCGAGCCGATGACGATCGGCGCGCAGACCCGGAATCTCTTCTTCTGGGATGGCGACGGGGCGGTGTCGTTCGCTCCGGTCGCGACGAGCGTGGTTCTCGGACTCACGAAGGGGGCCGTTGTGCCGGAATGGACGCAGACCGTTGACGGCAGTTCGGCAGGGGTGATTGCAGGCAATACGATTCAGGTGACCGGAGCCACGGGAAGTGTCCACACCCATCTCTTCACGTCGATCGACGATGCGGGAGCCGCGCCCGGGCAGGGCTTTTACCTGTACTCGCTCCGCATGCATATGAACGGCTACGAGTCGTCCGATCCGCTCTACTTCGTGTTCGGTGCACTCGATCCACTGAATCTTGCCCCGCAGTTCGCCGATCTTGCTGCATTCGAGGCAGCACACGGACTCGCTGAAGGCTGGGTGGAAAGCAATCTCGTCGCCGTGCCGGAGCCGTCGGCTCTGGTGCTCGCCGGGCTCGGGCTGGCGGGGCTTGTGGGGGCCCGGGTCAACCGCCGCCCGGCCGCCAGTCGGCAAAATGCCCGATTTTTCCGGCTTTTCCGGTGCGGTTAGCCACGCCGGCCGGCTGCGGTTGAGTGGGGAGAGAGTCGGCAGCGAACGAAGTCGCACTCTCGGCAACCACCGAGGAGGCAGCCGTGATCGCACTAGCCCGGTCGAAACCAGCAGGTGGCAAGCGGGCCAAGCGGCCGCAGAGCAAGCGAGCGCTCGACCGCAGCCGGGCGGAACTCCGTGAGCGGCGGGAGCGATTTTTTGCCCGCCCCATCGAATACATCCCCTGCCGCGAGTTCCTCAGGAAAAACGCCGAGGTGCTGGCGACCACGCCGCCGTCCGATGCCGCTGTACCCCTCGACCGGGATGCAACCGATCGTGCGGCTGCCAAGGGTCTTTCGCCCTACCTGGCGAGCCTCTACCAGACGCGGCTGCTCACGAAGAACGAGGAGCAGTATTACTTCCGGCGGATGAACTGGCTGAAGTTCCGAGCCGCCACGGCCCGGGGGCGGCTCGACAAGCGGCGTGCCACCCGGCGACAGATGGAGGAGGTCGAAGGCTGGCTCGCCGAGGCGGAGACGGTGAAGTCGATCATCATCACGTCGAACCTGCGGCTCGTGGTCTCCATCGCCAAGAAGTTCGTCGATCCGAGCAATTCGTTCGAGGAACTGGTGAGTGACGGCAACGTGGCGCTCATGCGGGCGGTCGAGAAGTTCAATTTCGCCCTCGGGAACAGGTTCAGCACCTATGCGACCTATGCCGTGCAGCGGCACTTCTTCCGGATGTCGCACAAGGGGCGGCAGCAGAGAAACCGATTCGTGGCGAGCGACGAAGCTCTCAAGGATCGCGCCGAAGATGCGCCCACGGCCGAGTATTGCTCGGCCGAGCAGATTGGGGTGCTCAAGGAACTGTTCGGCGGGTTTCTTGGTGATCTCGAGCCGCGGGAACGCCAGATCGTGGTGGCCCGATTCGGGTTCGACGGCAAGCCGCCGCGCACGTTCCGGGAACTCGGCACGGCGATGGGCGTGTGCAAGGAACGCATCCGGCAGATCCAGACGCGGGCCCTCGACAAACTCCGCGACATGGCCGCCGAAGTGAAGCTCGAGCAGACCGTGGACAACTGGCTGTGACCGCCGCCGAGGGCCCGAGTCAGCGGGTGTTGATCTTCGGCGCGGGCGGTGGGATCGGGTCCGCTCTCGCGCGGCTCGTCGTGGCCTCGGGCGGCAGCGTGTTTCTCGCCGGTCGTGACGTGGCGAAACTCGAGTCGCTCGGTGGGGATCTTGGCATGCCATCGGGCGTTGTCGATGCGACCGACCCCGATGCGATCGACGCATGTGCCGATGCGGCTTCAGCCGCGCTCGGGGGCCTGACGGGCATCGCCAACTGCGTCGGGTCGCTGTTGCTCAAGCCCGCGCATCTCACGAGCACGGCCGAGTGGCAGGCGACGATCGCTACGAACCTGACGAGCGGCTTCGGCTGTGTGCGGGCCGCCGGCCGGCTCATGAAGGCCGATGGTGGGGCAGTGGTGCTCGTGTCGAGTGCCGCCGCCCGGATCGGCCTGGCCAACCACGAGGCGATCGCGGCGGCAAAGGCGGGGCTCGAGGGGCTCGCCCGGTCGGCCGCAGCCACCTACGCCCGCCAACGAATCCGGTTCAATGTCGTGGCGCCGGGCCTTGTGCGCACGCCGCTCACGCGCGGCCTCGTCGCGAATGAACTGGCCGAAAAGGCCTCGCTCGCGATGCATCCGCTCGGCAGGCTCGGCGAGCCCGGCGACGTGGCCCGGGCGATCGCCTGGCTGCTCGACCCCGTCCAGGGCTGGATCACGGGGCAGGTGCTCGGCGTCGACGGCGGGTTGGCCGACGTGAAGGCCCGGCCCGGCTGAGGGATCTGCGTAGGCCGCGTCGACGAGGGCTGCTATCCTCTCGCCCATGCACTCCTCTCCAGGATCCGCAGCGCCCGCCCCGACGTTTCGCCTCTGGCTGATGATGGTGCTCGAGTTCGCCATCTGGGGCGCCTGGCTCCCGCTCATCTGGGGCTACATGGGCAAGGACGGCCTCGCCTTCAGCGATGCCCAGATCGCCTGGGTGGGCAGCGCGTTCGCCATCGCCTCGATCGTGGGCATCTTCTTCTCGAGCCAGTTCGCCGACCGCACGTTCGCCGCCGAGAAGTTCATGGCGGTCAGCCATCTGCTCGGCGGGTTCGCGATCCTCGCGCTCTACTGGGTCCGGGAGATCGCCGCCGCGGCGGGGCTTGGCGTGTTTCCGGTGTTCTTCGGGCTGATGCTCGTCCACGCGCTCCTCTACGTGCCCACGATCTCCGTCTCCAACTCGATCGCCTTCGCCCACATGAAGAACGCCCAGAAGGAGTTCGGCATCGTGCGGATGGGCGGCACGATCGGCTGGATCCTGGCCGCGTGGCCCCTGTACTTCGTGCTCCAGGGGAAGGAGGGGGCGGAGGCCGTCGCCGCCAGCCGCAACATCTTCCTCGTGTCGGGGGTCACGTCGCTCCTGCTCGCCGCCTTCAGCCTCGCCCTGCCGCACACGCCGCCGAAGCGCGCCGCCGACGGCGGGATCGCCGGCATCGCGTGGCTCAAGGCGGCCGGCTACCTGTCGTATCCCTACCTGCTGGTGCTGTTCGCCGTGACCTTCATCGACGCGGTGATCCACAACGGCTACTTCGTGCTCGCCGGGGGTTTTCTCGGGAGCAAGACGGTCGGCATCAAGCCGGAATGGATCATGCCCGTGATGAGCATCGGGCAGGTGGCGGAAATCCTCACGATGGCCGTGCTCGGTGGGGTGCTCGCCCGGCTCGGCTGGAAGACGACGATGATCCTCGGGATTCTTGGCCACGCGATCCGCTTCGCCGTGTTCGCGTTCCTGCCACAGAACCAGGCCGTGATCATCGCCGTGCAGGTGCTTCACGGCATCTGCTACGCCTTCTTCTTCGCCACGCTCTACATTTTCATCGACGCGGCGTTTCCCAAGGATGTGCGGAGTAGCGCCCAGAGCCTGTTCAACCTGCTCGTGCTGGGCCTCGGTGACCTGGCTGCGAAATGGCTCTTCATCCCGCTGCAGGCGCGGCTCACCGGCGCGGACGGCACGATCGAGTACCGGCAACTGTTCCTTGTGCCCGCCGTGATGGCGCTCGTCGCGGCCGGGCTCCTGCTGGTGGCCTTCTGGCCGCCGCGGTGGCTGGCCACCGGGGCCGAAGTCGAGGACGACCTCGAGACCGAGCCCGGCGCCGTCGCCTGACTGACGCCAAAAAGCCCCCGGCGGAAGCCGGGGATCGGGAGTGGCCCGGCGGCGGCGGCACCCGCTTTCACGGCCTTCCCGCGATCTTGCGGCGGCGGCGGCCACCTCCTATTTTTCTCCCCGCGCCTGCCACCGGAACGGTAGGCGGCGATGGCACACAGGGCGTCCGCTTCGAGAGGGAGGTTGCTTCGATGTCGATCACACTCGGGGAACTCGCGACCCACGTCGGCGGCCTCGTCGTCGGAAACGCCGCTGACGGCCTGACCATCGTCGCTGCCACGACGCTCGAGCGGGCGTGTCCCGACCATGTCACGCTCGTCGATCATGCCGACAAGTTGCATCTGCTCGCCAAGAGCCGGGCCGGCGCGGCGATCGTGCCGGCGGGTTCCGGCCCGCTCGATCGACCGAGCATCGAAGTGGATGACGTCCACGCCGCGTTCGCCGCGGTGATCACGCTCCTGCGTCCGCCCAGAGCGCAGGTGCGGGGCGGCATCAGCCCGCAGGCGGCGATCGACCCCTCCGCCACGCTCGCCGCCGACGTGGAGGTTCATCCCTTCGCGTTCGTCGCGGCGGGCGTCGAGATCGGCGCGGGCGCGACGGTCCACTCGGGTGCGAGGATCATGCCCGGTTGCCGGATCGGGCCCGGCACGGAGATCTTTCCGGGCGCCGTCCTCTATGAGAACACCGTCGTGGGCGCCCGGTGCCTCATTCACGCGAATGCCGTACTCGGTGCCCATGGGTTCGGCTACAAGCCCACGAGCGACGGCTATCGCCTCTCGGCGCAGCTCGGCTGGGTGGAGATCGGCGACGACGTCGAGATCGGCGCGGGCACGACCATCGACCGGGGCACGTACGGTCCGACCGTGATCGGGTCAGGGACCAAGCTCGACAACCTCGTGATGATCGCCCACAACGTCCGGCTGGGCCGCCACAACATGATCTGCTCGCAGGTGGGCGTGGCCGGGAGCACGACGACCGGTGACTGGGTCGTGATGGCCGGGCAGGTGGGCGTGCGTGACCACGTGCACATCGGCGACCGGGCGGTCCTCGGGGCCCGCTCGGGCGTTTCCAACGACGTCGAGCCCGGCAAGACCGTGCTCGGCGAGCCGGCGATCGACCTCCGCGACCGCAAGCTCCAACTGGCCACGATGTCGAAGCTGCCAGAGATGCGGAAGGACCTCAAGCAGCTCACCGCCCGACTCGACGCGCTCGAGCGCGGCCGGGGAACCGCCGCCGCCGAGGCGGCGTGAGGGAGGACGGGCCATGGCCTCAGGTCACGACAAGGGTCCGCTCGCCGGCGAAATGATCGGCATCCTGGCAGGCTGGGGCCGCTATCCCGTGGCCGTGGCCGAGGCGGTGCGACGCGGCGGCGGCACGACGGCGATTCTGTCGATCCGCGGCCACGCCGACGTCGACCTCGAGGCGGTTGCCGACATCTACGGGACCATCGGCGTCGCCGAGATCGGTGGCGCGATCTCGTTCTTCCGGCGGCACGGGGTTGCCCGCGCGACGATGGCGGGCAAGATTCACAAGCGGCATCTCTTCGCCCGCGGCGCGTGGCGTGCGATCCTGCCCGACTGGACCGGACTCAAGACGTTCTGGCCCCACGTGGTCTCGCGCCGGCGCGACAACCGCGACGATTCCCTCCTGGGCGCGATCGCGGCGGCGTTCGACGCCGGCGGCGTGAAGATCTGCCCGGCGACCGACTTCGCGCCGGAACTGCTGGCCGCCGCCGGCGTGTTCGCCGGCCGGCCGCTTTCGCCCTCCGAGGAGCAGGATGTCGCCTTCGGGTGGCAGCTGGCGAAGGAGCTTGGCCGTCTCGACATCGGCCAGACCGTCGTCGTGAAACGCCGCGCGCCGTTGGCGCTCGAAGCCATCGAGGGCACCGATGAATGCATCCGCCGAGCCGGCCACCTCTGCCCGGCCGGCGGGATGGTCGTCGTGAAGGTCGCCAAGCCGCAGCAGGATCTTCGATTCGACATGCCCACCGTGGGGGTGGGGACGCTCGAGTCGCTCGCGGCCGTCGGTGCACGCGTCCTCGCCATCGAGGCCGGCCGGACGATCCTCATCGATGGCGAACGCCTCGCCGACGTCGCCGTCGAGGCCGGGATCACGATCGCGAGTTTCTTCGACGCCCACGGGATGCCGGCGGGCCTCACCGCCACGCGTGCGGCGTGATCCCCGCAGGACAGGCTTCAGCCTGTCGTGCTTCGGACGTAGGACAGGCTTCAGTCTGTCGATCGACCGCCGGCCGCGCATCCCTCGCTCGCGCTTCGGGCTTCCGTGCCTCGCACAGGCTCAAGCCCGTCCTACGCGAGTTGCGCGTATACTGCGCATCATGGGATGGCGCCCGAGTCTCCACGCGATCGCACTGACCCTGACGGCGTGCGCCGCGCTCGCCGCTCCGCCCGTTCCCGTCGATCTCGCCGTCGATCGCAGCATCCCGATTCCGCCCGCGGCGACCCACCACCTGGGCCGCGAGATCGCCCAGACGATGCACTACACGGGCGCGCCGTGGCTGGTGCGTGAAAGCCGGCAGCGCGAAGAAGACTGCCGGATGCTCGTCGAGGCACTCCGGATTCGGCCCGGACAGGTGCTCTGCGACATGGGCTGCGGCAACGGCTTCTACACGCTCGAACTGGCCCGTCGCGTCGGGCCACGCGGCGTTGTCTACGCGGTGGACGTGCAGCCGGAAATGCTCCACATGCTCGCGG
Source organism: Pirellulales bacterium (assembly GCA_040397685.1). Taxonomy (GTDB): domain Bacteria; phylum Planctomycetota; class Planctomycetia; order Pirellulales; family UBA1268; genus RGVT01. The sequence goes on from JBBAVM010000027.1 coordinate 8,864, forward strand.
AGCGGCTGGCCCGCGAGGGTGTGCGGAACGTGCGGCCCATTCTCGGGACACCGATCGATCCGCGGTTGCCCGCGGGCGAACTCGATCTCGTGCTCTGCGTGGATGTGTACCACGAGTTTTCGCATCCCGAGGCGATGCTTGCGCGGATCCGGGAGAGCCTCGCCCCCGACGGCCGGCTCGTACTCGCGGAGTTCCGCGGCGAGGATCCGGCCGTTCCGATCAAGCCGCTCCACAAGATGACGAAGGCCCAGGTGCGGGCCGAACTCGAGCCGGCGGGCTTCGCGTTTGACCGGGAGTTCGACCGCCTCCCCTGGCAGCACCTGCTCTTTTTCCGAGGCGAAGCCACCGCACCCGAGCCGGCCGGATCTGGCTCGCGGCCCTGAGCCTCCACGCCCGCGGCCGGCGAATGGGGTGGAATTGGGCGGTTTATGCGGGATTTTGGGCTGTTTGGGGGTCCGGAAGGCCCCCAAAAAAATCGCTGCTTCGGACACGTGGCAAAAACTTGCTTCGGGTCGAGCGATGAAGGATACTCAACCCTCGGATTGGAGGGGTTGGAGCCGCAGGGCTCGCGCAACCTCCGATCTGGCCAGGGCACACGGCGATGGCGATCGTACCGAGCAGCTTCCATACCGCCGCGACCGCGAACCGTGATCCGCGCGGTGGTGCGCTCGACCCGGTTGTCGGCCGCGATCGCAGCGGCGTCGCGTCCTCCTCCTGCTCCGGAGCCAACTGGGTGCTCGGCGGCAATGCCGCCATGCGGCGGATCGCGCGGTCGATCGAGCGGGCCGCGGAGGTCGAGTGCACGGTGCTCGTGTCGGGAGAGACCGGCACCGGCAAGGAACTGTGGGCACGGCTGCTTCACCGCAGCGGCCCGCGGCACAACAAGATTTTCGTTCCCGTCAACTGCGCGGCGCTGACCCCCTCGCTCGCGGAAAGCCAACTGTTCGGTCACGAGAAGGGGGCCTTTACCGGGGCCGCCGGTCGGTCGCTCGGCATCTTTCGCGCCGCCCAGGGCGGCGTCGTGTTCCTCGACGAGATCGGCGAGATGCCCCAGGAGTTGCAGCCGAAGCTGCTGCGGGTGTTGCAGCAGCGCGAAGTGCTGCCGGTCGGCGCGACCGAGCCGGTGCCGATCGACGTACAGGTCGTCGCCGCCACCAACCGCGACCTCGAAGCCGAGGTGGAGAAGGGCACGTTCCGCGAGGATCTCTACTACCGGCTCAACATGATCGAGCTCAAGGTTCCCGCGCTGCGTGAGCGCAGCGAGGACATCCCCGAGTTCATCGAGTTCTTTTCGCGGCAGTTCGCCGAGCGGTACAGACTCCCGGTCTGGCAGCCGACACCGGAACAGCTCGCCGAGTTCTGTGCGTTTGACTGGCCGGGCAACGTCCGGCAGTTGTCGCACGTGATCGAGCAGGCCTATGTGCTCCAGATCGAGCCGCAACTGCCGGTTCGTGGGCAGGCAAAGGCGGCCGAGGGGAGCGGTCGGTTGCCCTGCCTCGACCTTGCGACCCTGCGGCAGCAGGCGATCAAGCAGGCCCTCGAGGTCACCCGGGGCCACAAGGCCCGGGCGGCCAAATTGCTTGGCGTCCACGCCAACACGATGACGCGGCTCCTCCGCGAGTCCGAGTAGGACAGGCTCCAGCCCGTCACACCCGGCACGTGCCCTCGCGGCACGTGCCCGCGAGCCGCATCCGATTGCGGGCCACGAGCCGGTAGAGCCAGGCCCATACCGGAAGGCTGCCCGGGATGTGCAGCAGCAGTGCGAGCGGCCACATGAGCGGCAGCCGCCTCGACAGGTAACGCACCGCCGTCGCGCCGCCCCGGGCACGGCCCGCGGTGTCGATCACGACCATTTCCTCGAGCAGTCGATCCCGGGGCAGTTCAGGAAAATCGCGGGCCACGCGGCCATCGTGGAGCGAGACGAAATCCAATTCGCGGCGGAGATCGACGGCCTGCAGGTTTTTCACCCGCTGCCGGCAGAAGCGGCATTCCCCGTCGTAGAGAACGGTGTCGCGGGCGGGCTTCGTGCGGGTGACGATCATGCGACTGCCTTGCGGGCCGGCTGCATTCTAGGCCCGGCGCGGCCGCCGATCAGTGCAGCTTCGAGATCGGGCTCGCGGGCTTCAGCGGCAACGAGCCGAAGTTGAGCAGGGTCACCGCGCCGGCGGAAATCAGCGTCCAGGGGGCCCAGTCGGGCGCGACGAACACCCGCGGCCCGCCGGCACCATCGAATGGCAGGACGACGGCCGAGTCGATGACGAGCAGTTCGAGTCCGACCACGCAGGCGAAGATACCCGCGGCGATGAAAAAACTTTTCCACATGGGTGTGCGTGCGATTTTTCCACGGGTGCCCGCCGGCCTGCGGACACCCCGAATGTCATCGGCACCCGATGGCCGCCACCACGATCGTCCGGGCGCCTGGGGCAGGATGGAGGGGTCGTGGCGATCGTGCCGGCTCCGGGCCGGCGGTCATTCCGCGGCGTCGCCGGCCGGGCGGAGCGGCTCGGCCGCCTCGGAGGCCGGCCGGGCGGCGCGACGCTCGGCGTCGGTGCCGGGCACGAGCTGGGGGCTCGCGGTCGCAGCCTCGACGATGTCGCGGAGTTCACTGCCGTCGATGACCTCGCTCTCGATGAGCCTGCGTGTCACCGCCTCGAGGGCGGTCCGCCGTATTTCGAGGATGCGGCGCACCTCCTCGATCGAGCGGTCGATGATCCCGCGCACTTCCTCGTCGATCTCCCGGGCCGTCTCCTCGCTATGGCTGCGGGCGGAGGGAAGGTCGGCGCCGGCGGCCGCGAGGAACGGCGACCGGGGGCTCTCGCGATAGGTTACGCGGCCGAGCCGGCTCATGCCGTAGTCCATCACCATCGCGCGGGCGATTTCGCTCGCCCGCTCGAGATCGTTCTGGGCCCCGGTCGAGACGTCGGCGTAGACCATCTCCTCGGCGATCGTGCCGGCGAGGAGCACCTGGATGCGGCTTTCGAGTTCGCTCTGGGTCATGAGATACCGGTCGTCCTCGGGCCGCTGCATCGTGTAGCCGAGCGCGGCGAGCCCCCGCGGAATGATCGAGACCTTGTGGACGGGATCGGTGTTGGGGAGCGAGAAGGCCACAAGCGCATGGGCCGCCTCGTGGTAGGCGACCCGCTTCTTCTCGTCCTCGTGGATCACCCGCTTCTTCTTCTCGAGGCCCGCGGTCACCCGCTCGACGCCCTCGTTGAACTCTTCCATGCCGACCGAGGTCTTGTTGTTGCGGGCGGCGAGGAGGGCGGCCTCGTTGACGAGGTTCGCCAGGTCGGCGCCGCAGAACCCCGAGGTGATCCGCGCCACCTGCTCAAGATTCACCGAGGGATTGAGCTTCACGTCGGCCACGTGGACCCGCAGGATCGCCTCTCGTCCGCGGACGTCCGGACGATCGACGAGCACGTGCCGGTCGAAGCGGCCCGGCCGCAGGAGCGCCGGATCGAGCGTCTCGGGGCGGTTCGTCGCCGCCATCACGATCACGCCGGAGTTGCTCCCGAAGCCGTCCATCTCCACGAGCAGGGCGTTGAGCGTCTGCTCGCGCTCGTCGTGGCCGCCGACGACACTCGTGCCCCGGGTTTTCCCCAGGGCGTCGAGTTCGTCGATGAAGATGATGCAGGGGGCCTTCGCCTCCGCCTGCTGGAACATGTCGCGGACCCGCGCGGCGCCGACACCGACGAACATCTCGACGAAGTCGCTGCCCGAGAGGCCGAAGAAGGGCACACCCGCCTCGCCGGCGATCGCCTTCGCCAGGAGCGTCTTCCCGGTGCCGGGCGGCCCGACGAGGAGCACGCCCTTGGGGATATGGCCGCCGAGCACCTGGTATTTCTCGGGACTCCGCAAGAACTCGACGACCTCGCGGAGTTCCTCGACGGCCTCGTCGATCCCGGCGACGTCATCGAACGTGATGCCCAGATCCTCCTGGGCGTACATCTTGCCTCGGCTCCGCCCGAAGGCCATCGGGCTGCCCGCGCCACCGATCCGGCGCATCATCATGAAGAAGAGCACGCCGAACAGCCCCGTGATGAAGAGCATCGGCAGCCAGTTTCGCCAGGGGCTCGGGGCTTCCTCGTAGCGGAAGGGCACGCCGTGCTCCGCGAGCAGTTTGGAAAGTTGCCCTTCCGAGTTCTCGCTCGGCAGCTTGGCGGTGCGGAATCTCCGCCGGCCGCCGGCAACGGTTCCCACTGCCGGTTTCGAGCCCTCAGGGGCCACTTCACGGAGCGTGCCGGACACTTGGAACGCTCCGATGACGACGTCGGCGAGGTCGGCGTAGGCGGCCGCCGGCCGACCCGGCCCGGCGGCCACCTCGACCGTGCGTCCGCCCTCTGCCTTGGCCGCCAAATCCTTCCCCGAGGCCCGGATCAGTTGCTCGAGATCGCTGTAGGCGAGTTCGACCTCCGGATTCGCCGTGAGCAGGCTCAAGGCGAAGAGCCCGGCGACGCCGACGGCGATCAACGACCAGACGACGTTCGATCCGCCAAGTGGCGGCCGGCGATCCGCGGATCGCTTGGGGAGCGTGTGTTTTGCAGGCATGGGCGGTTCATCGTATGCCGCCCCAGACGTCGGGACAATTCGCGACCCGCGATCGCACGAGATGGAAGTCTCCAGCGTAAAAACCTACACTTTCCCGCAGTGCCCATCGCCCGCCGGACGCCGCATGGATCAATCCCCCCCCGCCATTCCTCCCCTTGACGGCGTCAGTCTGAACGTAGCCATCCTGGGTTCGACCGGCAGCGTCGGCACGAGCACGCTCGACGTCGTCGCCGCCTCGGGAGGCAGGCTCGTCCCATGGCTGCTCGCCGCCCGTCGCAGCATCCAGCGGCTCGTCGAGCAGGCGCGGGTGTTCCGGCCCCGCCATGTCGTCGTGACAGACCCCGCTGCCGCGGGAGGCCTCGATCCTGCCGACCTTCCGCCGGGCACCCGCCTCGCGGTGGGGGCGGAGGCGTTGGCGGACCTCGTCCAGGCCCCCGAGGTCGATCGCGTCGTGGCCGCCATCGCCGGTGCCGCCGGGCTGGACAGCACATGGGCGGCCGTGGCTGCGGGGAAGACGGTGGCGCTGGCCAACAAGGAGACGCTCGTGATGGCCGGCCCGCTCGTCATGGAGCTGGCTGCGCGAACGGGCGCCCGGATCCTGCCCGTGGACAGTGAACACTCCGCGATCCACCAGGCGCTCCGGTCGGGCACGGCCGCCGAGGTCGAGCGGATCGTGCTCACCGCCAGCGGCGGGCCGTTCCGCACGTGGTCGGCGGCAGCGCTGGCCGCCGCCACGCCCGCCGAGGCGCTCCGGCACCCGACCTGGTCGATGGGCCCGAAGATCACGATCGATTCGGCCACGATGATGAACAAGGCCCTCGAACTCGTCGAGGCCCGCTGGCTGTTCGGGGTGCCGGCCGAACGGCTGGCCGTGCTCGTGCATCCGCAGTCGATCGTCCATTCGCTCGTCGAGTTTGTCGATGGGTCGGTGATCGCGCAGCTGAGCCCGCCCGACATGAAGCTCCCCATCCAGTACGCCCTCTCGTATCCGGACCGCGTGGCCGGCCCGGCCCGCAGGTTCGACTTCACCCGGGCCGTGCAACTCGACTTCGAGCCGCCCGATCCGGCACGGTTTCCCGCGGTGCGGCTGGGGCAGGACGTCGCGGCCCGGGGGGGCACGTCGGGCGCCGTGCTCAACGCGGCCAACGAAGAGGCGGTGCGCGGGTTCCTCGAGGGGGAACTCGCGTTCACGGACATCGCGGCCGTATGTGAACGGCTGCTGGGAGAGCACGCGTTTCAGGCGGCCCCCACTCTCGGCGAAATTCGTCGCCTCGATGCCTGGGCGCGACAGGAGGTGGTCAAGTGGGCGTGTGTCTGATGGCGACGACGTGGCTCGTGGCGACGACGTGGCTCGTGGCGACGACGTGGCTCGTGGCGACGACGTGGCTGGAATGGATCGTGCAGCCGTCGAACTGGTGGGTCATCCTCCAGGTGGCGCTCGGTCTCGGATTCGTGATCTTCGTCCACGAGCTGGGGCACTTTCTCGTCGCCAAGGCCTGCGGCGTGAAGTGCGAGAAGTTCTTCCTCGGCTTCGACGTCGGGGGGCTCAAACTCGCGAGCGTGAAATGGGGCGAGACGGAGTACGGCATCGGCGCGCTCCCGCTCGGCGGCTACGTCAAGATGCTCGGGCAGGATGACAACCCGGCCGCCGCTGCGAAGGAGGCCGAGCGGGCCCGCGGGGTGCTCGAGTCGGGCGACCTGCCGCGGGAACCGGTGGCGGGGCCGCATCCGGCCTGGGATCCGCGCAGCTACCCGGCCCAGAGCGTGCCGGAACGGATGGCGATCATCTCGGCCGGCGTGATCATGAACGTGATCTTCGCCGTGCTGATGGCCTCGTGGGCCTTCGGGCTCGGCGTGCGCGAGCTCACCTGCCAGGTGTCGGGCGTGCGGCCCGGCGGCGCCGCGTGGCGGGCGGGGCTCCGCACCGGCGACGAGATCACGGCGATCGGGAAGGTGCGGAACCCGATCTTTTCCGACCTCCAGAAGGGCGTGACGCTCGGCGATGTTTCCCAAGGGGTCGAGTTCACGATCCATCGTCCCGCCGACGATTCGACCCGCACGCTCCTGCTCCGCCCGGACACCGACCTGGGGGTGCCGACGGTGGGCGTGACGAGCCCGTTTTCCCTGACGCTGCCCGCCGACTTGAAGGAAGGCCTCCCCGGCGCGGCCGGCCGGGCCCAGCCGCCGCTCGCCGCCGGCGACACGATCGGCGCCGTGGATGGCCGGCCGATCGCGACCTACGCCGAGTTGATCGCCGCCCTTTCCGCGCGGGCCGACCAGGCGGTGAAACTCACCGTCGTGCGGGGCGGCAGCGGATCGGCGCCGGTCGAGGTGGAAGTGCCGCCGCAGCCGCTGCGGACGACCGGCCTTGTGATGACGCCGCTGCCGGTGAAGGCCGTTCAAGACGACTCTCCCGCGGCCCGCGCCGGCATCCAGCCCGGCGATCGGCTCGTGGCGATCGACGGCGAGGCGGTTGGAGATCCGCTCGCACTCGACGATCTTCTCCGCCGTCGGGTGGGAAACACCATGCGGCTCGAGGTCGTGCGCGGGCACGATGAGCGGCTGGCGGTCGAGGTCGTGCCGCGGGCGGTCGATTGGCTCGAGGAATCACGCTGGCCCACGAGCCCCGTGGCGATCTCGGCGCTCGGGCTCGCGCTGGGCGTCGATGCCCTCGTGGCCTCGGTCGTAGCCGACAGTCCCGCGTCACGCGCCGGCATCGTTCCGGGGGAACGCGTCGTGCGGGTGCGGTTCGTAATCCCAGGCGGCGAGACGGAGGAGACGGACGAAGGCCTCGAACTCTCCGCGCAGACCCCCAGTTGGCCCTACGTGATGGCGGCCCTCCAGCAGGTCGAGGACGGAACGCAGCTGGGGCTCGGCGTGGAAGGGGTGGACGGCAGCCGACGCGACGTCACCCTCGGCTTCGCGGAGGAGCCGGGCCGATTCGGGATCGATCGGGGCCTGGTCTTCGAGCCGGTCTATCGCCAGGTGCGGGCGGGTTCGGTGGGCGAGGCGCTCAAGCTCGGGTTCAGACGGGCGATCGACGACCTGTCGCTGGTGTACAAGTTCCTCCACAAGCTCTCGGTGAACCAGATCAGCCCCAGGCTGCTCGGCGGCCCGATCGAGATCGCCAAGCAGGCCGGAAAATCGGCGGAAGAGGGATTCAGCCGGTTTCTGCTGTTTCTCACGATGTTGAGCGCGAATCTGGCGGTCGTGAACTTCCTCCCCATCCCCGTTCTCGACGGCGGGCATATGGTGTTTCTGGCCTACGAATGGCTCCGCGGCAAGCCGCCGAGCGAAGGCGTGGTGGCCGCGCTCTCCTATCTGGGGCTCGCGCTCATCCTCACGCTCATGATGTTCGTCTTCGGCCTCGACCTGGGCTTGATCCCGAGACGCTGATCGCCATGCACACCGTCGCGCATGCCACCGGGCCGAATGCGAAAGGCCCGGCCGGCATGGACATTCCCGCCGGGGTGACGGGGGTCGTGTTCGACGTGGTGGGGACGCTCATCGAGCCCGCACCGTCGGTGGCCGTCGCATATCAGCGGGTGGCGGCCCGGCACGGGATCGAGCGCGGCGTCGCCGAGATCGAGCAGGCGTTTCGGCAGGCCTGGCGCCGCCAGGAGGAGATTGACGCTGCCGCGGCCAGCCCGTTCGTCACCGATGCCGCCCGGGAGCGGGAGCGGTGGAGCGCGATCGTCGCCGATGTCTTTTCGTCCGGACCACGGACCACGGCGATCTTCGCGGAATTGTGGGACCACTTCGGCCGGCCCGACGCCTGGCGGCCGACCGCCTTCGGCCCGGCGCTCGTGCGGCAAGCGATCGACGCCGGTCTCACCGTCGCCCTGGCGAGCAACTTCGACGAGCGACTGCACGCGCTGGCTCGCCACGTGGAGCCGCTGATGCTCGTGCCCCACGTTTTCGCCTCGTCGGAGCTGGGGTGGCGCAAGCCCGCCGTCGAGTTCTTCCGGGGCGTCGAGGCGCGGCTGGGCCGCGGTCCGGCGGAACTGCTGCTCGTCGGCGACGATCCCGAACTCGATGTCGCCGCCGGCCGCTGCGCCGGCTGGCACGTGCATCGCGTGTGATGTGAACCCGGCTAGGCCGCCGCCAGGGCGCTGCGGGCGACGTCGAGGCATTCCCGGATGTCGGCGAGCGGATCCTTCGGGTTTTCCTCGTACTCCAGCGACAGGGCACCATCGGCCGGGAAGTTCACCTGCTCGAGCGCGGCGAACACGGCTGGCACGTCGAGGTGGCCCTTGCCGAGGATCACGCCCTTCGTCTTCTCCTGCATGTCCTGGAAGTCCTTCAAGTGGACGCCGTAGAGCCTGCCTTTGAGGAGCCGGATCACTTCGACGGGGTTCTCGCCAGAGCGGATGAAGTGGCCGAGGTCGGCGCACGCGCCGATCCGCTCGTCGTGCTTTTCGATCGCCGTGAGCACGTCGATCGCCTTGTTGTAGCGGTGCTTGGGGCCGTGGTTGTGGATCGCCACGCGGATGTCGAATTCTTTCACGAGCTCGTCGAGGCTCGCGAACGCCTCGGGCGCGGGATCGGCCGAGAGCGTGCGGATGCCGGCGGCCTTGGCGAACTCGAAGACCTTGCGGTTCGCCGCGGCATCGCCACCGAAGCCGTTCACGCCATGCGCGCTGATCGTGAGCCCGAGATCGGCGAGCTTCTTGTTCATGGCGGCGATCTGCTCGGGCGTCGAGTTGAGCGGATACATGCCGGGATAGAATTCGACGAACCGGAATCCGAGATCGCGGGCGTGCTTGAGGGCCTCGTCCACGGGATAGCCGCGGAGCGAATAGAGCTGGATGCCGAGGTTGAGATCGCCGTGTTCGGCGCGGGCGGCGGGCAGCATCGAGCCGGCGGCGGCCAGGCCAGCGGCAGCGGAGAGGACATCACGGCGGGAAAACTTCGCGGCTGGCATGGTGAGACCTTTCGGGATGGGAAGGCGGATCGGTGGTGTGGAGGAATATAACGTGGTGACCACCCGCCATGCACCAGACCTCACCACCCCCTGATCCGCCCCTCCCGGCCACGATCCGTGGCCTCGGCTGGACAAGTTTTCTCACCGATCTGTCGAGCGAGGCGATCTATCCGCTCCTGCCGGCGTTCGTGATGCGGGAACTCGGTGGGTCGGCCGTGAGCGTGGGCCTGCTCGACGGGATCGCGAATCTCGTCACCGCCGTCGTCCGGCTACCTGCGGGGGCCCTCTCCGATGGCCTCGGCCGGCGGCCGCTGATTCTCCTCGGCTACGGACTGTCGGCACTCGTGCGGCCGCTGATGGGCCTCGTCGCGACTCCCTTGGGCGCGGTCGTCGTGCGGGCCGCCGACCGCTTCGGCAAGGGCATCCGCACGGCGCCGCGCGACGCGCTCGTGGCCGACCTCGTGCCCGTGGCGAGCCGCGGCCGCGCGTTCGGACACATCCGGGCCCTCGATCATGCCGGGGCCGCGATCGGCCCGCTCGTCGCGATGCTCTTTCTGCTCCTTTTTCCGGGCCGCGAACGGATACTCTTCCTCCTCACCGTCCTGCCCGGGCTCGTCACGCTCGCCGTCATCTGGCGGCTCGTCCGTGATCCGCCGCGGATCACGACCGGCGCGGCGACGACGGCACCTACCGGCCGGATCGACCGGCGGCAGTGGCCGCTCCTCGGGAGCGTCGCGGTGTGGGCGCTCGGCGCGTCGAGCGAGCAGTTTTTATTGTTGCGAGCGGCCGACCTCGGTGTGCCGCAGGCCTTCATCCCGCTCGTGTGGCTCGTGGTGAGCTTCGTGAAGAGTGTCACGGCGAGCCGCGCCGGCCGCCTCTCCGATCGGCTGCGGCCCCGCACGGCGCTGGCCGCCGGCTGGCTCCTGTTCGCCGCGGGCTATTCCGGGCTGGCGGCGAGCGGGAACATGGTCGTGGGCCTTCTGATGATGCTCGTGATCGCACTGGCGTATGGCGTCGCTGAGCCGGCGGAACGCGCGCTCGTCGCGGCGCTGGCCCCCGCCGGCAGGCAGGGCGGGGCCTTTGGCTGGTATGCCCTCGTGCAGGGCGCGATGGCGTTGCCGGCGGGACTTCTCGCGGGCTGGCTCTGGCAGCAGGGCCCGGCCGGCCCGGCGTGGGCGTTCGGCATGAGCGCGGCGCTGACGCTCGTGGCGGCGATCATGGTCACCACCCTCATGCCCGCGGCCGATCGCAGCGAATAGCTCAGGGCTTGGCATCGGATCGCTTGCCGGGCCGGCTCATCGGGTAAAGGTGGGGACGGGAGCGATTTTCCGAAAACCGCACCCGTCCCCATTTCGGCTCAGTTTCGGCTCCCCTCCGCCGAATCACGCCAAGGCTGGTGCCGCTGGAGCGAATCCCATGAAGACCCTTGCCCTCAGCGTCGCGTGCTTGGGGTTGATCCCGCGGCCCCGCTTCGCAACATCACCAGCGGTGCCTCGCTGATCGGGATCCAGAGTGCGGGCTTCAGCAACGGCACGGTTACCGACCCGTTCATGGATGCCATGCCGATCGAGTTCAGTCATCCGGTGCTGCCGCCGTCCACCCGGTGTCGTTCGAGGTGGTCGCGTCAGCCACGCCGCTCCAGCTCGTCACGTCGGCGGGGCTCATCGATGGCACCGGGCTGAGCCAGAGCAGCAACAACCCCTACGATGTCTTGAACGGCCCCACCCTGGTCGCCGCCAAACTCAGCCGCCTTTCCCTGGCTGGAGACTATCCCTCGCCGGCATTCGCGAACTCCGTCGCCAACCACGGCGTGGAGTACTACGGCACCGGCCAGGACCTGTACAGGCTCCGTCTGTTCACCTCGGGAGGCTTCTCCCCGAACGGCGTCAGCGGCTTCAAGCCGCAGGAGTTTGCCCGATTCTTCCAGCTCACGGCCTCCGGGAGCGGCGGGCAATCGGTCACCATCGGAGCCGCGGGCGCCCCATACGCGGTCGATGGGGGCGTGGTCGAGGTGCTGGGCATCGCGGACCTGGGCAACGGGCTGTCCGCGAGCCCGGATTACACCTACTCCGAGGATCACGACAACCAGTTCGACATCATCATCCGGGCTTCGAGTCAGCAGGCGGTCCAGTCGCTTCAGAGTGTCGTCCTGCCGGATCCGCTGCTGGGAACCCACAGCCCGATCTACAACCCGGGTGGCCCCGGCACCGATCCCCTGCCGGACATTCGTTACACGCAACCTTCGCCGGGGCAGACGATCGCGGTGGCGTTGGCCCTCGCCGATCCGGCCACCGTCAGCTGGGCCGCCCAGTCGTTGGCCGCCTACGACCAGGCCGATGATCTCGCGGTCGCCTTCCGCCTCAGAAACCCGTCCACCGGGGAATGGCAGCTGACGAGCAGTTCCGCCGATGCCGCGTCGCTGGTGAATAGCGGCGGCTGGCAACTCTGGGACGTGCCCTTCGCCACGAACGCCAACGACAGCTACGTCGTCAACGTCGTGCAACTGAGCAACGACACCCTCCATGACACGGTCTACACCGCCAACCCATCGCAGATTGCAGCCTTCGAGCAGGCCGGCTTCGTGAACGATGGCAGCGTCTTCACCGCCTATGACCAGCCGCTGGCGGGCCCAGGGTTGGAGCGATGACGGCGTCGCCTTCTACACCGTGCGATTTCCGAACGCCGTGCCCGAGCCATCGACGTGGGTGATGGCCTTGGCCGGTCTCGCAGGCGGCCTGCCGCTCATGTGGCGGCGGCGCGTCAGTTACGGGACCGGAGCGGTTTTTCTGAAGCATCGCTCCCGTCCCGGATTTCCTGTCCCGCCGGCTCAGTTGAGCGAGGCGGTGGCGTCGGCCGACACGGTGCGAACCGCGGGGTCGAGGGTCAGGTCCGGCATAAGGATAGCCCGGCCAATGGCACTTGCGCAACGGCCTTCCGGCTGCCGGACTGCCCTTGAGCAGCGAACGTGAGCGTTTCGGCCATCTGGAGGCGGTTCGCCAAAACGCCGCACATCCCCCTGCGGTGGCGTTTTGCTCGCGTCGACGCAGGCCGTGTGCCAGTCGGCCGTTCCCGGGGCTTCGCCGCCTCGTGTCCGACGCCGGTCAGAGGCCGTGACTATCGATCGCGGGCCGCGTGCTCGGCCGGGCCGCGGCCGGCGCGATCCTCACCCGGTGGCTCCCTGAGCCCGACGCAACGCGCCAGGAGGACAGCCTTCAGCCTGCCTACTGGCGTCGGCGGACGAGGACCAAGCCGATGAGGCCGATGCCGACGAGCACGACGGTGGAGAGCAAGGCAACGACAACGTCCGGGGCGAATGTGGGGACGGTATACTCAGTGAAGATCATTCAGACACCCTTCCGGGCATCCTCTTCATGAACAAACATCATTTCACGGTCGTCCTCGAACGTGATACGGAGGGCGGCTTTCATGCATTTTGCCCTGCCCTGAAGGGCTGTCACTCCGAGGGCGACACCGTCGATGAGGCCGTTTCCAATGTCCGCGAGGCAATCGAGGTTTACCTCGAGAGCCTCGCTGCCAGGGGGGAGCCGATTCCGGTCGAAGATCTGCTGATCAAGCCGGTCGAGGTTGCGGTATGACGCGATTGCCGGTCGTGACGGCCCGGCAACTCATCGCGGTCGCCGACAGATCGGATTCGTTTTCGATCGGCAAAAGGGCAGCCACGCTGTTTATGTGGTGCTTCCGAGCACGGTACGACGATGATCGTCGTGCCGATGCATAAGGGTCGAACCCTCAAACGTGGAACACTGCACGGACTGATCGACGATATGGGTTTATCGACGCAGGAGTTTGTCGATTTGCTCTGATCCGCAAATCGGCTTTCGACGAGCGGCCGCACGTTGGCGAACGAGGACCTGGTGGGCGAGGTCGCTCGCGAACGTCTGCACGCCTGGTGAGTTGCCGGGCGTATGGCTGCCGGCGATCGTCGTGGCTCCGCCGACGGTGCCGGAGCCGCCGAGCGCGGCGCCCGCGGCCACGGTGACAACGCCCGTCGCGGCCGACTGGTTGCCGTTGATTACGAGTTTGCCGGCGGAGACGGTCGTGGCGCCGGAGTAGGTGTTGTTGCCTGAGAGGGATAGCCCGTTCAATGGCACTTCCGCAACGGTCTTCCGGCTGCCGGACTGCCCTTGAGCAGCGAAATTGAGCGTTTCGGCCATCCGGAGGCGGTTCGCCAAAACGCCGCGCATGCCCTGCGGTGGCGGCTCGGGCCGACCCAGGTGGCGGGCTCGGCGTCGAGGAGGCGCGTGCGTCTGAACCAGCGGATCACGCGGCGGCGGCAGTCTTGGCTGCCGCACTCGAGATAGCCGCGGAGTTCCTCCTCGACGGAGCCCGGCACGGACCGTTCCGCCGGGTCACGCCACTCGAGCCAGCTCTCAAGATGCTCCGACACGATCTTGTGGAGCGGAGTTCTCTCGCGGCGCTGACGCTCGTGGCGGCGATCATGGTCACCACCCTCATGCCCGCGGCCGATCGCAGCGAATAGCTCAGGGCTTTTCGCGGAGAAACCGAAACGGCTCCGCCGGCCGGAACTCGCCGGTCTGGTTGCCGGCGCGATCGGGCTCGCCGTCGAGTTGGAGCTTGCGCACGCCCGAGGCGGGCCCGAAGTCGAGATCGGTGAACTTCACCCACACCACGCTCGGCGAGAACGTGCTCTCATAGAAGTAGATCCGCTGCTTCTGGTCGGCGACGGTGCGCCAGATCGTCGAGGAGATGTTGGGCTTGTCGGGTGTCGTGATGCCGCGCGGCACGCCGACGTTGCGCATCACGCTGAACACATCGGCCACGGCCTCCCGGGGATCGGCCGACTGCCGGCAGGCATTGATGTAGAAGCTCGCCCGTGCAAAGCGGTCCGCCGCCCGGTTCGTGCCGGGCAGCATCACGGTGCCCCCGATCTCCTCCCAGTAGCGGTTCAAGTCCAGCTGCTGGTCGAAGAGCGGGGAATTGGTCATCACCTGATACTCCCGCCCGTGATGGATTCGGAGCTTTCCGGCCACGTACTCGAGGATGGCCGAGTCGCCCGACGGGTCGGAGATCGCCAGGTGCACCATTCCCGGGCGGCCGTTGGGAGTGGTGATGGGGACCACGCGGAAGGTCTCCTTGCCGAGTTCCGCGACCGCTTCCTTCACCGTCGCGAACCGGTCGAGTACGTACTGCGTCCAGGCACAGACCGTGACGGCCGGCCGTGGGTCGCTCGCTGGCGGATACTCCGACTCCGCGAGGTAGAGGATGTTGGCGACGAGACCCTTCTCGTTCATGCCGTCGGCGCTCGCGCCTTCGTAGACGCTCGCCACGACGCTGCCGTAGAGGCTCGTCCACGTGAGGGCTCCCTGGTCGAGCCCGCCGTCACGGGCCATGCCCCGCGGGAAGATCCAGAGGTTCGTGTGCATGTCCTCCTGCCAGTCCATCGACCGGCCGGTGACGACCTGGCCCTCCGGGCCGAGGTAGACGGCGCGGGTGCAGGCGTCGGCGTGGAAGGACAGCGACGCGAACACGAGGGCGCCGCCAACGGCTGCCCGAACCGCGGCAAGAACGGATCGACGCTGCATGGAAAAGCCTCCAAGGGCGAGGGGACAACGGCCCGCCAGAGCCGACACCCCCGAACATATCGCCTGCCCGCCCGAATCACCACTCGTGAAGCCGTGCCGTCAATCGGCAGAAAGCGAGTGGATGACAGCGTCCGCCGCCAGCCGGCCCGAATAGGTGTAGCGGCGCTCGTTGTCGGCGCTCGTGTTCGGCCGCGGCATGTCGGAGGAGGAGAGTGCGACCTCGTCGCCGAACACGCCCCGCACCCGCACCCAGCAGCCCTTCGGCAGTTCCACATACGACGCGCCGTCGTCGGTCTCGAGATCGAAGAGGTCGCGGTCGGAGTCGCGGGATTTTGGGACGTCGAGCACGAGGCTCCGCCGGATCTCGATCCTGCTGCTCGATACGTTGAGGCCGTCTTCGGCGGGGTGCCGCACCTCGAGCCGATCGAGCCGCACGTGCGAGTTGGTGAGGTCGAACCCGTCATCGGCCGAATAGAGGCTCCGCACCTCGCGAATCCGCCACTCGTCCGGACCCACGCCGATAAGCGAGATGCCGTCGATGTCGTCGCCGATATCGAGATCCTTGCCGGTCTTCGCACTGCGATAGGTGTCGCGTCGGCCCAGATGGGAGGCCGTGATCGATCGTGCCCGAAACGCAGACGGCGCTCCGCCGCGGCTCTTCTTCACCGCGATGCCATCCTTGCTTCCGGAGGCGAATGTGCCGAGAAACCAGAGGCCGCCATTGTCGGCCGCCTTGACCGCACGGAGTTCGGCGTTGCAGGCGCACACCGTGACACGGCCGGCGACGAGCGCGGAGCCGGGGTCGAAGATCAAGGCCGCGCGGCGGAGGCGGCTCTTGGGCACGACGCCGTTGGCGATCAAGAGCGTCGCCCCGTCGGCGATCTTCAGCGTGACGCCGCGCCGGACATGCACTTCGCCGGCGATGACCCACGTCGTCGCTTTGCCGAGCGAGCGGTCGCGGGCGACTGGGCCGGCGATCACCTCGACGGGCCGGCGGCTCACGGATGGCTTGCGTTTCTTGGGTGCCATGGCGGTTTGCTATTCTCTGCGCCTTCCATCGGGAATCAACCGTGTCGCGAGGGCCGGATCATGGTCGTTTTCACACGCTGCCTGCTCACCGCCGCGATGCTCCTGTCGGCCGCCTGGGCCGGCGCCCGTGCCGGCCGCGCTGACGAGGCCTTCACGCCCGTCAAATCGAGCGTCCGT
The DNA here is from genome assembly GCA_040397685.1 of Pirellulales bacterium. Classification (GTDB taxonomy): domain Bacteria; phylum Planctomycetota; class Planctomycetia; order Pirellulales; family UBA1268; genus RGVT01. The sequence goes on from JBBAVM010000027.1 coordinate 25,106, forward strand.
TACCGGAAAATCGGCGTCTACGACCAGGCCCGGCTGACCGCGATCCTTGAGAAGGGCCTCGACTCCTTCCTGGCCGGTTCGACGATGAAGCGGGGGGAGTTCAAGGGCCCGTTCCCGCCGCCACGATACGCGGTCACGCTCTACGAGGTGCAGTTCGACTCCGTGATCCCGGAGTGGGAGAACGAACCCACCGTGAGCGGTGGCCTGCTGGCGATCCCCGACGACGGCCGCACGTCGCATCCGCTCCTCAGCTACCAGCACGGCACGGTATTCGGGCTCGACCAGGTGCCGTCGCGGCCCGACAACTCGTTCGAGACGCAGCTCGTGCTCGCGGCCTTCGCCGCGCAGGGCTACGTCGTCATCGGGGCCGACTACTTCGGCCTCGGCGATTCGCGGGTCGGACCAGACGGCAGGCGTGCCCCCAACAGCTTCATCGTGCCCCAGGGGACGGTCCAGGCGATGCTCGATCACCTCCGCGCCTCCGGCGAAGTGCTCGCGGCCCTCGGCCAGAAGACGCCGCAGACCTTTCTCTACGGCTGGTCGCAGGGCGGCTGGTCCACGATGCAGTTTCTGCGCCGGCTCGAGGCCCTGGAGGTTCCGGTGACGGCGGCCGGCACGGTGAGCGCGCCGGTCGATCCGGCCGCCGCCTTCCGCAGGCCGCTCGCCAATCCCCGGCCGCAGGACGCCGCCTGGGTCAAGGGCTGCATCAACAACATGATCTGGGCCTACGAAGAATATGGCCGGATGCCCGGGTTTGCCACGTCGGCGATCAGGCCGGAGCACCTGGCCGCCTCGCGGAAGTTTTACGCGGGTGACCTCGATTGGCCTTCGTTCAATGCCGGCCTGCCGGGCCCTGCGCCCGACATGCTGCAACCTGAGTTCGTCGCCACGGCTGCGTCGGGTCGTGGCCGATTTTGGGATACGCTCGAGCTGACCGGCGCCTACCGCTGGCGGATCAAGACGCCGCTGCGGACCTACGCCGGCGCCGCCGACGAGGCGATCCCCGCGGAGGTCTCGCGGATGGCGTACGACTTCAACCGGCTGATCGGGGGCACGAGCGTAGAGTTCTTGTCGGCGGGTGAGCGGGCCGACCACAGGGCGTCGTTCGTCCAGGCGACCCTCGACCTCAAACCCTGGTTCGACGGTTTCGTCCGGGCATCGGAGTAGCCTTCCACGGCATACGCACCGCCGGTCGCGGCCTCTCCACTTCTACCCACTGTACTTGCAGAGCACGTATCCGCGGGTCCACGTGAGCAGCGTTCCCGTGTCGTCCCGGGAGGGGAGGGCCCGCAGCAGCCTGTGCGTCGTGGATCGAAACAAGCCGTCGCGCCCGAAGAGCAGCGTCTGCACATAGGTGGCATTGGCCGCCTGGGGCTGGATGTATTCCCCCGTCTCGATCCCGGGAAAGTTCCTGACATCGTGGCAGTGCGCCTCGATGGCGGCCCGCAGCTGCTCCGGGTTTTCCTCGATGCCCCAGTGCCTAGTGGCGTGGAACACGGCGTCGATGCCGACGAAGTCACCGAGGCTGTGCGAGAGGTCCGGCGGGCCGGTCTCCGCGAGCCTGCTCCTCACGATCGCCTCGTAGGTGTGCGAGCAGGCATCGAAGTCGAAGGTCCCTTGGGCGGCGAGGCGATACTCGCCGACGCCATCGACGACGTCGCCATGGTCGAGGGCGGCGCTGAAGCCGGTGGGAAAGCAGACGGCCGAGCCCTGCGGCCCGAGCCGCCTCCGCATCTCCTTGCGGGTGTCATCCTGACCCAGCCCGATGAAGCTTCGGCAGTACACCGCGAACGTGCGGCCGTTGAGCGACACCGGATGGATGTGACGGGCGGCGTCGGGCGGCTCATCGGTCGGGAAACTGATCTGCATCGACGACCCGCCGATCTCGATGATCCCGAGCGGGTTGTTCGCGGTGTCGAATGTGTGCCGCACGATGTCGTTGAGGTTGATCCACGTCCAGACGCCCTCCTCTTCGTTGCCGCAGGTCGTCCGCGTCTCGCCGACGGCGAACCCGTGCGCCGCGATGCCAGCGCGAATCGTGCCGTAGAGACGGTCGACGGCCTCTTTGCCGTGCAGCCCTTCCGCGTATCGCATGCCCGCGGTGGCGAGCAGGTTCACCTCGACGGCTCGTGGCTCGATGCCGAGCGGCGCAAGAAACGCCTTGGCGTGGGCCAGCAACGGATCGATGACCTCGGGAACGACCGTTGCCTCCGCGGCGGGATCGTCGGGCCGGACAAAGTTGTTGATGCCGTCTTCCCTGGCCCCGGAGGCCATCGTCGAGAACTCCTTCTCGAGGAGTTTTTCCACGTAGGCGAATGGCCCCGGCTCAACGCGGTAGAGAAACAGCCTCGTGCCGCTGCTGCCGGCGTCGATGACGGCGGTGTGGATCGCTGCGGACGTTTCGGCGGAATGACGGTTCATGGCGGCCCGGGCCTGGCGTGGCTCGCCCTTGTGTCAGTTGAGCGGCAGCGTGAGGACCGGCCCCGTCTGCCCCGCTTCCGACTGCAGGTCGATCGCGAGCTTGAGCAGGTTGAGTGTCGCCCGCGACTGCACGTCGTCCTCGGGGATGTAGAACCAGTGGCCCCGGTAGTGCACGGCGAGGTCGCTACGCAGAGGCCGATGCTTTTGCACGCACACATGGAACAGGCCGCGTGTGAGCTGCCGACCGTCGAACGGCCGGCCGTCGGGCCCCTGGAAGAGTTGCACCGAGCATCGCCGCACGTGCGCGTCCGGCACGTCCACGCCCTTCGAGAGAAACGCCAGCACCTGGTAGCCGGACCGGACGTTCATGGCCATCGTGTCGGTCACGTCCTGCGCGAGCCCGACGGCGGAGCCCATGTTCATGTCGATCTCGGCGTCCTCGCGTGATTTGAAGGTGTAGGCCGACCGCCCGATCTCGAGCCCGAGGACCCGCTCCAGTTCCTGGACGTCGGCCGCCTCGGTCTCCTCGGGATTGATGGCCATCGCCATCAGTTTGCCGCGCTTCACCAGCGTCACCTGGTCGTCGGCCTTCTCGTAGACGTAGCCCTCCTTGGCGGCGAGCACCATGTCCTGCCCCAGCACCGCGCTCACCGGAACGGCTCCGTGCGACTCGGTGTGGTGCTTGGCGACCCGCACTTTGAAGGCGCCGCGGTTCTCGAGGCCCGTGAACAGGTCCACGGCGTGGCGGAACTCGTCGTTGGGCTCGAGGACGCGGCTCGCCGGCGACGTGGCGGTGGGCGAGTTGCGGACGCCGTTGATGCTGTCCACGAACGCCAGCAGGAACGTGCGCCGGTCGTTGCCGGGAGACACGTCGAGGAGGAGCTCGGCCGGGAACGCCTGAACCATCGACTCGGCGAGGTTGTCGCCGCTGCGGGGCTGGTAGGAGAGCGTGGGCTCGTCGCGGAGGCCGAAATTGCCGCCGAAGATGCCCTGGAGCGGCGAATCTGCCGGCTGGGCCCCGGTGCCGTTCATCCGCGCTTCCGTCACGCTATTGATGATCGGCAGGTCGAGGAAGGTGGGGACTTCGCCATACCGCATGCGCACGATGTTGAGGAGCATCTCCTGCGAGGAGGTGTGCGAGAAACTCTCGTTGTATTGCAGCCGCGTGCCCCGCATCGCCCAGGACCCCATGCAGCCTCCGGCGACGACGCACGCCACCGTCGCGAGTGTGGCGAGACCGATGCTGCGCCGCGGACCGCCAGTGATCGCGCCGGGAGCGTGCATCATCGCCCTCCGCTGATCGGCAGCGTGAGGACCGGCGACACACTCGCCTGAGAGCGAGCGTCGATCACGAGCTTGACGAAGTTGAGCGTCGCCCGCGACTGCACGTCGTCCTCCGCGATGTAGAACCAGTAGCCCCGGTAGTGCACCGCGAGATCGCTGCGGAGCGGCCGGTGCTTCTGAACACAGACATGGAACAGGCCGTTCGTGAGCTGGCGGGCGTCGAAGGGCCGGCCGTCCAGGCCCCGGTAGCAGATCACGGCGCCACGGCGCATGTGGGCGTCCGGCACGTCCACGCCCTTCGAGAGAAACGCCAGCGTTTGATAGCCGGAACGCAGGTTGATCGAGACATCGTCATCCAGTTCCGGGCCAGAATCAGCCGCCACGAGCATGGGCTCGGCGCGGGGCGGCGAGGGCAGCAGTTCGATCCCCTCCGCGTTCGTGACGTCTGGGGCCGCGTCGCCGACGGCCGGCACGGTTGTCAGCGGCATGCCGGCCTGCGACGCATCGAGGTCGATCTCGTCGTCTTCCTGTGCCTTGACCCGATAAATGGATGGCTCGGGAAGGAGCCGGAAGATGCGTTTCAGTTCGTGGATGTCGGCGGCATCGTTTTCCTCGGGCTTGATCGTGAGTGCCACGAACCGCGACCGCTTGAGCAGCACCGCATCGTCGCCGGACACCTGGAACACGTAGCCGTTGTCGGCCGCCGTGAACATGTCCATGGAGAGCACGTCCTTCGCCGGGAGCGGCGAGCCCTGGGGCTTTTCGTCGAGCGTCGCGACCCGCATCTTCACGGCCCCGCGGTTTTGCAGCCCGGTGAACAGATCGACCCCGTAGCGGAAGTCGTCGTTCGGCTCGAGGATGCGGCTGGCCGGTGACGTCGCGGTGGGCGAGTTGCGCACGCCGTTGATGCTGTCCACGAACGCCATCAGGAAAATGCGCGTGTCGTTGCCCGGGGAGACGTCCATGATCGCGTTGGCCGGCATCGCCCTGAGCATCGATGCGGCCAGATTGTCGCCGCTGCGCGGCTGGTAGGAGAGCGTCGGCGTGTCGCGTAGCGAAAACACGCCGTCAACGGCGCCCTGCAGGGCCTGTGCCTGCCCTCCGGTGCCGTTGATGCCCGCCTCGGTCTGGCTGATGATGCTCGGCAGATCAAGAAACGTGGGCGTCTCGCCGTATCGCATCCGCACGATGTTGAGGAGGATTTCCTGGGAGGCGGTGTGGCTGAGACTCTGGTTGTAGGTGATCCGCGTGCCCCGCAGCGCCCAGGAGCCCATGCAGCCTGCGGTGGCGGCACAGGTGATCGCCGCCAGCATCAGGCGGACGCCGAAGCACGACGAAGCGAACCTATGCCAGAGCATGGGGCAGTCGGAGGAAGGCGGGGCCGAAAAATTACGGAGGGGGATATATGGCTCTGCGACTGGTGTCGCAACGTGGCCTGGCCACGGCCAGTGGCCCCGCCTTCCGCAGCCTTCCTAGCCACCGCAGACGGTGGTGGGCTGGGAAGGTTGGGGATACACTCCAGGCCGTCTCGGGAGCCAATCCATGTCCGCTTTGACGTTCGCCGCCTTCGTGTTCATGGCCATCTTCCTCTCGGCCCTGGCCGGGTTCCGACTCCAGGGACTGCTGCCGCCGAAGTTCACCGACGACGCCACTGAGGGGAACGTCCGGACGGTGCTCGGCATGCTGTCGATGATGACGGCCGTCGTCCTCGGATTCGTGACCGCTGACGCCAAGAACGCGTTCGACAACGCATCGAAGATCGTCGCCGACACGGCTGTCCGCCTGGTGTCGATCGACCGGGTGCTGGCCGACTTCGGCGACGACGGAACAAAGCTTCGCGATCAGCTGAAGCAATTCGCGGAGGAGTGGATCGCCCGCGTCAAGTCGCCCGCCGGCGACGCCAACTCCGACCTCGGGACGGTCAAGCGGGCCGAGGAGCTCGAGGGCTTCGTCGAGCAAATCCAGAAGCTCAAGCCGGCCTCCGAGGTGCAGGCAAACGAGCAGGCACGGGCCGTCGAACTGGCGCTCGGCATCCTCCATGATCGCTGGGTTTTGAAGACGGAGCGGGCGGCCTCGACGCCGAACGTGTTTCTGCTGGTGCTGCTGGCCTGGCTGGGGCTCGAGTTCTTCATCTTCGGCCTGTTCGCCGACAAGAACACTGCCATCGTGTTCGCCACGTTCCTGGGCGCCATCATGGTCGCCAGTGCCTTCTTTCTGGTGCTCGACCTCGAGGGGCCGATGACAGGACCGATGCGGATCGGCACCGGCACGCTCGAACGGGCCGTGGCCATCATGGGGCAGTGACGATCCCACCGCCGCCAGCCGCCGCCATGCTCGAGACCGTCTTCGTCGGGATCATGCTCTTCGCCTCGACGAACATCGACGACATCTTCCTGACCATGGCGTTCTTCGCCGACCCGCGGCTTGCTCCCGGCAGTGTTATCGTTGGCAAGTGCGTCGGCATCGCCGCGATCGTGGCGGCCAGCGCTGCGGCGGCGGCCTGCGCGCTCACGGTGCCGCACGAATGGATCGCGCTTCTGGGCCTCGCGCCCTTGGGCCTCGGCTTGCACCGGCTCCGGTCGGCCTGGCGGGCGCCGGCCGGGGCGCCGAACGGCGAGGGAACTGAACCGGGAACTGAACCGGGCGATGCCGCCCCCGATACGCCTGCCGGCTCGTTCGTTCCCCAGGCGCTCTCCGTGGCGGCCATCACCGCCGCCAACGGCGGCGACAACCTCGGCGTCTACATTCCTGTATTCGCACAGGATCTCGGGATCGTGCCGGTCTATACGGCGATCTTCGCGGTCATGACCGGGCTATGGTGCGTCGTTGGCCGCGCGCTCGTCAGCCATCGGCTCGTGGCCGCCACAATGCGCCGGCTGGCGACGGTGCTCCTGCCGTACGTCCTCATCGGGCTCGGGCTCTGGATCCTCAGCGACGCCGTCGGGCTCGTGAGTTGATCTCTCGGTCGAGCGTCCGCCGTACATGGTTCTTCAGAACACCTGCATCGTGGCGGAGACACAATGCTCCTACCGGGCCTTCTTCATGACGGCCACCACCACGCCGTTTCCCTGCCGGCTTTCATACTTGGTTGGCCGGTCGGTGCCGGGCTCCGCAAACGCCACGCGAAGCGTCTCGCCCTCCAATTCGTAGATGCCGTGTAAGGTATGCCCCTTGTACCGTCCGTCGGCGGGATGCATGTCGACTGTCTTCTTCTGAGCGTCTACGGTGAAGGTGCCCGCGGTCGTCTGCAGTGTCTTGCCTTCGGCCGCCTTCATCGTGTAGCGACCATTTTCATTCACCCGGCTGGCGCCGGTGTAGTTATCGTCCACCTTCCCGTCGCGGGTGACGGATTGAATCGTCCACCCGCCGTCGATCGGCGACGGATCCGCAGCCAGACTGATCGTCGCTGACAGGGTTGCCGCGACACACAGGAATGACGTTCGCATCGTAATCATCGACGGGCTCCTTTCGGGGGAGAGGATTTCGGTCAGGGATTGATTTCTACACCAACGCGAACTGCGGACGAAACCCTTTCCGACCGCGGCGGGTAGGCACGAGGAGGTCGAGTTGTCCGGAAATCCTGGGTCCGGATACCAACAGGCCGATCGGCCGTGAGTCTGGGCAAGCCCTGACGCCTGCGTCGGCCCGGATGGTCTGGCGGGAGCGGTCGTACCGATAGGAAGGATCGTGACGGCGGTCTTCATGGCTGTCCCGAGGGCGATCGTTCCGTGGTTCCGCGTCAGCTCCAGCCCGGGCGTGCGTTCGCGCTCGCCGTTGTCTTGATCGCCGTCGGCGCGTCCGACGCCGCGGCCGGCACTATCGACTACTCGGCTCCCGAGGAGGTCTACGAACTGCGGGCCCGCGACCCGCAGCAGCCGATCACGCCGCCGGAACGAATCTTTTTTCCGGAGTGGCAGGCGACCCACCGCCCGTCGTTGTACGGCTGGATCGACTGCGGCATCGGCGGCAACACGCTCGGCGCTCCGTTCAATGGGCCCGTCGGCCCGCAGGACCGCAACTGGCAGGGGATGATGAACCAGCTCTACCTGATCGGCGAGCGGACGCTCGACACCGCGGATGGCGGGTGGGACTGGGGGGCGCGGGTGGATCTGCTCTACGGCACCGACGGCTTCACGACCACCGCCCGCGGTCTCGACGCTTATCCTTACGACCAGGTGGATAATGCCGGCGTGCCTCGCTGGGGTTCGAGCCGCTACTACAGCCTCGCCATGCCGCAGCTCTTCGCCGAGATCGGCCGCGGCGATCTCTCGGTTTTGATCGGGCACTTCTACACGCCACTCGGCTACGACGTGGTGCCGTCAGTGGGCAATTTCTTCTATTCGCACTCCTACGCCTTCTTCTTCGGAACTCCCAACACCCACACGGGCGTGCTTGGCACCTGGGAGCCGGAGGACGGGGTGCGGCTGTCGAGTGGCGTGACCAATGGCTGGGACAACTTTTCCGACGGCATGCCGCCGGCTGCCAACCCGCGTTATCCGGGGGCGACGAGCAATCTCGCCTATCTCGGCAGTTTCACGTTTGCATCGGAGGACGGCCGGGATCTCGTGGCGATCGCGGTCACGAGCGGCAATGAATACACGCCCGTCGTCGATCCGACCGTCGTACCGGGGCAGGTGCTCGTCGGCAACCGCTCGATGATCACGGCCTACTGGGTGAACGAGGTGGCCGACCGGCTCACCTACGTCGTCGAGGGCTCCTCCGCGTGGCAGTTCAACGCCGACACGGGCTTTGAAAACCAAGGGCAGCTTCCCGGCCTCGCGCAGTGGTATGGCATCTGCCAGTATCTCTACCGTGGAATCACCGACACGCTCTCCGCCGGCACGCGGTTCGAGTGGTTTCGCGACAACAACGGCTCCCGGATCGTCTACCCGGCCCGCAACGCCGCCACGAACAGCACGCCGTACGTCGATGGCCTCGCCGGCAACTTCTGGGAGGTGACGCTGGGGCTGAACTGGATGCCGACGCCCAACTGGATCGTCCGCCCCGAGGTCCGCTACGACTGGTACTCACCCGATGCGTATGGCAGCGGCGCGCTCCCCTTCGGCCCGATCACGACGCGGCCGGATGGCCTCGTCTCGGGCGACGCCTACGGCCAGTGGGTGCTCGGCTGTGACGCGATCCGGCAGTTCTGAGCATGGCGCCGCCGCGGCCTAGCGGCGGGCCTTCTTTTTCACGGCCTTCTTCGCGGCCTTCTTCTTTTTCACGGGCTGCGACCTCTCCACGGCCTGGAGTTTCATCGCGCCCTTCTTGAGCGTGATCGTGCGGTGCACCTTGCGATTCTTCTCGTCCTGCGCGTCGGCGTTGCGGGCTGCCCGACCGCCACGGGCCTTCCGGCCGCCGGCCTCGTGAGTGGTTTCCCGCGCGCCCCACTCCTCGGCATCGACCGCTTCGTCGAAGCCCATCATCACGATGTCGCCAACGTGCACGTGGATGTCGGCGTCGTCCCCTCCGCGTTTGCCTGCGGCCTTCCGCGCCTTCGCGATCGCCGACGCCACGGCTGTGGCCGTCCGCTTCTGCTGAGACAGGGTCTTGTGTGTCGCCTTCCGGGCGGTCTTCTTGGCAGCCTTCGCCATCGCATGCCTCGCTGGATGAGAAAAACGAAACGGTCGGACTGACCGTGGAATCGTCAGAGTACCGTACCTGCGGCGACGGCGACAATTCGTCGTGTTCGGTCCATCCCGGCGAACGTCTCGAGGATTGCCTTACGTGCGCTCGCTTCCCGTGTCGAGCACCGCCATGAAGGCCTTCTGCGGGATGTCCACGCTGCCGATGCTCTTCATCCGCTTCTTGCCCTCCTTTTGCTTGGCCCAGAGTTTCTTCTTGCGGGAGATGTCGCCGCCGTAGCACTTGGCCGTGACGTTCTTCCGCATCGCCGAGATCGTCTCACGGGCGATCACCTTCGTGCCGATCGCCGCCTGGAGGGCGATCTCGAACATGTGGCGGTCAATTTCGCCGCGGAGCTTCTTCACGATCGCCCGGCCGCGGCGGTCGGAGTCGCGGCGGTCGCAGATGATCGAGAGGG
>JBBAVM010000028.1:0-34102 GCA_040397685.1 Pirellulales bacterium
TACACGGTTTTACGCTGGTGGAGCTGCTCGTCGTGATCGCGATCATCGGCGTGCTGGTCGGGCTCTTGCTGCCGGCGGTACAGGCGGCCCGGGAGTCGGCCCGGCGGAGTTCCTGCACGAACAACCTCAAGCAATTGGCCCTCTCGCTTCATGGCCACATGGATGCGAAGAAGCGGCTCCCCTCGACCGCGACGAACGCCGTCGCCGGTGACTGTGAGACTGGCACATTCAACGGCGGCATTGGTGGGGGCGCTGGTCTTCCGTGGCGTAACTGGATCGTGGACATCATGCCCTATGCCGAGGCGGGCGAGATCTATGACCGGATCGACCTCACGCAGGGCCTCAACTCGCTGACGGTCGGCAAGGCGGGCGTGACGAACCGTTCGATCTTCAATGCGATGCGGTTTCAGCCGCAGTCGTGCCCCAGCAATCCCTCCATCTCGACGCTTCTTCCCGCGACGTCCCTTACCGGCACCGCCCAGTTTTCCTACGGCGGCGGCGGCTACAAAACGAATCCCTCCTGCTATGGCACCGTCTGCGGGCCGCAGCGGCTCGGGGCGACACTCAACGACTGCGCTGCCTTCGGCCTTACGGAGCCGAGTTGGTGTTCCGCCTACCGCACCGTGGCGGGCTGCGGTAACGCGAATATGGGTGCCTACCCATCCGCAGGTATGAATCCCGGGATGTTCGGCATCATGAGCAACTACCGCTGCAAGCCCAACGAAGTCACCGACGGCCTCTCGAAGACGCTCATGCTCGCCGAGCGGAAGGGCGACCTGTCGCAGTTTGGCGGCATCTCGGGAGCACAGTACTTCGGAGTTTCCACGCAGGGGCGGATCAACAGCACGCAGATCGCCCCCAATGCCGCCATGAACAACACGACGAACCTGCGATTTGCGGCCAGCTATCATCCGGGCGGCGCGTTGTTCGCCTTCGGCGACGGGGCCGTCATGTTTCTCGATGAAAACATCGACTTTCAGGCCTACAACTACCTGGGAGGCCGTGCCGATGGGCAGTCGCCGACGTATTGAGCAGGGGCTGGGGCGAGAACCGGTCGTCTCGGCCTGCCTGGTGTTCATGCTGCTCTTTGGCCCGGTGGGCTGCGGGCCGCGGGCTCCTGCGGGCATGCTTTCGATCAACGGCACGGTGACGCTCGGCGGCAAGCCCGTCCCGAAAGGAGCGGTGCACTTCGTGGCCGAGGACGCATCCAAGACGCGATCGGCGAGGATCGATGCGACGGGTCGTTTTCACGCCGCCCTCTGGCCGCTCGACTATCGGATCGCAGTCACGGCCGACGAGCACCCGGCGATGGTGGGTGACAACGGCGTGGAAATCCCGGCCAAGAGCCTCGTCCCGCTCAAGTACACGTCGGCCGCCACGAGCGGCCTCACCGCGACGGTGGATGCCTCCCACACGACCGTGAACCTCGACTTGGCTCCCTAGGAAACGGGTCGGCGATCCGTTTGCCATAGACAACTTTTTGACTAGGGCCGGCCGCATTGCGTGGGTAGTGTGCGGGGGTTCCATGGTTCCGCCGCCCCCTCGCCGCCACTCCACGAGAACCGTCCGATGCATCGCCCGATTCGATCCTGCCTGCTCGCGCTCGTCGCCGTGAGCGCCTCCGCGCACACCGCCTGCGGGCTCGACTATGCGTATGCCCCATACAACGCGGGCGCGATGGATCCGCAGCAGATGGGCTGGCCGCTCACGGAGGAGGAAAAGGCCTATGTGCTCAAGCCCGAGCACGAACGCCGGCCGGGCCGCGAGGAAAACCAGCACAAGCCTGCAATGTGGCCCGTCGTGCCGTCGGCCGGCTTCTGGAGCGGCACGGCATGGCTCGATTATCACGCGGGGCTCGTGAAGACCGCCGAGGCGTCGAAAGGCCCGATCGACGTACTCTTGGTCGGCGACAGCATCACGCAGCAGTGGGGCCCGACGTGGGCCAAGAACTTCCCGAAGTGGAAGACCGTGAACATCGGAATCGGCGGCGACAAGACGCAGAACGTGCTCTGGCGGCTCGACCACGGCGGCGTGGACGGCCTCGAACCCAAGGCCTGTGTGCTCCTGATCGGCAACAACAACATGTTTTTTACGCCCGAGACGGGCGTCGAAGCGGCCGCCGAGGGGATCAAGGCCTGTCTGGCGAACCTGCGGGAGAAGTTTCCCGAGGCGGAGATCGTGGTCGTGAAGATTTTCCCCGCGCACGCGCCGGGCAATCGCTTCTACGAGGACATCAAGAAGACCAATGCCGCGCTGGATACGCTCGACATCACATCCGATCCGAAGGTGCAACTGCTCGACCTCACGAGCGATCTGGTGAACGCCGACGGCACGCTCAAAAAGGATCTCTACAACGCCGACAACATCCACCTCATGCCGGCGGGGTATGACCTCTACGCCGCCAGGCTGCGGCCGCTTTTGGAAAAGGAGCTCGGAGCGGGGGGGGGCGAACCGGCGGCGAATCCCGCTCCGGCCGCAACGCCTGCGACGCCGAAAGCCGCGGCACACCCGCGGAGCCCGGCCTATCCCTACGCCGCCTACGCCGCGGGCGGGATGGACCCGCAGCCCTTCGGCTGGCCGCTCACGGTGGCCGAATTGGCCTACGTGCAGACGCCGGAATATTCCCGCAAGCCCGGCCACGAGTTGCAAAAGCATCTGCCGGCGATGTGGCCCGTGGTGCCGACGGCGGCCCGCTGGGGCGAGGAACCTCTGAGCAACACCTGGATCGACCATCACCGCCGGATCGTCGACGCGGTGCAGGCCGCCGGCGGCGCCCCCGACATTCTCCTGCTCGGCGACAGCATCACGCAGGGCTGGGGCGGCAGCCCGGTGGACCGGATGGCGGTGGGCGACGCCTGGAAGAGTGCATTCGGTCGGTATCGCACCGTCAACGCCGGCATCGGTGGCGACCGCACGGAAAACGTCCTCTGGCGGCTCGAGCACGGGCTCCTCGACAACGCGAGCCCGAAGGCCGTCGTGCTCATGATCGGCGTGAACAATGCGCCACTTGTGGCGGCCAACGGCGTGCCGGCCGAGGCGGTGGCAGACGGTATCAGGCTCTGCGTCGAGAACCTCCGGCTCAAGTGCCCGGCGGCGGACGTCGTCGTGGTGAAGATCCTGCCGGCCTTCGCCCCGGCGAGCGACGTGCATGCGGGCGTGAACGCGATCAACGCCGCCCTCGACCGGCTCGACCTCGCCCGCGACGCGAAGGTGCACGTCGTCGATGCGTCAGCCGGGTTTTTCAGCGCCGACGGCTCGCTCAATGCGGCTGCCTACTCCGACGGTCATTTGCATCTTTCGCCCGTCGGCTACCGCCACCTCGCCGAGGCGATCGCGCCCGTGATCGACAGCCTTCTCGCCTCGAAGGCAGGGTGACAGAAGCGATGCGCGACCGCGGCAAAGAGGTTTCACTCGTGAACAGGGCTCGCGGCGCTGTGGCCGCGGTCGGGCTATGCGCGGCCGTGGCGCTTTTGGCTGCCGCGGCCCGGGCCACGCCGGTGGCCCGGCCCAACGTCATCGTGATCGTGGCCGACGACCTCGGCTATGGTGATCTGGGCTGCTACGGCGCCACGAAGCTCGCCACGCCGAACATCGACCGGCTCGCAGCCCGTGGCGTGCGTTGCACCGATGCCCATGCGCCGGCGGCCGTCTGTCAGCCGTCGCGGTATGCGATCCTGAGCGGAGAATATCTGTTTCGGGCGCGGCACCCTGGCAACCAGTCGCTGTATTTTCGCGAGGGGCAGGTCACGTTGCCCGCGCTCATGCAATCCGCGGGCTACCGCACGGCCGCGATCGGCAAGTGGCACCTGGGGTTCGGCCGCGGCAAGGCTCCCGACTACAACGGCGAACTCACGCCCGGCCCGCTCGATATCGGATTCGACTCGTTCTTCGGCTGCCCGCGGACCCACAACGAGCCACCGTTTGTGTTCGTGGAGAACCGTCGCGTGGTGGGGCACGACCCTGTCGATCCGATCCGGATCGTGCCTGCGAAAGACACGAAGGCCGGCTGGGGCCATGGCATCAGCGAAGGAGGTGCGCAGGCCCATGCCGCGCGGCCGCAGGAGCGGATCGATCTGATCCTCGCCGACAAGGCAGCAGCCTTCATCACTGCACCGAAGCCAGAGCCGTTCTTCCTCTATCTGGCATTTCTCGCAGCGCATGTGCCGATCGCCCCGGCGGATGAGTTTCGCGGGACGAGCGCGGCTGGTGCCTACGGCGACTTCATCCAGCAACTCGACGCCTGCGTGGGCACGGTGCTCGACGCGCTCGAGGCCCGGGGACTGGCCGACGACACGCTCGTGATCTTCACGAGCGACAATGGCGGGCTCTACCACCGCGACGCGCTGGCCGCCGGCCATCGGACAAACGGACCGTTGCTCGGCCAGAAGACCGACGCCTGGGAAGGCGGCCATCGGGTGCCGTTCATCGCCCGCTGGCCCGGCCACCTGCCGGCCGGCGAGACATGCGACCGGCTGATCGGCCTCACCGACATCCTCGCAACGACGGCGGCCGCGGCGAGGATCCCGATTCCTTCAGGCTGTGGCGTGGACAGCCTCGATCAATTGCCGGTGCTCGCCGCGCCCCAGACGACGGCCGCCGTCCGCGAGGATGTGCTCATCGCAGGCACGGGCGGCTATGCGCTGCGGCAGAGAAAATGGCTTTATTTGCCCAAGCAAGGATCGCTGGGGTTCACGGTGCAGACCCGCCCAGTTCAGCGGTGGGGTCAGCCCTACTCATCGATGGGCGTGACCACGAGCGACGTCGATGAACGCGGGGTGATCAGGGCCGACGCACCGGCCACGCAGCTCTACGACCTGGCCGCCGACCCCGCCCAGACGAGGAATGTCGTCAAAGAGCATCCCGAGCGGGCCGCCGAAATGGGGGGCGCGCTTGCCAGATTTCGCGACCAGCCTGCCCCGGCACGCGCTGCGGATAAGCCCTGAAAACGCAGGTCCATGAGGCGGCCTGGCGGCGGCGGGGCCCGGCGGGCGTGTGGATAAATGTGGACAGAGTTGCGACAGGAAACGCCCGGAGGCAAGGGCTACTTTTTGAACTGACGGGGGGTGGGGTGTCCGCCTTTCGATCGGTTTTTGTGGCGGGGATCAAGTCATGAATCGCATCGTGAAGTCGCTCGTGTCTCGCGGTCCAATCGTAGTCGCGCTTGTGGCGCTTGTCGCCGCACCGCTGGATGCCGCAAACACCTGGGACGGCGGCGGCACCGACAACAACTGGGGCACGGCGAACAACTGGGACAATAACTTGGTGCCGACGTTCCCGGTCGGCCTGACGTTCCAGGGCACGACGCAACTGACGAGCAACAATGAAGCGGCAGGCCGCACGGTGAACGGCATCACGTTCACCGGCACCGGCGCGAACGCGGCCGGCGCATTCACGCTCACCGGCAGCGCGATCACGCTCGGCGGCAACATCGCCGTGAGTGGCAATCCGGCAACTGCGACGACGCAGACGATAAATCTTGACCTGACCCTCAACGCTAATCGGTCGGTGAACACGGCGGCAGCTACGTCTACCATCGTCCTCAACGGCGTGATCAGCGGTGCATTCCAACTAACGAAAACGGCTAACAATGCCGGTACGCTCGTCCTTTCGAATACGAACAACTCGTTCAGCGGAAAACTGGTCCTCGGCAGTGGCACGACCAGCGTCACGAGCATCGCCGACAGCGGCATCAACAGTGCCATTGGCTCCGGATCCCAGATCGATTTCGGATTCGGTACCACCCAAAGCGGGATTCTCAACTTCACTGGCGGCTCTGGCGGCTCGACCAATCGCACGATTGCGCTGGTCTCGACGCAAAGCTCAAGCCCATCGATCTTGAATAACGGAGCCAACGGCGGCAGCGGCCTGGTGTTCAGCGGCAGCGTGACACATGCGGCGACGGCTGGTTTTACGACCACGCTTACGCTGAGCGGGACTAACACCGACGCCAACGCGATCCAAAGCGTGCTCGCCGACGGCGCCTCGGGCGGCACGCTTGCCGTCACGAAGAGCGGTGCAGGCACCTGGACGCTCTCTGGCGCCAACACGTACACCGGCACGACGTCGATCACGCAGGGCACACTGTCGGCCCCCAGTTTCGGCACGGCCGGCTCGGCGAGCCCGCTCGGCGCCGCTTCAACAGTGGCGATCAACGGCGGCACCAGCGCCATCACGCTCAACTGGACCGGCACGACCAACGAATCCACGAACAAGACTTTCGCGATCGCGAATACGACCGGGGGTATGACATTCGGTAATTTTGGCTCCGGCACGCTCACGCTGCTCAACGACCTCACGTTCTCGGGGTCAGGGAATAAGACCCTGACCTTGCGGTCTGCAGCTGCGGCTGGGACTGGCTCTATCGTCGTGGCTGGTTCGATCTCCGACGGTGCGAACGGAACGGTCGTGTCGGTGTCGCGAACCGGAGGCGCGGGTGGCAAACTGTGGCTGAGTGGCACGGCCAGCACGTTCAGTGGTGGCGTGACCATCGGTGCGAATGGGCAGCTCTACGTGCCGTTCGTTGGCAACGCGGGGGCGGCGAGCGCGCTCGGCACGAGTGGCACGATCACGCTGGGCGTGGGGACGTTCCAGGGGAACCTGACGACCACGAATGCCGCAGACGAGACGACGAACAAAGTGTTCCTGCTCAACGGTACAGGCACCACCAGCTACTTTGGCTCGGTCGTCACTGGATCGACCGGCAGACTCACGGTGACCAGCGCTCTGGCAACCGCCGGCTCCAATCCCAGGGTTTTGCAGCTCTCCACCGAAGCTGCCACCGGCGGTGTCAATTTCGACGGCCTGATCGCAAATGGCACGTCCACGCTTTCAGTCGGCGTGCGGGTGGCTGGCGTGGGTGGCGCGTTCCGTTTGGGCAACGACGCCAACAGCTTTACAGACGGCGTCTCGTTCCTCGCAACCAGTGGCACCACCACGCTCTCCGTCGCCTCGATCGGCAACGCCGGGGCCACTAGTGCGCTCGGCACGTCGGGCTCGATCACATTTGGCAATTCCGGCGGCACCAGCCTGCTCACCTACACGGGAGTTGGCGAGACCTCCAACAAAACGCTCGTGGTTGCCGGCGCGGGCACAGGAGGCATCGTGGCGAGCAATTCGAGCGGCCTGCTCAAGTTCACGAACAACCTGGTGGTGACCACGACGGCCGCCCGCGGGTTCGTGCTCGGCGGCAGCGGGGCGGGCGAGTTTGCCGGTGCGATCGTCAACGGCGCCAATGCGAGCGTAACGAACCTCACCAAGACCGGGGCCGGCTCTTGGACGCTCTCCGGCGCCAACACCTATACGGGCGCGACGGGCGTCGATGCCGGCACGTTGTTCGTGAACGGTTCCGTGGCGGGTGCGGTGAATGTCGCCAGCGGGGCAACGCTCGGTGGATCGGGTTCGGTGGCGGGGCTCGTCACCGTACTCGCCGGCGGCAAGCTCTCGCCAGGCAACAGCCCGGGTGAGCTCACCCTTGGCTCGCTCGCGCTCAACGCCACGAGCACGACGCTCATGGAAATCAATGACATCGTCCGTGGCACGAGTTACGACGGCATTACGATCACGGGGTCGAACGGCCTGACCTACGGCGGCGTGCTGTCGCTCGTGTTCGGAAACGGCTCGGCCTTCGCCGACAATACGACGTTTAACCTATTCAGTTTCACGGGTAGCCCAACGGGCGGTTTCTCGAGCGTGACCTCGAGCGGCTTCTACGCCGGGCAGTGGACGAACAACAACGACGGCACCTTCCAGTTGCAGAAAGACTCCCAGACGCTGACGTTTAGCCAAGTCACAGGCACCGTCGTCGTCGTGCCCGAGCCGAGCGCCCTCGCCATCGCCGGCGTGGGCGTGATCCTCGCCGGCTGGCAGCTGGCCCGCCGCCGCCGATGATCGCGGCCCGCGGGCTCCTGGCGGCGATTTTATGCGTTGCGGCGGTATCTGCCGCTGCGGCGGAGCTGGCACGGCCCAACATTCTCTTCCTGGTTGCCGATGATCTCGCCACGCGGCTCGGCTGCTACGGCGACCCGGCCGCCATCACGCCCAACCTCGACCGGCTCGCGAAGCAGGGCGTGGTGCTCACGCGTGCCTACGCCCAGGGCTCCGTCTGCACGCCGAGCCGCACGGCCTTCATGCTCGGGCTGAACAACGCCCATGCCGGCGCTAACCACTTCCAAAAGCACCCTGACACGATGACGCTCGGCCGCTGGTTCCGCACCCACGGCTACCAGACGTTTTCCGTCGGGAAGATCGACCACACCGAGGAGTTCCTCGATCCGGCCGCCTGGGACATCCACGTGCCCTACGCCGACCTGAAGCCGGAGCGAAGTCTGGGCAGCCTCACGAAACTCGACGAAGACTGCCCGCAGTCCGACGGCACGAAGCTCGGCCGGAACTTCTCCCACGTGGGCATCGGCGACGCGCCCGATCAGATGCACGACGCCAACGTGGCGGACCAGGCGATCGAGTTCCTCAGCAACCGCCATGACCGCGGAAAACCATTCTTCGCGGCGGTCGGGTTTCACTCGCCGCACGTGCCGTGGTTTTCGTTGCGCTCGCTCCACGGCGCATTCGACCCCGCGCGGTTCACGCTCGCGCACGATCCCGACGACGCCACACCGCTCCCGTCCCGCTCGCTGCACTACGAGCCCGGCCTCGCGATCAGCCCGGAGCGGCAGCGGGAGGCGATGCACGCCTACTACGCTGCCGTATCGCTCCTCGACGCCCAGGTCGGCAGGATCCTCGCTACGCTCGAGGCCGAGGGGCTCGCGAACAACACGGTGGTCGTGTTCACGTCCGACCACGGCTACCACCTTGGCTGGCGTGGCCAGTGGGTGAAGCACACGCTCTCCGAGCAGGTGCTGAACGTCCCGCTCATCGTGCGGGCGCCTGGGGCGGCAGCGGGCGCGAAGGCCGAGGGGATCGTGGAACTGATCGACCTCCTCCCGACGTTCTGCGATCTCGCCGGCATCCCCGCCCCCGACCGTCTCGACGGCACGAGCTTTCGATCGCTGCTCATGAACCCCACGGCGGCGGGCAAGCCGGCCGCGTTCATCGCGATGCCAAAGGGCTGGGGCAACGGCCGCTCGGTGCGCACCGCCCGCTGGCGCTACATCGAGCGCAACGACGGCTCCCGGGAACTCTACGACCACGCGACCGACCGCGACGAATATCACAACGTTGCCCAGCGTCCCGAGCACGCGGCGACCGTCGGCGAACACGCAGCCCTCCTCGAGCGAGCGTTTGGCCCACTCGCCGTGCTACAGTAGATGGAATGGAAACATTCCACCGGGGGATGCACGGTTTTCATCACGGGCGGCTCGCCGCCGTGATGAGCGTGGCGATGCTCGGTGCGGTGAGTGGCCTTGAGACGCGCGCTGCAGGTGTCACGATCGCCGAGGTGCGGGTCGATGGCCGGTCGATCCCGGTGCCAAGGGCCACAGGGTCGGACCAGCCGGGGGCGATCCGGATTCCTGCGTCGGCCGACCGGATCCAGTTTCGATGTAGCGCCGCGGTCGATGAGCCTGGCGCACGCGATGGCGATGCGTCGGAGAGCGACGGCGCCGGCCTCGCTGCACCGCGTGCCACCCGGCTGCGCTATCGGCTCGATACGCTCGATCAGGGATGGCGCGACAGCGGAGCAAGGCTCAAGGCAGACGTCCTGTTCGAAGACTCTCACGCCGCAGTGGTCGGCAGTAAGGAGTTGCTCTACGCCGCGCCGTTCGCCGGCTGGAAGGGCACGCCCGATATGTCCATCTGGGAGCGGCACGAGTTCACCGCCGTCGCGCCCCCGCTCGCGACCGGGGTGCGGGTCAACTTTCTCACCGCGCCGAACGCCGACAACGTGGGCGTCGTCGCGATCGACGACGTCGTCGTCACGATCGCGCGCGACGGCAACGCCGGGCCGGTCCGCCATGAACTGATGCGCGACCTGCGCGTGGAGCCGTTCCACCCGCTCGCGACGCCGAAAGGCTGGCGGCGGCTTGGGTCGCGGTCGGAGATCAGCCAACTCCGCATGCGACTCGAGCCCAAGCCCCACCCCGTGCTCGTGCACATCGACGACGACCCGGAGCGCTACGGCAACTGGTCCACGAGCGAGGTGCTTCCGGTGCAACCGGGCGACCGCGTCACGCTCGTCTGGTCGTCGGCGGCGAGTTTTGGCGTGGGCGGCAGGGTGACAGCCGACTACCAGCGATTGAAGCCCGGAAACTATCTGTTCCGCGCCGAGCTCTTCCAGCCGGGCGGGGAGCCGACGGGCATCGAGGCGAGCCTGCCGGTCGAGGTCTACCTGCCCTTCCATCTGCGGCGCGACGTGTGGGCCGGGGCGGGCGTGCTGGCCCTCGCCGGGATCGCGAGCGGCGCGCGGGCGGCGGGCGTGCGGCGGATGAAGCGGCGGCTCGTTGAAATCGAGCGCGAGCACGCGCTCGAACGCGAGCGGGCCCGGATCGCCCGCGACCTCCACGACGACGTCGGGGCCGGGCTCACCGAGATCGCCGTGCAGACCGACTGGCTCAAACGCGACGTCGAGCAGCTCGCCGAGAAGCATGCATCGGACGTCGAGGAGACCGGGCTGGTCGAGCGGGCCGGACGAGTCTGCACGTCGGCCGTGGATCTGATCCGCTCGGTCGATGCGATCGTGTGGGCGGTGAATCCCCAGAACGACACGCTCGACCGGTTCGTCGGGTATCTCACGCACTCGGCCGACCAGTTTGCCCGCTCGGCCGGCGTGGCGATCCGGCTCGACGTGCCCGAGGAAATCCCGGCGCTGGCGATCTCCGGCCGCGTGCGGCACAACCTCTATCTCGTCGTACGCGAGGCACTCAATAATGCCGTCAAGCACGCCTGGGCAAAGGTCGTGCGGCTGGGTGTGACGCTCGGGCCCGGCACCGTCACCGTCACCGTCGCCGACGACGGCCGGGGTTTTCCAGCGGAGGTCGCGGCCGACGGTGGCCAGCACTCCGGCCTCGACAACATGCGGCGGCGGGCCGATGACATCGGCGGCCGGCTCACGATCGACAGCCGGCCCGGGGCCGGCACGCGGATCGAGATCACCGTGCCGGTCGGGTGAGATGTGTCAAAGTTTTATCCACAGGCCGGGCTCCGGACGATGAGGGGGTAAACCAGCGGGTCGTTTCACATCCGCTGGGTCGGAGCATCGCATGACGACGGTGAACAACCCGATTCGCGTGGCGGTCGTCGAGGATGATTCGCGGCTGCGGCGCACGTTCACCGACATCCTTTCGTCGGCGACCGACTGCGAGTGCGTGGGCGTGTTTGCGACGGGCGAGCAGGCCATGAGCCGCATTCCGCCCCTGGCGCCGGACGTCATCGTGATGGATGTCAACCTCCCCGACTCGAGCGGCGTCGAATGCGTCGCGGCGCTCGCGCCACAACTCCCCGACACACAGATCCTCATGGTGACGGTCTACCAGGATCCGGAGACCACCTACGACGCGCTCGCCGCCGGCGCCCACGGTTACCTGGTGAAGCCTGTCATGAAGGAGCAGCTGCTGGCGGCGATTCGCGAGGTGCGCGGCGGCGGCGTGCCGATGAGCCCGACGATCGCGAGGAAGGTGATCCAGACCTTCCGCAGCCGCGGGCCTGCCACACCCGTCGAGGCGGCTCCTCGCGGCCGTCCCGCCAAGCCTGATGATGCCGCCGCGGCCGACGAGAGCCTGGCCCCGCGCGAGCAGCAGGTGCTCGAACTTCTCGTGAAGGGCTATTCCTACAAGGAAGTCTCGAAAGAGCTCGGGATCTCCACGAGCACCGTCGGCACCTACGTGCAGCGGATCTACGAGAAGCTCCATGTCTCCAGCCGGCGCGAGATGATGGCCCGCTCGCGCCGCGCGGCCGACGTCTGATTCCGGTGAATCACCGTGCGAAAGCCCGCAGCGCGAGCAAGGGAGCGGAGCCGTTGGGTACGGAAAGCGTCAACGTCCCTCGCTGGCGCTTCGGGCTTCCGTGGCGAGGATGCCGATGTTTCGCCTGACGTCCAGACAGGCTGAAGCCTGTCCTACTCGGACGGCACGGGGCGGAGCACGAGGCGGCGGACGTCGGCGACGGAGCTGCCGGGGATCGCCGTGGCCCGGAGGACGAGCGTCGTCGGACCCTTTGCGAGCGTGATCGGCCCGAGGGCGAGCGGCCTGAACGCCTTGGAAAAACTCTCGCCGTGGCCGCGGGGAATGCGGTCGTCGGCCGTGTTCAGCGGAGGATCCCAGCCGGGGCGGATCATGCCGGTGACCGTGCCGCCCCCGCCCGAGAGCGTGACCGTCGCGCCCGCGTCGGCGGGTGGGCAGGTGTACCAGAGTTCGGCGGCGTAGCGGCCCGGCTCGAGCACATCCACCCTCCAGGTGATCGAGTCGTCGGGGCTTTTCCAGGTGGTGAAGTATGAGCAGTTGGGCGCCTTGTCGCTGCGGGCAACGCCGCCATGCGGCAGGCCGTCGCGGGCGGGCAATTCGGTGAGCGGGGCGCCGGGATAGCCGACGGGAAACCGTTCTTCCGTCGGCTTCGGCGTTGCATCGAGCACGTCGCGGCGCCAGGCCGCGGCGATTTCATGGAGTCGGTCGGCGACGTCGGGTCGGTTGGCCGCGAGGTCGCGGGTCTGCCCCGGATCCTGCTCCAGATCGTAGAGGCGGCCCTCGGCATCGAGCCGGTGCCGGGTCGTTCGCACACTCACCTTGCCGCCAAAGCTCGCGACGACGGTACGGCCGGCAAGTGCGGCGGCCGTCGCGTGTGCCTCAAGGCCTGCGCAGAGCAGCGGCGCGAGATCGACGCCATCGAGCGGTTTTTCATGTCTGCGATCGACGCCGGCGAGGCCGGCGAGCGTCGGCAAGAGGTCGATCGCGCCGGTCACGTCGTCGATGATCGTGCCCGGCTGGATCCGGGCCGGATACCGGATGCAGCACACGCTCCTTACGCCCCCGTCGTCGGTGGACCCCTTCTTCCCGCGCATGCCGCCGCACCAACGGCTGCTGTTGGGCCCGTTGTCCGACAGGAAGACCACGATCGTGTCGCGGGCGAGGTCGAGCCGTTCGAGCGTCGCCAGGAGCCGGCCGAGATTTGCGTCGAGGTTTTCCACCATCGCGAGCGCCGTCCGCGTGAAGGCGAGATCCTCGCGTTCGCCGTCCGGGCCTCGCTTCTCGATCGGCTTGTCGGCGTAGCGATTCCACTCCGCGTCGGGCACGCTCATCGGCGAGTGCGGTGTGTTGAACGCGACGTAGCAGAGAAACGGTTTTTTACCCCTCTGCTGAGAGTCTTCGATGAACCCGATCGCGTGGTCCGTGATGTCGTCGGTGATGTATCCCCTGCCCTGCACGAACACGCCGTCGTGTTCCATCTCCGCATCGAAATAATCCCCCCAGTGACCTTCCGTGAAGCCATAAAAGGTGTCAAACCCGCGGGCGCGCGGATGGTAGGGCCACTGGGTGCCGTTGTGCCATTTGCCGAAGCAGCCGGTCGCATAGCCGGCGTCGTGAAACAGGTTCGCGAGCGTGCGCTCGTCGGGCGCCATCCGCTCCTGGCCGAGCGAGACGCCCCGCACGCCGCTCCGTGGGTGGTAGCGGCCCGTCAGGAGCTCAGCCCGGGTGGGCGAGCAGACCGGCTGCACGCAAAACCGCTCCAGAACCGCGCCATCGTGGGCGAGCGAATCCACGGCCGGCGTGGCCACAGAGGCGTTCCCGACGAACGAAAAATCCCCCCAGCCCGCGTCGTCGGCGATCACGACGACCAGATTGGGCCGGGGTCTCGTCTGGGCCGGCGGTGTCGCCACGGCATCCACAGCCCCGCCGACGGCGAGGGCAAGGGCGAATCTGAAAAGCAAAGGCATTTGCATGCGACTGGCACGAGTGCGGCCGGGGTGGTGAAATAGTATGCCTGACAACTGATCCGCGTTCCAATCCCGAGCCAGGAGCCGCCCGATGTCCGAGCGAGTCGCTGCCCCCGCGTCTGCCCCCGAGAGCCTGTCCCGTCGTGGCTTCATCGGCGCCTCGACCGCCGCCGCCGGCGTGCTCGCCGCAGGTGCCGCCCCGGCCTCGGCCGCCGATGCCAATAGCCGGCTGCGGATCGGGTTCATCGGGCCCGGCGGTCGCGGCTTCGGCGCCCACGTGAAGACGCTCGCGAAGCTCCGCAGCGAGGGGGCCAACATCGACCTCGTGGCGGTGAGCGAGGTCTACAAGAACCAAGAAGACAAGGTCTGCGACTTCATCAAGAAGGAGACCGGTGTCGAGGCGAAGCGCTACGTGGACTACACCGACATGCTCGCCGATAAGAGCATCGACGCCGTGTGCATCGGAACCCCTGACCACTGGCACCACCGCCAGATCGTCGATGCCCTCAAAGCTGGCAAGCATGTGTACGCCGAGAAGCCGATGACGAAGACCGTCGAGGAGGCGATCGACGTCGCGAGAGTGTGGCGCGAGACGGGCAAGGTGATGCAGGTGGGCGTGCAGTCCACGAGCCTGAAGGTCTGGGACCAGGCCCGGGCCCTCATCGACGACGGCAAACTCGGGAAGGTGCTCGGGTTCCAGACGGAGTATTTCCGCAACTCGTCGATGGGGCAGTGGCGGTACTACAAGCTCGAAAAGGAGATGACGCCCCAGACGATCGACTGGAAGCGCTGGCTCGGCGTGTCGGCCGGCCTCGCCCCCGAGATGGATTTCGACCGGGCTGTGTATGCCCAGTGGCGGTGCTACTGGCCCTTCGGCTCCGGCATGCTCACTGACCTCTTCGTGCACCGCACGACGGCGATGCTCAAGGCGACGGGCCTGCGGTATCCCGCGCGGGTCGTGGGCGCCGGAGGCATCTACCTCGAGCTCGACACCCGCGAGGTGCCTGACGTCGCGACCGTGGTGGCCGACTACAACGAAGGCTGCCAGGGGCTGATCTCGTCCACGATGTGCAACGAGAACTCCCGGCTCAAACAGGTGATCCGCGGCCACAACGGCGCGTTCGAGTTTGGCAACGGCGAACAGTTCACGGAGTTCAAGTTCGTGGCCGAGCGGCCGCAGGTGACGTTCAACGCCGAGATCAAGGACGAGGTGATCAAGACCGACCTCACCGAGGAGACGCTCAAGAAGAACGACACCACGTATCTGCACTTCAAGAACTGGCTCGACGCGATGGCCGCCGGCAAGCCGGAGATGTGCAACAACACGCCCGACCTTGGCGCGGCGGCGGTGGTGACGGTGATCCTGGGCGCGATGAGCTACCGCAACGGCAAGGTCTATCACTTCGACGCCGCGAGCGGCACCTACTCCGACGGCAGCCCCGCGTGGGCGAAGCAGTGGGAGGCGCTCTCCAAGGAGCGAGGGGCACCGAAGCACGTGCCCGGCTGGCACGCCGGCGACACCGGCAGCACGCTCAAGCCGGAGCCATACATGTCGCTCGCCGGCCCGTGGGTCGGCGGCAAGGACCCCGCCGGCGCGTAAGACAGTCGTCCCGACTGTCGGCCAGTGGCAGCCATCAGACTGCGTGGCTGGATGCCACGCCATCGAGAGCCGGCGGAATCCGGCCAAGCGAAAATCGGCAGGATGCCGATGTTTCGCGTAGAGTCAGTACCATACGCCGGCCCGCACGAGAAACGTGTCGGAGGGGTTAAGCCACGGCTGGTCGGTGAGGTAGTACTGCACCGTGCGGCCCGTCACCCAGCCCGTCTCGAACCGCCACGAGATGCCGAGGTCGGCCGGCCGTCGCTCCCAGCCCGCGAGCAGCCGGTAGTCGCGGATGATCATGATCTGGTCCTGCCCCTTGGTCGGCCCGGTCGTGGACTGCACGGCCCACTGGTTGCCGCCGAACTCGCCCGCGAGGTACAGCCAGTGGCTCGATGCCACGCGCCGCCCGCGGAACGTGCCCTCCCGTTCGGCGACCCGCCAGGCGAGCCGCGGGCGGGGAAAGAGGAGTTCGAACCGCTTGTCGTCGGCGGGCGTCCAGAGGAGGCCGCCGGCGGGAAGGAAGTTCACGTCGTAGCGGTCGAGGTAGATCAGGCCCGCGACGACCCGCAGGTTTTCATGCGCCTCCCAGGCCCCGAAGCCGTGGCCGGTGACCCGCAGCGCCTGCGGCGAGTCGTTGTGGAAGTCGCTGTACCAGCCGGGCGACACGGCGAGATCGACGCCGAACCGCTGGCCGACTTTCTTGAGCCACCGCGCCTGGATGTAGCCCTCGTAGAGTTCGCCCGGGATGTCGGCGCCGGTCGGGATGTTCGTGAGCGTGCCCACGAAGCCCGGCGTGATGAGCAGCGGCGACTCGACGGTGGGACAGGGCAGGCCGAGCGTCAGCGTCTTTTCGAGCACCGTCAGCCCGAGGCCGTTCGCGTCGAGCTTGGGAAGCTCGGTCACCATGTAGAGCGCCTGCTGGAGCATGCCCGGCTTGGCACCGGGGGGGAGCTTGCGTCCTGCCGGCGGCTCGAACTCCTGCCGCGGCTGCCCCGGCGGCGCCACGTCGTCGGGCAGGAGCGGCTCGCTCAAATCCTGCGGGTCGCCTAACGCCGCGAGGCGGATCCGCTCGAAGACCCCCTGCTCCACCGGCGGCAGCGGCACGACCTCATCGTCCGCCCGCGCATGAGCCAGGGTCGCCACGAGCAGGATGGCGAATGCTCCCGCGCGAGCCGGTTCAGTAGGCAAGGCCTGCACGGAGCATCAACGTGTCGTTGAGGTTCTGGTACTGCGGCGGGCCGTCCACGAAGAACAGCTGCCGCGCGAACACGTAGCCCACTTCGAAACTGCCGGCGAGGCCGGTGGGCGTCTGCGGCACGAACTCGGTGCCGAGCGAGATGCGGACGTCGTTGTAGTCGAAGGGGGAGATCTGCCCCGTGCTGCGGCGAAACGTCCATGCCCCGCCGCCGTACTCGCCGGCGAGGAATCCCCATACGGAATGCTTGCCGAGCTGCGTGAACCGCCGGGCGGCTTTCGGCGCCGGGAAGAAGATGTCGTAGCGGGAGTTGGCGTCGGGCGTCCACGTCACGCCGACCGCAGGGAGCAGCTTCACGAGGTTGCGGTCGAGGTAGACGATGCCCGCCTTGCCGACCATCGTCGGCGTGAGCTGCACCGTGCCGATCGCGCGGCCCATGATGCGCCAGCTCTGCGTCACGAACACGTTCCAGTTGGTGTACACGCCCACCCGCAGGCCGAGCTCGGCGCCGAAGACGGGCGTGAGTTGCGGGTTCCACGCGCCGTCGAGGAACACGTCGTAGGTGTTGGGCGGCAGGTCGGCGAGCATCGTGGACGTGGTCTGCGGGCCGTCCCAGAGCTGGAGCCCGAAGCCCGGCGTGAGGAGCAGGGGCGCGTGATTGAGGTTCACCTGCGAGTTGTGGAAGAAGGGCACGGCGAACGTGGCGGTCGTGTCGAGCTCGTTGACGCCGACGTTCGTGCCCTGGCCGTTGCCGAAGAGGTAGGCCCAGCTGCCACGGGCTCCCTGGTAGAGCCGCATCGTCTGCTGGAACGTGGAGTTCTGCTGCGGATAGCCCGGGGGAAAGAGCGATGTGGGTGCGCCGGCGGGGTTCTGCGTCGGCACGATCGACGGCGAGGCGGGGGAGTAGCCGGGGTAGCCGGGCTGACCGGTGATGGCGCTGGGCGCCTGGGCGGGGGCCCACGTGCCGGCAGAGGGCGCCGTGGGAAATGTCTGGGCCGCCTGCGGCGCGTAGGGATCCCACGCCGGGGGTGGCGGGGAGAGCGGCGTGCCGAACGAGCCGGCCTGGGCCAAGCGGTCGAGTGACGACGGGGCCGGCGACGGGAGGGAGACGGTCTGCGCGAAGCCGCGCGCGGCGCAGCACGCGACGACAAGCGCCATCGACCACGCGAGAATACATCGTCGCCTGCGCACGAACCGGCTCGCTGCGAGGGTGGAACACCGAACGCCCGTCCCGCCTGACGGTTCAGAAAGCGGGGGGGTAGCAGCCGCCGCGCCGCAGGGTCAAGGTCGCAGGGTCTGGCTTCGGGATGGCCGGTTCCCGCAGAATGCCCCGGTTACGCGGTTTGCCCCACGCATGATTTCCGACCCCATCGATCCCGAGGTCCTGCGAATCCGGGCCGGCGTCGCCACGTTCGTCCACCTGCCGGAGGTCGCGACGACGATGGCCCCGGCCCGGTCGCTGGCGACCGATCCCACGACCCTGCTGCCGGCCGTGGTCGTCGCGGATCGGCAGCAGCGCGGCCGGGGACGGCGCGGGGCCGGATGGTGGCAGCCCCCGGGCAGCCTCGTGACGAGCATCGTGCTCGATGCGGCGACGGTCGGCGGCGGGGCGATCGCACCGGCATGGTCGCTCGCCTGCGGCGTGGCCCTCGCCGAAGCCCTGGCTGCGGTTCTGCCGGCGCTCGAGCCGCGCGTCCGGTGGCCGAACGATGTCGAGGCCGCCGGCGGGAAGCTCGCGGGAATCCTCGTCGAGACGGCCCCCGGCGGACGCGTGATCTTCGGCATCGGCGTGAACACGACCGGCACGGCCGCCGATGCGCCGGCGGAAATCGGCCGCGCGATCGCCACGCTGCCCGACCTCGTCGGCCGCGCGCTCGAACGTGAGCGGCTGCTCGTGGCAGTCGTGCCGCGGTTGGTCGCCCTGCTGGCCGCGATGGCCAGCGACGATGGCGTTCTTGCCGCCCGCTACCGGCCACTATGCGCCCTCACCGGCCGCGAGGTGACGGTGTATCGCGGCGTCGCCGCGGGCGGGGCCGGCGAGCGGGTGAGCGGCCCCTGCCTCGGCATCGACCGGCACGGCGCGCTCGTGATCGACACGGTCGCCGGGAGGCTGCACCTCCACTCGGGCAGTCTCAGCGACCCGGCTTCCGTGTGGCCCGGCCCGGCCGACGCCTGACGGGCAATCCTGTTCGGCACGGCAGTTGCGGCCCCGTGTCGTAGGACAGGCTTCAGCCTGTCATGCCCGTCGTGGGACAGGCTTCAGCCTGTCATGCCCCAACTCGCCCACCCCGGCTCGGGCTTGCCCCGTACCATCTCGCCTCCCCTGAACGGAAGCCCGAAGCGCGAGCGAGGGTGAAACGCATTCCCTCGCTCGCGCTTCGGGCTTCCGTACACGGGCTTCCGTCGAACCGAGGGCGTTTCGGGGAGCCCCAACCCCGCGTGCCGATGAGGTAGTGCCAGCCCATCTGGTGCATCGCCCGGTTCGGCTTCTCGCCTGTATCGATCAGGATCAGCATGCAGACGATCATGGCGCAGGAGGCCCGATTCAGTCCCTGCACGTCCTGATCGCGGATCTCGCGCTTCGGCGGTCCGGCCATGACGAGCACGATATCGCCCTGCCGACCAGCGCGCAACTCGCCTCGGTCTGTCTGGATTGCCTGGCCTTCGATGCGCAAATCCCGTGCCGAACAGGATTGCCTGACGGGCTACCGCTCGGCCACCACGCAGATTTCGCGGCCCCCGGTCGAGAGCTGCCGGGATCGCGTGGCGTAGCCCCAGCCGGCGAATCGCTCGAGCCAGCCCGGGAGATCGGCCGCCCGCGACCAGTTCGGCAGCTTGAGCGTGGCGACGATGCCGCGGGGCGGCCTGCCGGGGGCCGAGACGACGCGTTCGATCGAGTCGAGCGTGCTCTTGGGGTCGATGTTCATGTCGGCCACGACCCAGTCGAAGCCGCGCAGGTCCTTGAGCTTCACATCCCGCGCCCGCATCCGCCGCTGCTCGAACCGCGGATGGCCCGCGACCCGTTCATCGACGAGCGCCGGATCGATGCCGGTCACCACGAGCCCCGCCTCGAGCAGCCGCTGGCAGGCGCCTCCGGGCGCCGCGCCGAGTTCGACGGCCCGTTGGCCGGGCTTGAATGCGATGCCAAACGATGCGATCGCCTCGTCGAGCTTGAGCCATGCCCGCGACACCTTTCCGTCGGGGAGCGTCCGCGGGTACACGCCGCCCGGCCAGGTGCCGCTCGGCGAATCAGCGACATGCCAGCCCACCCACCAGCGCTCCGGACCGTCGATGACGCAGTCGAGCACGAGCGCACCCGGCGGGGTGGAGCCCGGGCCGGGGCCGAGCCGTCGGCGGCGCGTTTCATCGAGGCCGGCGACGATCGCCTCGCGGACCTGGGCGGGATCGCCCTCCACTCTCGGCTCGCGCGTCCAGACGTGGACGTCGTCCCACGGATGTTCCCCCGCGAGGGCGTGCAGGTCAGTGACACGCCGGGCGAGATCCGCGCCGGCGACCTGGCCACACGAATGGACGACCGTGCGGGCGAAGACCAGCCGCTCGAGATCCGCACTCTTGGGCGTCGGCCCGGTGGCCGGCACGCGGAACGTGACGACCCCACGCCGCCACGCGGCCTTGCTCAGCCCCGGCAGGGCCGCCTGCTGCCGCTCGACGAGGGCTGACTCGGCACCCCCCTGGCAGGCGGCGAGCAGGAAATCGCCTCGGGGGGGCGGGGAGAGGTCGGGGGGCGATATGGCGTGGGGGGGCGGGACCGGGTGCATGAAGGGAGATGGTACGGACCGCCCCAAAAAAATCAGGCCGGCCCGGGCGCCCAAGGGCCCGGGCCGGCCTTTCTCGTCTGAACAGTCGACGGTTATACGGTCGACGGCCCGGCCGGCAGCTCACCGATCCGCCAGCCCGAGGGATGGCGGATCAACGGGCCGGACACGGGCGAAGGACTAGCCGTGGCCCTTCTTCTTCTTGGCGACCTTCTTGGCAGCCTTCTTCTTCTTCTTCGCCATCGATATGGCTCCTTGCCACGAGCGCCCTGACACACACCACACGGCCGATCCCCCGGGCACTCTCTCGAAGGGATCGGACGACGTTCGAAGTCTGTTGCGTGAGGCTCGAGACAGCGTTTCAACCTGCTGTCGCAGCATCACTGGCAGTGTTTTGAGTGATTCGTTCAGGAACTGTCAAGAGAAATCCGGAAATTTTTTTCCGATTTCTCACGCCCCGGTGTGGCGGTGCGCCCACGCCTCGAGCATGGCGAACTGCTTGGAGAAATCCTGTTCGGTCACTCCGAGCGGGCTCTTGAAGAAGCAGGCCAGCCATTCCAGCGCTCCGGTTTCACCCGCATCGTGTGCCCGATCGACGAGCCGCACGAGGTCGATCACGAGGGGCGCGGCGAGGATCGAGTCGCATCCCTGCCAGATGAACTGGAACGTCATCGGCGTGCCGAGGAAGCCGCGGAAGTGGACGTGGTCCCAGGCCGTCTTCCAGTCGCCGAGGCTCTGGATGTACTCGATCGACACGTGGGTCTGCGGGGGATAGCCGAGGATCGAGGCCAGCAGGTGATCCTTGCTCTTCACCTTCGCGGCCTTGTTCCGCGGATCGTCGAGCACCTTGCCGTCCATGTTGCCGAAGATGTTGTGGCCGACCCAGCTCATGACGTCGAGGTTACGGGCGGCGAACATCGGGGCGAGCACGCTCTTGAGCAGCGTCTCGCCGGTCTTGCCGTCGCAGCCGGCGTGGGCGACGCGGCGGTCGCGGGCGAGCCGGGAGAGCGCCTGGGGCGTGGCCCCGGTCGAGGGTGTGAAATTGACGTACGAGGCGCCGGCCTCGATCGCCGCGAGGGCATACAGGCTGCTCGCCGGCAGCGGGCAGGCGGCGGGGTCGTCGAGCAGGGGCTCGAGTTCCCGGTAGTCGGTCGGGATCGGCCGGTCCGCCGGGGGCTCGGTCGAGGCCAGGTTCACGACCACGACGTGCCGCAGGGCGTGGGCGCGGGCGAACTCCTCGATGTCGGACCGGATCCGCGCGACCGCCTCCCGCGGTGTCTCGACGAGCGCCGCGACGGTCGGATCGGCCAGCCCGCGGATCTTCTCCCCCGCGGCCACCACGGTTCCTGGCCGGACCCGCGCCTCGATCGCCGCGAAGAAGGATTCGGCGCCGGCGAGCAGCTCGGGATCGATCGCCCGGCTCTCCACCCACATCCTCCGCGCCTCGTCGCCGACGCGGCCGGGCCGGATGTCGTGGCCGCCCACGACGATGTCGGCGAACGGCACGAGGTCGAGCCGCGAGAACGGCTCGAGGGCCGTGACGAGCCCCGTCGGTGGAATGGCGCCGCGCGCGAGACCCGCAAGCCCCGTCATCACGGTCGTCGCCACCCCGCCCTTCGCGCCGATGATCCACAGACCGAGTGACTGGCGGGCCATGGGCTGACTTCCGGAGGGCCGCCGGGCGGCGGATGGCGGGGGCGGTGGAGGCGCTGGCGGCTGGGAATCGACACCGTCAGTGGTATCATTCTGACTGCGGCGCAAGGCATCGAGCAACCGTGATTCGGCCGCGCCGCGTCCGACCCCCTTGCAGCGGAAGCGCTCCAGGCATGGCCACCACGGCGACTCGAACGACCACCGACTGTCTGCATCTCGCCCGCCGGATGAAGGCGCTCGAGCCCTCGGCCACGCTCGCGATGGCGGCGCGGGCGCAGGCGCTGGCCGCCGCCGGCGTGGACGTCATCGACCTCTCGGTGGGCGAGCCCGATTTTCCGACGCCGGCCCACATCTGCGCGGCTGCGGAAGCCGCGATCCGCGCCGGGAAGACGAAATACACGCCCGCGGCCGGCATTCCCGACCTGCGCAAGGCGGTGGCCGCCGACTATGCGCGGCGGTCCGGCCTCGCGGTGACCCCCGCCCAGGTCGTCGTCTCCAACGGCGCGAAGCACTCGCTCCACAACGCGTTCATGGCGCTGCTCGACGAGGGCGACGAGGTCGTGGTGCCCGCGCCCTACTGGGTGAGCTACGCGGAGCTCATCAAACTCTCGGGCGCGAAGCCCGTCCTGCTCGAGACCCGGATCGAGGATGATTTCAAGCTCCGGCCGGAAGCCCTGCGGGCCGCCCTCACGCCGCGCACCCGCATGCTCCTGCTCTGCTCGCCGAGCAACCCGACGGGCGTGGTCTACTCGCCCGAGGAACTCGGCACGCTCGCCGACGTGGCCCTCGATGCCGACCTCGCGGTGATCGCCGACGAGATCTACGACCAGCTGGTCTTCGACGGCCGCCAGTCGCCGTCGTTTCCCACGCTCCGCCCCGGGCTCGCCGAGCGGACGGTCGTCGTGGCCGGCGTCAGCAAGACCTACTCGATGACGGGCTGGCGGATCGGGTGGACGATCTGCCCGGAGCCGCTCGCGAAGGCGATCGGCAACCTCCAGAGCCAGGAGACGAGCAACCCCTCGAGCGTGAGCCAGCATGCGGCGATCGCCGCGCTCACCGGCCCGCAGGAGTGTGTGGCCGACATGCGCCGGGCATTCCAGCAGCGGCGCGACCTGGTCGCCGGCAGGCTCGCCGCGATTCCCGGCGTGCGGCTGCCGGAGATCGGGGGAGCGTTCTATGCCTTCTTCGACATCCGGCCGGCGCTCGCCCGCGGCACGGGTGGCATCACGACGAGCGCGGCCTGGTGCGAGGCACTGCTCGAGAAAGAGCACGTCGCCCTCGTGGCCGGCAGTGCGTTCGGCGCCGAGGGGCACGTGCGGATGTCGTTCGCGGCGTCTGAAGAGAAGCTCGCCGCCGGCCTCGACCGCATCGCGCGGTTCTTGGGCGCGTGACCCGCCCCGCTGCGATCGGCCTCGTGCTCGCCGGCGGCGCATCGCGACGGATGCAGCCGACCGGGCTCGTGCCCCACGGGCCGGTCCGCAAGGAGGCGATCGAAGTCGCCGGCGCGACCTTCCTCGAGCGGGTCGTCTCCGCCGTCGCGCGCGAGACCGGGCGCGTGGTCGTCGTGACCGCGCCGGGGCGGTCGCTGCCCGCGGTCTCGCATCCGGTGGAGGTCGTGCATGACTCGGCGGCCGGGTCGGGGCCGCTGGCGGCGATCGGTGACGGCCTGGCCCACCTGGGGGCGGCTCCACCGGGGCCCGATCCGCGGCTGGTGTTCGTCGCATCGTGCGATCTGCCGCTGCTCGACTCGCGCGTGGTCAGGCTGTTGCTCGATCGCGCGGCCGCAAGCGGCGCCGACTGGACCGCCCCCGAGATCGACGGCCATGTGCAGGTGCTCGCGTCGGTCGTGCGGCCCGCGCTGGCTCCGCGCATCGCCGGGTGGCTCGCCGCCGGCCGGCGCGATCCGCGTGGCCTGTTCGCCATGCTCGCCGCGGAATGCCCGGGCCGCACCTGCGTGGTCGGCGCCGCGGCATGCGCGGCGGTCGATCCCGGGCTCGAGTCGTTTCGCGACGTCGATACGCCGGCGGACCGGGAGCGC
This sequence comes from Pirellulales bacterium, assembly GCA_040397685.1. Classification (GTDB taxonomy): domain Bacteria; phylum Planctomycetota; class Planctomycetia; order Pirellulales; family UBA1268; genus RGVT01. Next base: position 24,085 of record JBBAVM010000028.1, read on the forward strand.
GTCGTGCGGCAACTGACCTACGGTGAACGGCCGGGCGAGGCCTATACTCCGCCCTCATGAGGGCGCGTTCTTTCCGACACGGAGCCGTCGGCCGGCCGCGGCGCAGCGCGGTGTTCTCGCTCGCGGCGCTCGCCGTGTTCCTCGGGTGCGGCTGGCTGCTCCCGAGCGTGCTCGTGCTCACCGACCTGCGCGACCGCCCCCTCCAGGCCGCGTTCGCGGGCATCGCCGGCAGCGTGTCGAGCGGTGCGGCCACCTGGCGGTGGCTCGGGCCGATCGAGTTCCGCGACGTGCGCCTCGCCGACCAGGCCGGTCGGCCGGTCGTGGCGGTGCAGCGGATCGTCATCGAACGCGGGCTGCTCCAGCTCGTCATCGATCCCCGCGATCTGGGCACCGTGCGACTCGTCGGGGGCGACGCCCTGCTCGAGGTCCGGCGCGGCGGGAGCACGCTCGAAGACATCCTCGCGCCCTGGATCGCGACGCTCGCCGAACCGCCCGGGGCGGCGGTGTCGTTCGACCTCGAGGTGCTCGATGGCGCCGTCGAGGTCGTCGATCTCGACCGCCATGACGCCTGGCGGATCGCCGATCTTGCCCTCGCCGGCCGCGTCGCGGATCGCGCGGCCGATGGCGGCTGGGCGGTGTCGGGCCGCCTGCTCCATGCGGGCGAGCCGCTCCGTGATCGGGTCGCGCTGCCGGCAGCCGCCCCCGGCGGATCCACCCGGCTCGATCGCGCGACGATTGCGGCGGCCGCCACCGCGGCGCTCGCCCGCGACGGCGGCTGGACGATCGCCGGAGCGCCCACGTCGGCCGACGGCACCCGCACGGTGACGGTGGCGGGCAATCGCGTGCCGCTCGGGATCTCGAGCGTGTGGGCGACGCGGTTCGCCGCGGCGTTTCTGGCCGACGGCCTCGCCGACCTGCGGCTCGATGTCGCCCTTCCCGCAGCGTCCGGCCCGGCGGAGCGGGCGGGCGGCCCGGCCACATCGGCGTGGCAGCTCGCCGGCACGGTGGCGGTTCGCCGGTTCGCCCTCTGCGACGCCGTCACGCTGGAGCAGCTTGTCGTCGTCGATCATGCCGAGGCGCCGCTCGACCTCGCCTTCGACGGCGCGGCGATCTCGATCCGCCGGTTCGAGGCGACCTCTCCGTTGTTCACGATGTCGGCATCGGGTCGGGTCGGCCTGCCCGTGGGCGACGTCTGGGAGTGGGGCGATCTCCTCGTGGCGGGGGATTTCGCGGCGGCCGCGGTCGTCGATCTGGCGGCCGCCGCCCGCTCGACGCCGGGTGGGCTCAAGGTGCGCGACGACGTGCGCGTCACGGCCGGGCAGTTGCAACTCTCCACCACCGCCCACGGCGACGGCGCGGATCGCGTGCTCGAGGTGCGGACGTCGGCCCGCGACTTGGCGGCCGTGCAGGGAGAGCGGCAACTGCGGTGGAACGATCCGTTCTCGGCGTGGCTGCGGGGCCGGCGGCCTGCCGGGCCGGACCAGCGGCTGCGGCTGGAGGAGGCGCGGATCACGTCGAGCGCCGTCGAGCTCTCGGCCGCGGGCGACGCCAACGCGCTCGGCGTGCAATGGACGATCGACCTCGATTGCCTCGTGGCCGAAGCCGCGGAGGTGATCGATCTGGGCGGCATGCAACTCGCGGGCACCGCCCGCGGGCGGCTCGATATCGAGGCCACGGCGGAGCCGGGAATGTCGCAGGCCAGGCTCTCCGCCAGTTTCGCGCCGTTCTCCTGCCGCGTGCAGGGCGCCCCGGCCTGGCGCGACGACGAGATCGTGATCGAGGCCGAGGGAGGCGGCAGCCTCGGCACAGGGGCGGCGGTGATCGATGCCTGCCATGCCGTGGTGCGGGCTGGAGATGATCGGCTGGAACTCACGCAGACCGGCGCGGCGCTGGTGAATCTCGCCGCCGTGGCGACCCCCGGCGCGCAGGGGCTGCTGGCAGCGATCCTGCGGCCGGCACCGCGTTCGGAGACCGTATCGGCCGACGTCACGCTCGCGGGCGACGTGGGCCGCTGGCAGGCGCGGCTCGCGACGCTCACCGGCGGCTCACTTCTCCGAGGGTGGGAACTCGGCGGGAAGCTGCAGGGATCGGCAGCACTCGGCCTGACCGCCCGGGGCTGGCAGGTGACGAGAGCGGGCGTCGAGGTGGAGAAGCTCACCGCCGCCGGTGCCGGCAGGCGGATCGCCGAGCCGCGGCTCGTCGCCACCGGCGCCGGGGTGTTCGATCCTGCCGGCGGCAGGCTGGAGGTGTCGAGCGCGGAGGTGCTGACGGCCACCGTGTCACTGCGGACCGGCGGCCTCGTCCTGCACTCCGCCGGTGCCGTCGCCGATCCGACGGAGCGGCTGCGGGGGCGGGTGCAGTGGCAGGCCGACGTGGCCCGGCTCGAGCGCTGGCTGCTGCCGATCGACCTCGCGGAGGCCTGGCCCGCCGCGGGCCGTGCGTGGGGCACGCTCGAGGTGCTCGACACCCCCGACGGAACGAACCTGCTCGTCGAAGCCACGGGCAACCAGCTCGCGCTTTCGCGTGCGCGGTCCGGCCACGGCGACTCGGCGGTGGAACCGGTGTGGACCGAGCCGCGGACACGGCTGCTCGTCGAGGTGACCCGGCCGGCAGCAGCGGCTGCCGCCGATCGGCTGGCGGTCAACCGGCTCGCGCTCGATTCGGCCACGGTCGCCCTGGCCGCCGCCGGCAGCATCGACGAGTGCTCCACCCGCCGGCTCGTCACGCTCGCGGGAACGGTCACCTACGACTGGGACCTCGTCTCGCGGCTGCTCCTGCCCTGGACCGGTGGAAAGATTCGCCTGGCGGGTTCCGGAGCCCGGCCGCTCGTGGTGCGGGCCCCCCTGGAGTCGTTCGTGCGGGCGGTCGTCGGCGAGGGTTCGGCAGCGGTGGCGGACCGCGGTCCGCGCCGGCCCGCCGCTCCGGGCCACGAGGGGGAAGTGCCGCTGCCGGACAACTGGCTCTCGACGATGCGGGCCCGGGACGACCGCGGGGCCATGGGCACCGTCGCGGCGGCGAAGGTACCGGTCAGCACGCCCGCCATGGGCGGAGGCGAATGGCTGCGCGCCCTCACGGCCGAGACGTCGGCCGCCTGGGCGACGGCCGATCTCGACGGCATCCGCCTGGAGCCCGGCGCCATGGACATCCGGCTCTTCGAAGGGCAGCTCACGTTCGGGCCGTTCGAACTCGCGGCCGCAGGGGGCCGCCTCCGCGGGGCGCCCTGGATCAGGCTCGTGCCACTGCCCGGCGAACTCGTCGTGCCACCGGGGCGGCTGGTCGATCGGGTCGCACTCGCCGGTGGCTTCTGCGACGAATGGCTGGCATGGGCGGTTCCGCTCGTCGGTCGCTCAACCCGCACGCAGGGTGTCGTGAGCATCGACGTGGCGGGCGCGAGAGTGCCGCTGGCCGATCCCTTCGGGGGCGAGTTTGCCGGACAGCTCGTGTTCGAGAACACGGAAGTCACGCCCGGCGGACCACTGGGGCCGCTCGCGACGCTGCTCGTCAAACTTCAGACCCTCGTCGATCCGCGGTTCGCCTTCGGCGACAAGGTCGTGCTCCTGCGGGTGCGGCCGGAGCCGGTGCGAATGCGGCTCGCCGAGCGGCGGCTGTGGCACGACGGCCTCGTGATGGAGATGGGGCAGCTCGTCGTGCGCTCGGCAGGCAGTGTCGGCGTCGATGGGACGCTGGCCATGGCCGCCGAAGTCGCGTTTCGCGGCGACCTCGCCGGCTCGACGCCCGTCGTCGGTCAGTTGCTCAGGACGCCGCTGGTGATCCCGCTCAAGGGCACGGTCGAACGGCCGCAGTTCGATGCCGCGGCGATCGACCGCGTCGTCGGGAGGATCGTGGAGAACACGGCGGAAGCCGTGATCAAGGATGGCCTCGGCCGCGGACTCGAGGAACTGTTCGGCAATCCGCAGCCCGACCCTTCCGCCACGCCTGCGCCGTGACGAGCCTGCGGTCCATGCTCCGCACGAGCCGCTCGAGCTGCCTGCGGTAGGAGAAGTGCTCGACCTCGAGCCGATGTCGTGGCGAATCGACGTACCTGATCGCTTGGGGGCGTCGCCGCCGCTGCCGCTCGCGGTAGAGCCAGGCCGCGGCTCGTGGTGCCGAGCGGGCCGCCAGCGCCATCCGCGCGACCACCTGCCCCTGCACGTCGGTGATCCCCCACTGACCGCTGTCGGGCTGGATGAGCCCCACCACGGCGATGTCGTCATCGAATGGATGGAGCAGGTTGAGAAACAGTCGCGGCGCGGCGTCGGTCGAGCCGTCAGCAGCGCCGAGGTGTCGGGCATCGATGAACGGATGCTCGATCCGGTAGCCGGTGGCACAGATCACGACGTCGAAGGCGTCGCGCGTGCCGTCGGCGAAAACGACCTCGTCGCCGGCGAACGCCGCCACGTCGCCGGCCGGCCGAAGGGCGCCCGCGGCGATGCAGTCGTAGAGTTCGCCATTCACGACCGGGTGGGTTTCGAAGAGCCGATGGTCGGGCCGCGGCAGGCCGTGTCGCCAGGGCAGGCCGAGCGTGCGGTCGATCGCCCGCAGGCCCACGAGCCGCCGCAGCCACACCGGTGCGCCGAGGGCGAGGAGCCGCTCGCCACGGAGGTCGGCAGGCCGGCCGAGCACGAACCGGGGCACGACGTAGTAGCCGCGCCGCGTGGAGTGCACCGCGCGGGCCGCGTGCCGCGACACCTCGACGGCGATGTCGCAGCCGGAGTTGCCGCCGCCGATCACGAGCACCCGCTTCCCGGCGATCTCGACGGGGTGCGTGGGCGACTTGTAGTCGGCGGCGTGGAGCAAGCGTCCGGAAAACGTGCCCGGGATCACGGGCCAGCGCGGCTCGCGGTTGTGGCCCGAGGCGATCACGACACCGGCGTAGCGGGCCGCTTCCCCGCAGCCCGAGCGCACGATCCATCCCGGGCCGCCCTCGGGCGGCCGCTCGATCCGCTCGACGCCGGAGCCGCAGCGGATGTGCGGCAGGAGGTCGAAGTGCCGGGCATAGCGTTCGAGATACTCGAGGCACTGGCGGTGATCGGGGTAGGCGGACCATTCCCGCGGCATCGGGAAGTCGGTGAACTCCGTGAGCCGCTGCGAACTGATGAGGCGGGTCGAGGCGAAGACGCGCGACGACGGGGATCCAAACCGCCAGTTGCCCCCGATCCCCGCCTCGCGCTCGAGGCAGTCCGCTGCGATCCCGCAGGCCAGCAGGTTTTTGAGCGCCGCCAAGCCCGAGGGGCCGGCACCGATCACGCACCAGGCAGCGGGCGAGTCAGCGGGCATGCCTGGCGAGGGCCTCCGCGAGACGGGCGAGGTCGCGTGGGTCATGGAGCCACGACAGGCTCACGCGCACGCGGCTTTTCCCCGGAGGCACACTCGGCGGGCGGATCGCGGGCACGAAGAATTCTTCGTCGAAGAGTTTCTCGGCGAGATCCACGGCGGCCTGGGGTGTGCCCACGATCACCGGCACGATCTGGGCCTCGGCACCGCGGATGTCGAGGCCGGCGTGCTGCAGGCGGCCGGCGAAATCGTCGGCCCTGGCGAGCAGATCGACGCGCCGGTCGGGCTCGTGCGCCACGAGGGCGATCGCCCGTGTCGCCGCCGCGGCCACGCCTGGCGGATGAGCGGTGGAAAACATCCAGCCGCGGGCCTTGTGCCGCAGCCAGTGGATGAACGCGGCGTTGCCGGCGACGAACCCGCCGGCCGCACCGAGCGCCTTGGAGAGCGTGCCCACGCGCACATGCACGCCGTCGGCCGTTCCTGTTTCCTCGACGAGGCCGCTGCCGCGGTCTCCGAACACGCCCGTGGCGTGCGCCTCGTCGACGAGCAGCATCGCGGCGTGCTTGCGTGCCAGGCCGCAGAGGCCCTCGAGCGGGGCGATCGTGCCATCCATCGAAAACAGCGTGTCAGTGACGATCAGCGTACGTCGCGCGCCGTGGGCCGCGCTCAACAGCGCATCGAGTGCGGCCAGGTCGCGATGGGGATAGATGCCGACGCGGGCCCGGGCCAGCCGGCAGCCGTCGATGATGCTCGCGTGGTTGCACTCGTCGCTGGCGATGAAGTCGTCGGGGCCGGCGAGCGCCGCAATGGTGGCTGTGTTGGCCGCGTAGCCGCTCGGAAAGAGGAGTGCCGCCTCGACGCCAAGCAACCCCGCAAGGGACCGTTCGAGCGTCTCGTGGGCCTGGGAGTGCCCGCTGACGAGCGGGCTGGCGCCGGCACCGAAACCCTCGGCACACGCCCCCTTCGACGCCGCCTTCGTCAGCCGTACGTCGCCCGCGTAGCCGAGATAGTCGTTGGACCCGAAGTTGAGCAGCGTACGTCCATCAAGGCACACTTCGTCCGCCTGCCGTCCCTCGCGCACTCGGGCGGGCCGTTCGAGGCCGGCGGCCCGCAAGGCGTCGATCTCCCCCTCGATCCACGCGAGCGCCGCGGGGAGTGGAGCGCCGGTCGGGCCGGCGGCGGACACAGGGGTATCGATTCGGCAGGGCATGTCCGCCATTATGGCCGCCCGGCCGCCAGGTTCTCGATCGTGCGAAACTCGGCGGCCGTGACGGGGGTCACGGAGAGCCGGCTGCCGCGGCGGAGCAACTCCATGCCGGCGAGGGCCTTCGCACCGCGGAGTGCGTCGAGCGGCACCTCGCGCGGAAAGACGCGCACGAGCTTCACGTCCACCATCGACCAGACAGGATTCTCGGGCGACGCCTTCGGGTCGTGGTAGTCGCTCTTGCGGTCCCACGCCGTGGGATCGGGATAGGCCTCGCGCACGATCTCGACGACGCCGGCGACGCCCGGGGGATCGGCATTGGAGTGGTAGAACAGAGCCCGGTCGCCCTTCCTCATCGCCCGAAGGAAGTTCCGCGCCTGGTAGTTCCGCACGCCCTCCCAGTGCGTCGTCTTGCGCGGAGCCTGGGCGAGATCCTGGATCGAAAACACCTCGGGCTCGCTCTTCATCAGCCAGTACTGCATGCCCGTAGGATAGGCTTCAGCCTGTCTTGCTTCTACTCGCCCAAGCCGGCTTCGGGGTTACCCCGTGCCGTCTCGCCGGACGTTCGCCTTCGCCCTCCAGGCTTCGGCTCACTCGGATGTGCCTGCGCTCCGGCATCCTGCCTGCGCTGGTCACATACGCCGGCTCAACGGCAGGGGTAACCCCGAAGCCTCCTCAACACACGACGGAAGCCCGAAGCGCGAGCGAGGTGAGTCGCCACGCCGCAGCACCGCTGCGGCCGCGGTCGCCCGGAGGTGCGACCGCCCGGCCGGCTGGGCACACCTCGGCTGTGCCCGCGCCGGCCCAAGCAAAAACGGGCAGGATGCCCGTGTTTTGCGTGAAGCTAGCAATGAAGGCGGGGCGGACACCGTTGTCCGCCCCGCCCGTTTGCTCACGCGTCATCCCCCGGCCGCACGAGGTGGCCGGTGTCGACCCTGGGAACCCTTGGCGTTCCCAGCGGTCGACCGAGCGGACCAGGCCATGGATGGCTGGTCCGCGGGATACTCAGCAGCCCTTCTTGCAGCCGCGGAGGCAGCCCTTGTGGCCGCGACCGCCGCTGCCACCGTTGCCGCAGGCAGCGCCCGCGTCACCGGCCGGAACCTGCTCCTCGACGCACTTCTTGACCTTCACGCACACCTGCTTCGTGACCTTCTGGGGCACGCGCACGACGTACTTCTCGGTCTTCGTCTCCTCGACGCAGTCGCTGGCACACACCGTGTAGGTGGCGGTCTTCTGGACCGGCACCATCACCGTGTAGTGGCACTCGCGGGTCCGCGTCTCGGGCACGCACTTGTTCACCGTCACCTCGCGGGTCCGGCACTCGGTGCGGCACTTGGCGATGCACTTCGTGCGGGTCCGGGTCTCCGGCACCATCTTGGTGACGCAGTAGTTCCGAGTCCGCTCCTCGCAGCGCGAGAGCTTCACGCAGTAGGTCCGGGTCCGCTCCTCGCAGCGGCTCTTCCGCACGCACACCGTGCGGGTCCGCTCCTCGGTGCGGCACTTCTTCACGCAGTACGTGAAGGGCACCTGCTCGCACTCGGTCTTCCACATCGTGACCTCGATCTCCTTGGTCTCGCACGTGGGGACCCACTTGCGGCAGCAGACCACCTTCGGGCAGCAGGGATTGCCGCAGGCGTCATACTTGCCGTTCGCCGAGATCTCCTTGGCCTCGGTGACCCAGTGGCCGCCGCGGCAGGTGACCGTCTTCGTGGACTTGACGGGAACCCGCTTCGACACGGTGCGGTAGCCCGTCATCTCCTCGGTGTACGGAACCTGCACCGTGTACTTCTCCTCCACCTGCTCGGTGTAGGGGACGTTCACCTTGTAGGTCGCCGTCCGCTCTTCCGTGTAGGGAACGCTCACCGTGTAGGTGGCCGTCCGCTGCTCGGTGACCGGCACGCACACCGTGTACTGCTCCTCCACCTGCTCGGTGTAGGGAACCTTCACGCTGTACTGGATCGTCTTCGTCTCGGGCACGTTGACGTTCACCGTGTACTCGACCGTCTTCGTCCGCTTCTCCGGCACCATCACGGTGTAGTCGCGGGTCTTTTCCTCGATCCGCGGCACCCGCTTCTTGACGGTGAAGGACCGCTCGCGGACCTCCGTCGTCCACTCGGTGGTCTCGACGTCCCGGATCTCCGGAACCATCTTCCACACCTTGACCGTCTTCATGCAGGCGTCGGCCGGGGCGGCAGCGGCCGCGTCCGTGGCCGCTGCGGCGGCCTCACCACCGACGAGCACCGAGCCATCCTCGCTGCGGGCGAACGAGCCACCGAGACACACGCCGGCGGCCGCGACCCACGGCAGGAAACTGAACGTCAAACGCTTCTTCACAGAAACCTCCAGAGGAAAAAGAACTTGTCCCAAACGGTTCGCGAACACTTTTTCCAGGCTTTGAAGGAGGCCATCCCCAGTCGGTGGCGTTCCATCGATCGAGCCCGGCCGAGCGGACCGCCTTGCCCCCGGTCTCGCGGAACGCATCCGTGGCGTTGTTCCGTGATCCCGAGGGTTTGCGCAGGCGGCAAACTCACAGCAGAAGATCGATCTTCGCCGACCGAAAAACTCAATCGTCGCGAGAAGTGCGCGGTTGTTCCGGATCTGCCGACGGTTCCGCCGGCTGCTCGCACGCTGGAGAACTTCCCATCGGCCCGCCCTCGCAGCAGGTCTCGAGGATCATGCCGCACTGCCGACACATGAGCTTCGCCCGGATCTCGAACGTCTCACCGTGGCAGACGGGGCAGCGTGGCTGGCTCATGGGCGCAGAGTGTAACTGGCGGGCCGGTCTCGTAGGACAGGCTTCAGCCTGTCGCTGCTCAACGCGCCCAATCCGGCTCGGGGTCGCCCCTACCATTTCGCCGGCCGCTCGCCTTCGCCCTCCAGGCTACGGCCCGCTCGGATGTGCCTGCGCTGCGCCATCCATGGCTTCGCTGGTCACATACGCCGTCTCAATGGTAGGGGCAACCCCGAGCCTCCCTGTACGGAAGCCCGAAGCGCAAGCGAGGGAATGCGAGCGAGGGAATCGTTGTCTCCCTCGCTTGCGCTTCGGGCTCCCGTTGGGCGTTACCCGACGAGGATCACGACGAGTTCCTTCGGGCCGTGGGCGCCGAGGACGAGGATCCGCTCGATGTCGCCGGTGCGGCTCGGACCGGTGATGAACGAGAGCATGCTCGGCAGCCGGCCGGCGTGCCGTTCGCGGACGTCGTGCAAGGCATCGCCGAGCGTGGCCACGATCTGGTCGAGCGTCGCCACGACGACATGCACGTGCGGCAGGATCGACAGGGCCCGGCCGCCGCAGGTCGCACTCGACACGAGGATCGATCCCGTCTGGGCGACGAGCGTTTCGCAGGCGGTGATGCCGGCGTCGCAGGCCTCGAGGGCCGACTTGTCGAATGCTCCGGGCCGGATCTCGAGCGAGCCGCACGGGATGCCGGCCCGCAGCGGCGCGACGAGGGGATGGTCGTGCCAGGCGACCTGCCTCCAGTCGCGCTCCCGGGCGAGCGTGCCCACGAGGTCGGCCGCGGCCGTCAGGTCGGGGACGCG